>JANQQT010000028.1 GCA_028284925.1 Phycisphaeraceae bacterium | reverse complement strand
GGGGGCGGACCGTCGTTTTCAGGGAAATCCGGGGGATTTGGAGGTGGACATGGGATATCGGAGGAACAAATGTCGTTATTGAAACCGTCGAGCGAACCGATTGTGCGCATGGACCTTGCGCTGGATGAGAAAGAGGCTGCGCTGGAGAAATTGAAGCAGGAATTTGTGGATGCGGGGTGTCCGGGGTCGTCGACGGGATGGACGAATGTGGTGTTCGGGGAGGGGTATGCGGATGCGGATGTGATGTTTGTGGGTGAGGGGCCGGGCGCGGAGGAGGATCGGTTGGGGCGGCCGTTTGTGGGGCGGAGTGGGAAGCTATTGGACAAGCAGATTAAGGCGATGGGGCTGTCAAGGGAAAAGGTTTATATTGCGAATATTGTGAAGACGCGCCCGCCGGGCAACAGGGTTCCGACGCCTGAGGAGGCGGCGGAGGCGAAGCCTTACCTGGAGAAGCAGATTGAGATTATCTGCCCGAAGGCGCTGGTGTGCCTGGGTGCGACATCGGCGAAGTATCTGTTGGGGGATATGAAGTTGAGGATAACTCGGGAGCGGGGTGTGTGGCGGGAGTATCGGGGCGTGCCGTTGATGCCGACGTTTCATCCGGCGTATTTGTTGAGGCAGTATACGGCGGAGAATCGGAGGCGGGTTTGGGAAGATTTGTTGAAGGTGGTGGAGAGGGTGGGGTAAGCCAGACATCGAAATCTAATCACAAGAGATTGGGTGGATGCAGAACAACGAGGCGAATATCCAAATGCTCACAAACCACGGATTTACCTTGACTAAGCGAGCACTCGCTTTATGATCTAATTGACTCTACCGCACTAAATGCCAAACCGGTTGCAACACGCAAGGAATGCCCAGCAAACACAAGATATGCCAGACTGGGGCTAAAAACGGTGCAAACTCTGATCTTGCAAGAGAGGGCAGAGAAAGCTCGATCTTGACAAGCAACTCGTTTTACAGGAGACACTTATGGCTGAGGAAAAGTTCAGACTGCCAAAATCTTCATACGAAGAAATTGTCAAGATTGTAAAGGGGTACGCACAATTTGAAGCAGAAAGTAGCCTTGATGACGTAAGCCGACAGACCATGTTGCACAAAACAGCAATTAGTCGAAATGTAGGCTTTCTGGTCGACGCAGGAATTCTGCAGGGAGGTCGAAATAAGGAGTGCACTCCCTACGGAAGGGAACTTGCACAAGCATTGCTACATGAAATGCCCGACGAAATTCGAAGGCTTTGGCGAACGATCGTGCGCGAAACTGAATTCTTGTCGAGAATCCTAGGTGCGGTCACAATTCGAAATGGAATGGATGAAGGGACGATCAAGAGCCACATAGCATACTCTGCCGGAGAAAAAAAGAATGCCGGTGTAATGAGGGGGGCACGATGCGTAGTGGACATTCTTAGAGCGGCCGAACTGCTTCGTGAAGAGGACGGAAAACTTACGGCAGTGGATGTAAAAACGGTTGATGTGCCATCAAAGGTGAAAGAAAACCCGGTAGATCAAATTCCGCCAATCGCACCTAGTACGCCACTCAAGCGATCGGAAATCAACCATCGCTTGCCCGACACTGTCGCTGCGGGTGTCAATGTCAACATAACAATAAATATAGAGTGCGCGGCATCAGAAATTGCCAGACTTGGTTCACAATTGAAACAGTTATTGCGAGACATTTCAGACAAAGACAACATCGATCATGAACAAACGGACGACACTGAAGGCGAATCCTGATGCCAAGACGATTCTTTCATGTGACGGCCGAGCTAGTTGTGAGTGTGGTTGATGCTGTCCACAGTTTTGGTCACGCCAACAAAACTGCGGTAGCCGAATTCTGCGACATGTCGGAGAATAAAGCTGATCAAGCCCTTGGCCTTGCAGTAGATCTTGGACTACTCAGAAAGGATACAGGCGATTACTATCCAATACCTCCATTAGCAGCATTCGCAGGGGCTCCGAGAGACGACGCTCGCGCCACAATGTTAAGATTGGCACTTGAATCGTATGATCCATTTATTCGATTTCGCGAGCGATTACGTGCTACAAACTCGGCCAGCAATGCGGCAGGTCAATTAAAATCACTTTTGAATTTGGACCTAGATCGCGATGAGATAATGGACACGTTAATTAGTTTAGGCACTTACACCAGGGCCATAAACTCTGAAGGAGGGGGACAATACACTATTAATCCGGGGGGAACTGAAATTGACTTGCTTCCTCTTGCGTCAGCGTGTGTAGATGCCGTTTCCGCTGAATCACATGTAAGAAACTTGATCGAGCCACATGGAGATCGCGTTGGGCGAGCCACGGTATTGCAGCCATTAGCAAACTCCTTTCTGAAGGCTAACGCTGGCGAGATTAGAGACGCCATCAATGAAGCCGGTAATGCCGTTGAATCGTTTATCGCGGAATTGGCATCATCAATGACGGTCAGCCTTGCCGGCACATCGGGAATCATCCAAAAGCTTGAGAAATTCAGAACAGGAGACAAACTTCCCAAAAAGGTTATAGAGGCGGCGAAATACTTGGGGCAAGTACGTAATGCTTCCGGGCACGGTGAAGATGTAGAAATAGGTGCACAGTGGGAAATCTCGAATCTAACTGCTCGCAACTATCCCAACGTAGCGTGTGGGTTTATTCGGGCAGCTTTAGAGCAAAAAGAGAGCGGTGTTTTTGCAATCTGACAAAACTCTATTTAGTCTAAGACAATTAAGATCAACTGACGCGGCGGAGGCGAAGCCGTATTTGGAGAAGCAGATTGAGATTACTTGTCCGAAGGCGCTGGTGTGTCTGGGGGCGACCTCGGCGAAGTATTTGCTGGGGGATATGAAGTTGAGGATTACGCGGGAGCGGGGGGTGTGGAGGGAGTATTGGGGTGTGGTGTTGGCGGGGAGGGGGATTTGATCGATGGATATCGATGGTTGTTATCGTCCCCTGGTTCGCGCGGATTCTTCGAGTTCTGCGGCGCGCCCCAGGCGGGGCGCCTGGGGTTAATAAGGCGAGGTGGTTTTGGGTTGGGAGGGATGGGAGATGGGTTGGCGAGAGGAGTTTGATTTTTGCGGGAGGCTGTTTGACGAATTTGGTTTTTGGATCGCGCGGAGGCTTCGGATTCCGCGGCGCGCCCCCGACGAGGGCGTCGGGGGCTAATGGAGATTGATTATTTTAGGTTGACAGAAGCGGGGGAAAGAACGGTGAAGGGAGTTTTGATGGGTGGGAGTCTGGTTGTTTGTGGATGGTTGAACTTACGCGCGGATGCTTCGTGTTCCGCCACGGGCCCCCATCAGGGGCGATGGGGGCTAATAAGATTGGTGATTTTAGGTTGACAGATGTGGGAGAAAGATGGGCGGTGGGAGTTTTGTGTTAGTTCCGGTCGGAGTAGATGTCGAGGTGGGGAGAGTGTTTGCGGAGGGTGTTGACGCCTTTGCGCGTTACGAAGCAATCGGAAACTATCAGCATCTTTAAGGAATTCGATGAAGCTATGGAACCCAGGGCGTCGTCTGACACCGATGTCGTTTGAAGATCCAGGTAAAAGAGTCCGGGATGGGTTACGATTTTCTTTACATCTGAATCCGATACATCAGAGTAGGCGAGGGAGATGGAAGTCAGAGATTTGGTGTTGGCGATTTTGGGGGCAATGTGTTTGATGCCTTTGGTTCTGAAGAGGTAGAGGGACTTGAGTGAGGTGGGGTTTTTGAACCAGGTGATTTTTTCTTTGGCGAAGTTGATGGCGGCGAGATTGATGGTGTGGATGGGGGAGTTGTCGAGGATGCTGAGGTCGAGGGTGTTAAGGTAGGGGTCGCGCATGTTGAGGCGTCGGAGTGGTTTGAGGCGTGCGACTTTTTTGAGGAGGTCGTTGGTGATGAGTGTGCCATCGAGAGAAAGGGTTTTGAGATAAGGGAGGGTCTTGATTTTCTGGAAGAGTCGGTCGGTCATGTTTTTGCCGCCGAGGTTGAGTTCGATGATTTGGCCTTTTTTGTTTCGGTAAAGGCGTGTGTAGTCGCCCCAGCCGTCGTTTGGGTCGGAGGTGGAGGATTGGGGTTTGCCGGGCGTGGGGAGGGTGTTTTGGGGTGTGGAAATGCAGGCCATGAATTGGCATGAAGCGGTCATCAAAAGGATGAGGATGGGGATGGGGATGGGGGTGAGGTGCAATCGGGTCGGGATACTGATGGGTTTTGAGTGCATTCTGCTGCCTGGTTGGGGGCGATGGATTGTATCAGGGAGCGGATTGGGTGGCGGGTTATTTCTTTGGGCGCGAACATTTTAGGAACTGATGTGTATGGTATGAGTGGTGTTTTATTATCAATGGTGGTTTGTTGTGACTTTGGTCCGAAAGCGCTGGTGTGTCTTGGAGCAACATCGGCGAAGTATTTGTTGGGGGATATGAAGTTGAGGATTACGCGGGGGCGGGGGGTTTGGCGGGAGTATCGGGGTGTGGTGTTAGCGAGAATGGGTTTTGGATAGGGAGATTTAGATGGTTGTTATCGTCCCCTGGTTCGTGCGTATTCTTCGAATTCCGCGGCGCGCCCCAGGCGGGGCGCCTGGGGTTAATAAGGATTGGCGATTCTGTTTTGGTAGGGATGGGAGATGGATGGGAAGGGGGAGTTTGGATTGGTGGGAGGCGGATCGATCATATTGGTTCTTGAATCGCGCGTATCCTTCAATCTCCGCAGCGTGCCCCCGACGAGACGTCGGAAGCTAAGCATGTATGGGAGGATTTCAATGGGAATGGAAGAAAGTCCGTAAATTTTGGGCTGGCGTCGAACACCGGGGGCGTGGGTGGTCTCTTATCTTATATACGCATGCGGCGAATAGGATATTGGTGACTGTTTACTTCATTGGACCGTGCGATGGCTTCTTCCCGCAAGGAATCGTACCTTGTTCTTCATGCCCAGATGGGTGATCGTCGGGCTCTTAACGACCTGCTTGGTTTGATTCAGTCGCCGGTGTATCGCCATATTCTGACTATTGTTCATCATGAGGATCTTGCGGCGGATGTTCTGCAGGAAACGTTTGTCATCATCGTTAAGAAACTCTATTGGCTGAAGGAACCGGCGGCGTTTCGTGCGTGGGTTTATCGTATTGCGACGCGTGCGGCGTGGAAGGCTGTGAGAAAACATCGTCCGGAATCCGGGATGGTTGGCGAGGCGAGTGACGAGGAGTGTGATGGAGGTCATTCTCATCGTTCATCCGCCAATCCTGCGCTTGTCCGGATTCTTGCTGACGAGGAGAGACAGATTCTTGCATCGCTGATGGACGGCATTACGGCGGGCTGTCGTCTGGTGCTTAACCTTCACTATTTTGAGGGTATGAAAATCCGCGAGGTGGCGGAGATTCTCGGTATTTCGGAAGGCACGGTCAAGAGTCGGCTGGGCAGTGGGTTGAAGCAGTTGCGACGTCTTGCCGGGAACAGGGAGGACTGGACGCAAACCTGAAATCTTTCACAAGTACACCTTTTTTTTGAAATGAGAGGTTCGACATGTCAGAATCCAAACCAGAGGAAATCCGTTCGATGGTCATGGCTGATGTTAAGAAGGCCGACCGAAAGCTCATGTGGTGCATGGTGGGGTTTGCCGTTCTTGAAGCTGTTTGCGCGGGGACGTATATCGTCATGGCGATCTATGAGTTCCCACTGTCGGTGTTGATCGGGGTGGCGGCTGCGTGTGTCTATACGTTGATTGCCGCGGGGCTGTTTGGGATTTATGGTCATATCAATCTCAGTATGGGGCGTGTGATTAAGGCCATTGAGCTTATTGGTGAGCCGGACGATGAGCGTCCTGATGCACGCCCATGAATGGGGCCATTTGCTTTGTCATCGTGCTTTTTGGGTCGGTCAACCGGTAACGATGTTGATCAAACCACTGGCGAATTGTGAGAGGAATGTTATCCTATGAGACTCAACACACGATGCAGGAGATGCGAATATGCGTGCGATTGGATGGACGGTCTGTTTAGCAACGGCTCTGACGGCATTGGGGTGTCAATCCGACCCCCAGATTGAGGATTTTTGGACGCCCAAGAGGGCGCTGGGTAAGGGTCATCCGATCTTCAAGCCGCCGCGTATTCAACTGGGCCATGCGACGCCTTCAGATGGGGTTCCTGATCTTGTTGATCCGACGGGGACACTTACGCTCTCGCAGGCGATGGCGCTTGCGATGCTTCACAATCCGGAACTTCGGTCGTTTTCGTGGGAGATGCGTATTGCTGAGGCGCGTATATTTCAGGCGGCGGAGGGTCCGACGCCGGAGATTCAACTTCGCATCAACAACTTCGGTGGAACGCACGATGCCAAACGCTTTGAAGAATACCAGACGCGACTCCGAATCGTCCATGACATCGAACTCGGCGGTAAACGCGCTCGACGTATTGAAGTTGCTGAACTGAACCGACAGCTGGTGGCGTGGGATTTTGAGACGAAACGACTCGAGGTCCTGACGGATGTCGCGAAAAGCTACATCAATTTGCTTGCGGCCGTCGAACGTCTTGCGATTGATGTGGAGGCGGCGAGAATTGCCAAGGAAGTTCACGACAAGGCCAAGAAACTCATCGAAGCGGGTGTTGTAGAGAAGGTCGTTCTTCCTCGGCTCCTTGTGCGTTGGAGCGAGGAGAAGACCAAGGTAGCGCGTTCAGAAAGTCGTGTGCGCCTTGCCAAACGAGAGCTTGCCGCGACATGGGGAAGTACGGTCGCCAAATTTGAGAAAGTTGAAGGGCGTCTTGAAAATCTTGCGAAGCCGCCATCCTTTGAAACACTGCAGGCTTCCATGGACCAGAACCCTGAACTGGCCCGCATGACTACGGAAGTCGCGCGACGCCAAGCCCAGGTTAGACTCGCGCAGGCCAACGCCGTTCCGGATGTTGAACTTGGATTCGGAGTCAGGCACACACCGTCTAACGGAGATACAAGCCTCGAAGTAAATTTTTCGGTTCCACTCGACTTTTTTGCCAAAGACCGCAACAAAGGCGATATTCTCGAAGCCCGGTACGATCTCGCCCGCGCCAAGCAATTGCGATTACGGGCTGAACTCCGCCTGAGTCGTAACCTCGGCAACGCCCATGCGGAGATGGTGGTTTCCGGAAAGGAACTGGAGGAATTGGAAGTAACGATCAAGGCGGCAGCAGAAGCATACGATGCCGCGAGTTTGGGACTCAAGGAAGGCGCGGGCGTTGCCAATTACCGGGACATCCTCGATGCCGAGGAAGTCTGGGTCGATGCCAAACGCCGGCGCGTTGATCGACTTGAATCACTCAATAAAGCGGCTGCGGACATCCAAGGTCTGATTGGCGGCCCTATTAAGAACGACGCTCCGAAGAATGGCGCATCGAAAGGGGATAAGCCGGGGATTAGCGGGGGTGAAAAAGCGGGGGTTGGTCCACTTAAGCCGGAAGGTAAATAGCACCCAATCCCCGAGCCGATTGAATAACCCCCGCACATTTCGCGCGGGGGTTTTCGTCTGGTCCATGCCTGACGTAGCGGACTCGTGAGCCTTCCCCCTCTGTGGCACACCACAAATATCAGCGAATCGCCGCTGATTCGTCACAGAATTTCCGGGGGAGTTAAACAGAGACTGTTACATCGAGATGGGATGCGGGGATCTGCACGCCTCCCATGGCGGGAGGTAAATCGGCGAAGAACGTGACGGAGCCGTTTGTCAGAATCGGTTCTGATCCCAAGTCCAAAGCGGTCTCGGCGGCTATTACCGATGCGGATGCGTAATAAGTTTTCTTATCTGTCTTAAAGTAAGAGGCGTCGTTCGTGGTCAACTCGATTCGCGCCCGACCATCCGCATCGATCGACGCGTTTACGACCGTGAAGTTTACAAAACGGGGGCGTTCCTGCCGGTCTACGGTCAAATTTGCCGCCCGGTCCAAGAGAGGCGCTTCGACCTGCTCGGCTTCGCTCCCTCTGACACCCGCCAATGCGAGCGAACGCTTTCGTGCTAATCCTTCGGCGGCTTCCCGAATGACATCCAATGCGCCCTCGACGGCCCCTTTGATTGATTCCTCGAGTTTACCCTTGAGATGAGTGACCGAGAGAACGAGCTTGTCTTTGAGCGTCAATTTGTATGCCGTCACGAACCGGGCGGCGGTTGGGGCGGCGTCCAGAAACTCGCGAATGGATCGATGCAGACCGGCGGTTGGTCCGTCCGCGGCAATCCTGCCCGCCGCATACAACTCCAAGGTTCGCTTTCTTGGAAACAGTGAATACGCCGCGGGGGCCATGCCCGCCAATCGGTCAATTGCGTCTACGAACGCCTGCCTTGACCTTTCCCTGAATGCTTCGACCCCTGATCGGGTTTTTTCAACTTCGCGCTCAAAATCGGGATGATCATTTAAGGTTTCATCCAGATCCGCGCGCTCGGTGTCATTCAACTCGAGTCCTGCCGCTTCGAATGCTACTGCAACGGGGTCTGCTGCTGCATCTGAGTTTATCGATGTCAACAATGTTTTTAATGTTTCATCATTCATCGTTTCGCTTCCTATGCATTTCCGCCGACTTTCGATTCGATGCAATCGCGTAACTGATCACGCGAACGAAACAGCCTGACGGCGATGTTGTTGGGGGAGGTATTCACGGCAGCGGCGATATCCTTATTTGCCGCGCCCTGGAGATAACGCATGGTGACGATCTTCCGATCCGACTCGGTGAGTAATTCCAGGCAAGCCTTTAATGCCGCCAACTGCTCGGCCTCCATCAATCCGGCATCCGGTGATGGGGCGGCATGGTCGGGCAGGACATCCTCCAGTTTCCTTGATTCGCTTTCATCCCCACCGGCTCCGTGCGCCAGGTTCAGCGCCTTGTGTTTGTAAATCCCGCGGATCACATCGATGGACGCATTGTGTGCGATACGCATCACCCACGCCTTGAGGTGATTTCTGGTCGGCTGGGCGCCGGCCTTACGCCTTACCCAATCCACGGCGAGGGTGATGGTTTCCTGGGTGACGTCTTCGGCCAGGTCGGCCTTTCGCAGTTTTCGCATCGCGAGGGCGTAAATCGGTTCGGAAAAGTGCGTCCACAATATTTCCGCGAATGCCGCCAGATCACGCTGAGAGGGCGTTTCGGAGTCGAGCAACGCGTCATAAAACTCTTGAGGATCCTGTGTCATCATGGCCAAATCGTACACCAAATTACCGGACACTGCCTCGTTTGGGGCCCAAATTCGACGATTATCGACACCAACCCCCTTCTTTCGCCCATTCCGCCGCTGGCGTTGCCGAATTCCGGGAATCCTGAGTTGTGTCGGTGTTTCCATCATGTGACGCGTTTACTCCGATCCGGGCCAAATCAAGGGCCACACCTTCCTATACGCCAAAAGAACTCTGTCATTACAAGAATTCCGTAGGACAACCCCTCTCTTTTTCATCCTGACATTTCTATTCCGTAAAAGGCACAGAATGACCTCAGACGCGCTATCCAGCGCGTGTAGCGGAAAACGTCAAATTCGTGCAGGAAAACTAGTTCGCCACGAAGATGCCCCTTCGAGTGCACAGACTTCTCAACGCCACAAATGGACCACCACCCGCCTTTCCTTTCGCCCGAATGCCTCGCGCTAAATCCTCTTTTCCTCGCCCCTTCCCATTTTATAGGGGTGATTCTTGCGCAAGTACTTGTTGGATCTTACCAGCTTGATGTAATCCCTGGCTGCGTTGCTGATGAGCGTTCCCATTCTCGTCATGGGTTTGGCAAACGGCGGCTGCCAATCGGTCATGCCGAGCATATCCTGAAGGACGACCACATGGCCATCGCAATCCGGGCCTGCGCCGCAACCGATGACCGGGATATTCACTGCTTTTACGATTCGTTTGGACACGGGGGCGGTGGTGGCTTCCACGAGCAGCATCACGGCGCCGCTTAATGCCAATGTTTCGGCTTCCTCGAGGATGCGTCTTGCCTGGGCGGCGGTCTTGCCGGTTGACCGGTAGCCCCCCTCGCGCACTGATTGTTGTGGCCGCGAGCCGATATGGGCCATGACCGGTATTCCGGCGTGAGACAACTTCTTCACCAGGGCCGCATCCTCGCCCGTCACCTCCAGCTTTACGGCATCGGCCCGGCCCTCGGTCAGAAACCGGCCGGCGTTGCGCACCGCCTCCGCGCCGTCGGCCTGGTAACTCATGAAGGGCATATCGGCCACTACGAATGCCCCGGGCGCGCCGCGCTTCACGGCGGCCGTGATCTCGACCATAAAATCCAGCGGCGCGTGGATGGTTGATGGGTGTCCCAGAATCATCTCCGCGGCGGTATCCCCCACAAGCAAGGACTCCACGCCCGCCCGCTCCAGCCAGCGCGCGGTTGTTGCGTCGTAACAAGTCAACATGGAGATCTTGTGCCCAGTCTCCACCATCCGATGGAGTGTCCTTAACGTAACCGGTTTTTCAAGGGGCTGGGTCATGACACGATTCTATCGCCCCTACAATCCATTATCGCCAGGCGCCCCCGGAAGCCCGCCCCCCGGAAGCCCGCCCCCCGGAAGCCCGGCCCCTCCGGAAGCCCGGCCCCCCGGACCCCGGAAGGTCTGTGGCAAGGTATAATCCTGGCCATAATCATTCTCACCAAAAAAGTCCTCTCACCTGAAAGGCTCCTACGTTGCAAGCTGCCGTTTTCAACGAGACACACCAGCCGCTTACCATCGAAACACGGGAGAACAGGTCGCCGGCGTCTGGTGAGGTGGTTGTTGAGATCAGGGCGGCGGGACTCAATCGGCGCGATTACTGGATCACGCAGGGTCTGTATCCCGATATTCGGTGTCCCGTTGTGTTGGGTTCTGATGGGGCAGGGGTTGTTTCGCAGCTTGGCGAAAACGTTGATCCGGACTGGCTTGGCCGGGAGGTAGTTCTTACTCCGTCGCTTGGTTGGGGGCCAAACCCGGAGGCCCAGGGGCCGGACTTCAACATTCTTGGTATGCCGCGGGATGGGACTTTTGCCACGGAGATCACGATCTCGGCCATGCAGCTTCACGCGAAACCTTCGCACCTGACGTTTGAGCAGGCTGCCGCACTTCCGCTTGCCGGACTCACTGCCTATCGCGCCCTCTTTACGCAGGGCGGGGCTGCGGAAGGACAACGCATTCTTATCACCGGGGCAGGCGGCGGAGTCGCGACGTTCGCGATCCTCTTTGCCAAAGTCATCGGCGCTGAAACCCTTGTCACGTCTTCTTCATCGCTCAAGATTGATCGTGCCAAACAACTGGGCGCACGCGTCGGCTACAACTACAAAGACGCTGACTGGACGGAACAACTTCAGTCTGACGGCGGCCCGGTCGACCTGGTCATCGACGGCGCCGGCGGAGCAGGTCTTAATCAACTTCTTGACATTCTTAAGCCCGGCGGGCATCTTGTTTCATACGGTTCAACCACCGGCCCGGTGCCGAAGCTGGATATCTTTAAAATCTTCTGGAAACAACTTCATATCATCGGTTGCACGATGGGGTCGCCGGATGACTTTAACAAGATGCTCGGTCTTGTTAACGACCACCAGATCACGCCTGTGATTGATCAGACGTTTGATCTTGCCGATGTGAACGACGCTCTTGCCACGCTTGCCGGGGGCGAGCATTTCGGTAACGTCGTGTTGCTGAATCTATAAACCCGGCGGTATACTCCTCCCATGCCCAAGCCCACACCTGAACCCGTTCTTCCGCATCATGTCAAGGATCTTGCGCTCAAGGTCATTGCCGAAGATCGATTCCCCATGCTTGGCACCGTTGCCGGCGACCAGCCCCGGGTCCGCCCCATCAGCCCGCTCAAATCGGTGGGCTTTACTATTTATTTCGCGTCGCTCCGGTCCTATGGCAAGACCGGTGAGCTTATCGCGAACCCCAACGTCGAATTGGCCTATATGAACAGCAGCCATGATCAGGTGCGACTCACCGGGACGGCGACCGAGGTTACCGACCGAGATACCCGCCAGATGCTTTGGGATGAGAACGCGCTGCTTCGCCAGTTTATGGGTTCGCTGGATAACCCGGAGCTTTTGATTTATCAGGTCCAGCCTGAGCGTGTGCGGTTTATGCGCGAGTGGGCGCTGCAATATCACGAAGTGGATGTCTGATCCCACCTCGTACATTGTCTGATCTACACATTCGTCCGATATTTACCGCATTTGTTCCCGGCTGCACACACCTGTCTCCCGCCAACCGGTGTATTTTCACGCGTCCAAATCGCCGATATCAGAAACGAGAGTTACCGTTCAAAGACGGGCACCTGGGCACGAGGCAGAAAGATGCACCCTTCCAAGCCAACCACCTTGATTGTTGTTATTGCTATCCTGATTGTTGTAAGCTTTGTCGATTCCCGACAAGCCATTGAGCTGACCCCAACGCCACCGGCGCCCGATAATCTCACGCCCAAGGGCCCCCTTAGACCCCATGCCACGCAACCTCGTGGTATCCAAGTTCCCAAAATCCCCACGACGCATGAAACGCGGGCCGACCTTATTGTCTCGGGCAGAACCTCAACGGTGCGCATCAACCGTGCTGCCGATGTCGACCAGCTCATCCCCCCTACCTTTGCCGACCCAAGTATCAAGAATACACCCGGGATGTCGTGGTTTGTTTCCCAGCATTTTGCGTTGAAGACGGACCTTAGCATCGCACGCGTTTACCCGATTCTCGACCTTCTGGAACTGGCGTACCCGCACTTGCTCTGGACCACGGGGCGTCCACCCAAGGACATCAAGACGAAACGCATCCCTATTGTCATTGCGAAGACCAAAGCGAACTATCTGGCGGCGGTTAAGTCGGATCTGAATGTCGTTCCGCCGCAGGGCGCCAGCAGGTTCGTTTCACGCAAGAATCTCACCGCTTACCTCCATGTGCATCAACTGGGTCCCTATGCACTTCGTCACCTACTCCTTGAGGCCGCGTGTGAACTCCATTCTCTTATTGTCTTCGGTCCAATCGTCGACCATCACCCTGCCCTTCTCCACGGACCGGCCTCGGCGATTGCATCGCACGTCTATGATCCGGGATTCAAGCGCCTTACGGTCAATGTCATTGACAAACCGACGACACCCAATCCGTGGCTTAAGGGCGTGCGGAAACTGAAGAGCAAGCGCCTGAACGCGTCGGACATTCTTCTCCAAAACCTCGGCGACGCCGACATCTGGACGGTGTTTACGCACTTCTTCTGGACGGATGTTCAACGGGAGTATCAATGGCGACTCTTCCGCGACAACGCCTACAAGATCAAAGACAACAGTCCTGACGCCAGACAGAAGCTCGCCAAGCGAATCTTCGGGAAGCCTGATCATCTCAACAAGTCCTTCGAGACCTGGCTGGATCAGACGCCCACTTCCTTCGGCCTGACTCACGGGTCATGGGACCAGCGCGGGCAGTGGATTCAGTTCACGCCGGCAACCACCCAACCTAAAGATCCGAAGAAGAAGCATCCCGCCCACCTCCATCTCAACATGACACTTGATGGCAAGACGCCTTCGCTCAGGAACCCTCTGGCATGGATGGACTACCCATCCCGCAAGCAGTCTTCTCTTGTAGACCCCATCCGAGTCGGCTGGACACGGGGCGTTATTGGATGCCTTATCGACTTTGCCCAAGCCAAGCGAAAGGGTCAGGTGGGCGTCGGCCTCGGTTTTCATAACGACAAGTACCTCAGCATCCTTGTCGATCGTGAGAAACTTCGGCTCAACATCGAGGCCTCTACCATAGGACTTCCATCCAAGTCATACCGCATCCCCCGGAGCTTTACGCTTGCTCTGAAGGAATCCCGTAATCGTCTTGGTATGACCGTCCGTATCGAGGAAGACGACATCCATATCCTCCTTCGGGCGGGCAAGAAGCGCGTCCGCGAGCTTAAGTTTAATCACCCGATCCAACCCAATGTCCATCGTCGTCTGAAGTCACAACCCTTCCTGTACCTCGCCGAAGGCGCTCTCATCAGCTTGATTCCCTACGTCAATGAAAAACCGAAACGCAACGATAACCTCTTCGTTTCCCGGCCTGTCGGTCGCTGGAGGTTTGCCGGTCATGATCAACTTTACGCTCTTTACCGTGCCCAATTTCACCTGGGGGAAAATGCACCGCAATCGCTTACTGAGCTCGTCCAATTCATGACGAAAGCCGCCTCGTCCAAACCTGATCAACAAAAGATTGCGATCCGGCGATTCAACAGCCAGATCCAGTCCATAGTGGCGGACGTTCGCAAGCTCGACAACCACGCTGATGCCGCGAATGCGCTTTCCGCTGTTCAGCCGTAGGACGGCTGGCCCATCGTCACTTGTCGTAAAACACGGTCACCCAGATCGTCGGCTGGTTCTCGGTCGTCCAATCCACCCGATGTTTCCTTCCGGCTTCAATGTTTGCCCAATCTCCCTTGCTCATCTCCACGACCTCTTGCGGATCCTTGAACGACAGTCGCGCAGCCCCGGACACCACCAGCACCCATTCGTTCCGGTCCTGATCCATCCACTCATCGTCCGGCGTGCTCTGACCGGTCGAGATGATTCGCTCGATACGCACGCCCTTTTTCTCTACGAGAACATCCACCATTTCCTCGGCAAGTTCACGCGGTACGTCCTTAAGCAAATTACCCATCGTCGTTCCCTACATATTCAAACCTTGGTCGCATGACGCCATCCAGCTCAACTTCTTCCTCGAACATCGCGCGGGGCCTTACCCATAATCCGTGTTCTCCATACTCGGCGCGATAGACGACCATCTCCTCCAATGTCTCACTGTGCTTTGCCACACCCACCACGGTGTAACGCATTCCCTTGAAATGCTCGTAGAGACCGATCTTCATGCAGTGACTTCCTTTCCGCTCTTTTCACTTTCTGAAATTCTTTGCATTCTTATTCCCGCCTGATTCGAGGTAGGCCAGTAAATCCAATATCTCGTCGCGAACGAGCGTGTCCAGCAGATGCGTAGGCATCGGCGAAATATCCGATGGCTCAATCGACGCCACTTTCCCCTTGCTCACCACCGTTATCTCCTGCGGCAAGTATGGATTGAGGCTCAACTTCAATTCCGCATTCGTTTCCTCCAATAACCGACCCAAGAGTTTCGTCCCATCCTTCAACTTTACCGCGTGCATCTTGTATTTGTCATCAATCACTTTGGAAGGCGCCAGGATTGATTCCAGCAAATCCTTGCGCCCGAAGCGTGCGCCGACCTGCGTCAGGTCCGGCCCGATGGACGCCCCGGCGGTCCCGAATCGATGACAC
>JANQQT010000049.1 GCA_028284925.1 Phycisphaeraceae bacterium | reverse complement strand
CGGGAGGGAGTAACGAAGGAACAATTGGAGTTGGCAGCGAGGGGGGGAAATCTGGGGGATCTGTTGGAGGCAGTACCTGCGCGGGCTGGGGAGTGTTTTTATCTACCATCAGGGACATGTCATGCACTTGGGGCAGGAATCCTAGTGGCGGAAGTTCAGACGGCGAGTGACACTACGTTTCGATTGTATGACTGGGAACGAGGGGATCGCGAGATGCATTTGGGTGATGCGATTGAGTGTATTGACTTTGGGAGGTTTGAGGGTGAGAAACATCAGCCGGGCACTGTGGTAGAAGGTGAGGGATCGCGGGTGGAAACGTTGGTGCATTGTGAGCATTTTCGGATGGAGAAACTAGAGTATAACCCGGGGTATAAGGGGAGAATTGAAGGAATGATGCAGCCTTTGCTCTGGATGGTGGTGAGAGGATCGGGCGAGATCATGTGTAAGCATGAAGATGTGGGAGCCGGGATAACGGAGTTTGTGGGGGCGGAGACAATTCTATTGCCGGGCGGTTTGGACGGAGGGAGATTTGAGGTAGGCGATGAGGGTGCTGAGATTTTGCAGGTCAGTTTTCCGGGGGCGATGGATGGTGTGATGGCGTAGGGAGTTTGGCTGGATAGGGCGTCAAGGGCTTACGGGATATTTGGTGCGGTGGGGGTGATTCCGATGAATTTGTCTTCCAACTGAGGAGTGTGGTTGGCAATGAAGGGGAGTTGGAATTGCGAAAGATGAGAGCGGCTCGGAGAAAGTGTGGAGAGGTGGGGTTGGTTTTGCTATTGTCGGAGGTTGTCAGGAATATTGAATAAAGGAACTGGTGCTGGGGATTTCTTCAGGAAGGTCTCATGATGCGTGATCAGCGTTTGGATAAGTTGGCCAAGGTGATTGTGGAATATTCGACAGAGGTGAAGGCTGGGCAGGTAGTGAGATTGACGGGAGAGCCGGTGGCCTTACCTTTGTTGGAGGCGATTTATGAGGCGTTGATCAAGGCCGGGGCGCATGTTTTACCGCGGATTGTTCCGGATAGTTTTGTAAATTTGTTTTATGAGTATGGGGGTGAAGAACAGTTGAAGCACGTTTCGCCGATTGGATTGAAGGAGGTAGAGACGATCGATGTTTCCATTGGTTTGTGGGCGGAGACGAACACGAAGGCGATGACGAATGTGGATCCGGGAAGGCAGGCGATGGCGTCGAGTGCGCGGAAGCCGATCTTCAAGGTGTTTATGGAGCGAGCGGCGACAAAGGAATTGCGTTGGAGCGGGACTTTGTATCCAACACAGTCGAGCGCACAGGATGCGGAGATGAGTTTGAGGGAGTATGAGGATTTCGTATTTACGGCGGGGCATTTGGATAAGGAAGACCCGGTGGCGGAATGGCAGAAGATTGAGGCGCGACAGCAGAAGGTCGTGGATTATCTGAATGGCAAGAAGGAGGTGCACTTCCGGACGAATGCAGGAACGGACCTGCTGGTCAACGTAGAAGGAATGACGTGGATTAACTGCTGTGGCAAGGAGAATTTTCCGGATGGGGAAGTTTTTACGGGGCCTAATCTGAATGCGGCGGACGGTGGAGCGAACGGAGTGGTGAAGTATTCATTTCCGGCGGTACATCATGGGCGGGAGGTGCATGATATTGAGTTGACGTTTGAGAAAGGGCGTGTGGTGGATGCGAAGGCGTCGAAGAACCTGGACTTTCTGTTGCAGATGCTGGATCAGGATGAGGGGGCGCGGGCTTTGGGGGAGATTGCGATTGGGACGAATTACAACATTACGCGTTATACAAAAAATACGTTGTTTGATGAGAAGATTGGCGGGACGTTTCATGCGGCGGTTGGGGCGGGTTATCCGGAATCGGGGAATTGTAATGAATCGGGGTTGCATTGGGACATGGTTTGTGATTTGCGGCCAGGAGGGACGATTACGGTTGATGGGGAGGTGATTAGTGAGAATGGAAGGTTTTTGGGTGAGGGCTGGCCAAGAGAGGAATAAGTAAAAAAACTGTTAATGACGAAGATCGTTTTCCGATGCTCCGTAGATGAGAGCATTGGTTTTTTGTTATCTGCTTGGGATTGGGAGCCTATTGAATGGTTGTAGAGAGAAGAATAATGATGAAGAGGAACCTGAGAAGGTGAAGAGTAAAACAGAAGTAGCGATGAGGAAAGAGATGAGTAAGGCGAATATGCCGCGAGGAACGGAGCGTGTGGACACTCTGCCGAGGTTTACAAGGCAAACCGTTCCGGAGAGTAGACGGTCGCGTGAAGTGATGGAGCGAGTCGGGAGGAGGCTGGTGAAGGAGATGGGGGAGCGGGAGTTGACGTTTGGTGATCCTATATTTGTTCGGGTGTTCAAGATGGAGCGGGAGTTGGAGATATGGGTGAAGCGGAATGGAGGGCGAGGGGAGTATGTCATATTTAGGATGTACAAGATTAAAGGAATGTCAGGCGAGCTTGGGCCCAAGGAGTGGGAAGGGGATCGGCAGGCGGTGGAGGGGTTTTATTATGTCACAGCCAGACAAATGAATCCGAATAGCAAGTATCACCTGTCATTTGATTTGGGGTATCCGAATGTTTATGACCGGACACACGGACGGACGGGGAGTGCTTTGATGGTACATGGGAAGACGGGATCAATCGGGTGTTTTGCGATGGGGGATGATGGTATTGAGGAGATTTATACGCTGGCTGCGGCGGCGCTTGCGAAGGGGCAGCGATTTTTTCGTGTGCATTGTTTTGCGTTTCGGATGACGGAAGAAAATATGACAAGGTATGGGAAAGGCAAATGGGCGGCGTTTTGGAGAAATCTGAAAGAAGGTTATGACTGGTTTGAAAAGCGAGGGGTTGAACCGAATGTGAGAGTTATGAAGGGGCAGTATGTTTTTGATTAGCGGGTGGCAATTGGAACTCAGGTCGATTGAGTTGGCGATTGGTTTTTATAAGAAAAGCGGGACGAAGGTTTTCAGGCCTGCGTCCCGCGGAAGGTGTGTACTTGGATTTTATTGACTCCGCTTAGAAGTCGTTGAATTCCGAGTCGTCGAGTGGTATGGCTTTTTGGGGGTTGTTGGTTGTGGTTGGGCCGGCGTGGACGGGTTCGGGTTCGGGTTGGG
>JANQQT010000027.1 GCA_028284925.1 Phycisphaeraceae bacterium | reverse complement strand
TAGGGCCATCTACCAACTCTTTCCCCACGACTCCGCCCAACGACGCAACATGCTCATCGCACTCACCAGCCCCAACAAAAACAACCGCACATCCGCAGCCCGCTACCTCACCGCCGATGCAGTCAAGTTCACCTCCACCTACAAATTCAACCAGTCCAAACTCAACTGGACACTCCGCAACGCCAAAATCTCACCCGCACAAAAACAATTCCTCCTCGACCAACACAACCGCTACAAACAACACAACTTCCGTCTCGGCCTCGTCCTCCTCGCCATCGCCAAAGTCAACGCCTGACTCCCACCTAAACTTACCCGCCCACCCCCCAACGGGATGCGCCCCACCGGCTCATCCCGTTCTTTTCTATTGAAGCCTAATTCAAGAATTCACTCGGCACAAAAACCTCCCCCTCTCCTTCACTTGGCCGAAACACCATATGTTGCGCCGTAATACTCATCTTCACCCGTTCATCTGTCAGACAATACAAAAACGCTTTCGTAGGCACGCGCCCCTCCCGCGGCAATTCTCTCGCAAGCTCCTCCAACGCCTCAAATCGACCACACGCCGACTCATACAATCGATTCTTGCCCTGCTGGCTCGAAATATTCAACGCACGATAGTCATTCGTAACGATCAATGGCTCATCTCCTTCCGCCCACCGCATCGCACATCGACTCGGCGTACGCTCAATCACCACCCTTTCCTCATTACGTTTACCAACAACGGTCACCAATGCACCCACCGTCAGTTTCTTCTTACGCAGCATCTCCACCGCCTCTTCAAACCCGCCCGCATCCTCCAGCACGCATCGCAGAAAAAACAATACCGGATACCCCGTCTTTCTCAACCCTTCATCACCCGCAACCGCATTCAACGCAATTGCAAACCCCTTATCTGACATCCCTGTCACGACTCCAATCGAGCCTGGCCACCCCGCCGTCATCATGACGCGCTCTCCGCCACGCAGATACTTCGTCTTATACGTCCCCTGTGCCAACAATTCCTCCGGCCAAAAATCCATATTCCTCGAAAGCACAGGACCGGCCCCCGTCGCAACCGCCATGGTTGAACAACCAAAAATAGCCAACGCCAGATCATAAGCAATGTTCGCCAACACCACCTCACGCCAGCTTCTCTCCACGATGTTCGCATAGGCCACCGACTCCCGGTGAAAACGCCCACGCGTCCTGATCCGTACCAGATCCGCCAAAATACGCGACTTCGCCGGAAACTCAACCAACACCGAATTCAACAATCGCTTGCCATCTTCGATCGCACTCGCGGGAATATCCCCCACATTCCCATCAATATCCACAGTCAACTCCGGACACGGAGTACACAACGACATCAGCACATTCCTTTAATCCAACGCTTCGACAACACGACAATTCTAGTCAACCAATTCGAAATCCCGATCTCTTTCAATAGTTGCACCAAACCAACAAAGAATTTGCACACGCCCCCCTGCATTCCCCAAACCACACGCTTAAGATCAACATTCCCAGCCAAGGAACAACGACCCAATGGACATCAATCTCGGACATCGAATCGACCGACTCCCCCCCTACATGCTCGGCAAGATCAAAAAAATGACCTATGACATGCGTCGTGATGGTCTCGATGTCATCGACCTCAACATGGGCAACCCCAACGACCCCACGCCCGATATCATCGTCGACAAACTACGCGAAGCATGCCAAGATCCTCGGAATCAGAGATATTCCGCATCCGCCGGCGTATTCAACCTACGCCGCGAGGTCGCCCGAAAATACAAACGCATCTGGGATGTCGATCTCGACCCCGACAAAGAGGTCATCGCAACCATCGGCTCCAAGGAAGGCTTCTCACACATGTGTCTCGCCCTTCTTGGTCCCGGTGATACCGCCATCGTCACCAAACCCGCCTTCCAGATCCACACCTACGCCGTCGTCCTTGCTGGCGGCAATGTCATCGGCGTCCCTATAGGCAACGACACAGCCTTCCTCGAACGCGTCGAAAACGTCATCACCCACCTCCAGCCCAAACCTAAGGTGATGATCCTCAATTTCCCAAACAACCCCACCGCCATGTGCGTCGATCTCCCCTTCTGGGAAGCGGTCGTCCAAATGGCCAAAAAACACAACATAATCGTCATCTCCGACTTCGCGTACGGCGAAACTTGCTTCGACAATTACAAGGCGCCATCCTTCATGCAGGCCCCCGGCGCTAAGGACGTCGGCGTCGAATTCACCACCATGAGCAAATCCTACAACATGGCCGGCTGGCGAATCGGTTTCTGCGTCGGCAACAAAAAACTCATCGAAGCGCTCGGCACAATCAAAGGCTATTACGATTACGGGATCTTCCAGGCCATTCAGATCGCCTCCATCATCGGCATGCGCGAATGCGATGCCGAAGTCCAGAAACAGGCCCTCATCTACGAAAAACGACGCGATGTACTCGTCCAGCAGTGCCAACGAATCGAATGGGAAGTCGATCCACCCAAAGCAACCATGTTCGTCTGGGCTAGAGTCGCAGACGAACACCTTGCGCCATACAACGGCTCAACCGTCGACTTCTGCCTCGACATGATCGAAAAAGCCGAAGTCGCCATGTGCCCCGGCGGCGCATTCGGCGACGAAGGCGAAGGTTACGTCCGCATCGCCATGGTCGAAAACGAACACCGCATGAAGCAGGCCTTCCGAAACCTCGACCGCGCCCTGAACAAAAAGCCCGTTATCAATACCCCCTAAGACTGCACCTCCCAGCAATACATCCAATCCCCGAATGAATGATACATCCCAAAACCCAGCCCCCGCCGATCACCCCAACTCCGACCTTCCCTACAAAGCCAACCAGATCGTCGCCGCCCGTATGAAGCTTCGCGATCGCTTCCTCAAAAAAACCAACGCCACGCCCGCACTATCCGACGAAAATCCCCTCGGCTCCGGCCCCCTCAACCGCCACGGCATGCCCGCCCTCCCACCAGGCCAGGCACACGCCGCAACAGGCAAATGGCCCGTCCTCGATCTCGGTCACCACCCCAAAATCCCCCTCGACCAATGGCGCCTCACCGTAGATGGTCACTGCAAAAATCCATTCACACTCACCTGGGAACAATTCCTCGCACTCGAACAAACCACCGACACCTCCGACTTTCACTGCGTCACCGCCTGGTCCAAACTCGACATTGAATTCGAAGGCGTCCTTTTCTCCACCATCGCCGCCATCGCCGAACCCCACGATGACGCCGAACACATCCTTACCCACGCCTACGACACCTACACCACCAACCTCCCTCTCGCCGAAGCTCTCAAGGACGATGTTCTCCTCGTCCACCACGCCCAGGGCGAACCCCTTCCCATTGAGCACGGCGGCCCTTGCCGAATGATCACACCACAACTCTGGGCATGGAAAGGGGCCAAATGGATCAACCGCATCCAGTTCCTCAAAGAGAACCAACCCGGCTTCTGGGAACAACGCGGCTACTCCAACACCGCACACCCCTGGCGAAACGATCGCTACTCCTAATCCCCGCCACCGGAATTTTCTCATAAGCCCCCCTAAACACACCCGCCGTATACCAATCCCCTCACCGATCCCGCGGAACCTCATTCACCGTGTAATACGCATGGCGATGCAACAACGCCTCCTTATCCCGCGATCTCAATCCACCCAAATCAAATTCATGAACATGCCCCAACGTCACCTTATCCAACGTTATCACCGCGCTCATCCCATCCGCCGCCAGCTTCACCCCGCCCACTACAGGCTTCGTCTTATCCACTTCAGGCCCGCCATATCCCGCATGATAAATATGCGTAAACGTCGAGACCTGATATGACTTCACATCCCCGCCCGTCACCCGATCCACCGCCTTCGTAAACTCAATCTTAAATCCCTTTGGCCGAATCGTGATCCGCTTAATCTCAAACGGCATCTTCCCCGTCCACTCCAGCCGCTCAATCGCAAATGGCTTGATCCCACGCACCGGCCATCCACGATTCGTCCCCCCACAAATCAAATTCCCCTTAGGCGTAAACTGCACATTCAACAACCCCGTCGCCAGCCCCTCTCGAAACGGATAACACGCTCCCTGCCAAACACCATTCACCTTCTCCGTCGTCGCCCGCATAATGATCGATTGCGTGTAATCCCCCAAAAACATCTGACCCTCAAAAGGCCCAAACTTCCCCTTCGTCCAATCCACCACAAACCCCGTGATCGATCGCCCCATCCTGATATAAGGAAAAATCACCGCATAAGGAACAAGCTCCTTCACACGCTCCTTCTCCGTCACAATCCTTCCCCCCGATTTCGGCTTCACCGGCATCGGCCCCATATTTGGCGCATACTTATACCAGTTAAAACTCACCGGATGCCCCATAAAACTTCCCGGCGTTATCGCCTTCAAACTACAACTCGAATTCCACGGCCCCTGACTCTCAATATAAAAAAGCGCCCCATGCTCATTCATCCCAATCCCGCCCGGACTCCTCAACCCACTCGCAATCGGAACCGTCTTCCCCTCAGGCGTCACCTTCATCACCCACCCCCGAAACAACGCCCTTGAGTGATAAGAACTCGACAAGCCCAGCGCCACATACAAATTCCCATGCTTATCAAAATTCGACCCGAACGCATACTCATGATAATTCGCATACCCCCAACCGTCCGAAACCGTCTCAAACCGATCCGCCTGACCATCCCTATTCACATCCAGCACCCGCGTCAACTCACAACTCTGCGTCACATACAACGCCTTCCCCTTAAACGTCAATCCGAAGATCTCATCCAACCCCGTCGCAAACCGCTCATACGTCGGATTAGGCTTCTTCTCATCCACACCCTTCAAAAAGTAAACATCACCGCGCCGCGTCCCCACCACCAACCGCCCATCCTTCGCAACCGTAAACGCTCCCGCCTCAATCACTTTCCCTTTCGGAATCGGAATATTCACAATCCGGTAATACTCCCGCTCTTTCTCTGCCGTCCCCCACCGCGCACCGACCTCCTCCCCGCTCAATCCCGATACGAACACCCCACCGACCACCAGCATCGCAGCCATCACCCCAAAAGGTTTCTCACGGAAGTATTTCATACTCAATCACCAGTTCCGATTCCCCTTGCGGCAAACTCAACTTCAACAACAATTCCTTCTGACCCTTCAACCCCGTCATCTCCCTTAGCACAACCCCACCCTTCGACACCATCAACCTCACCTTCCCACTCCCCCAACTCCCATCCCCCACCTTCTCCACCTTCCCCGTCAGCACCCGAAAATAAATCACATCCTTCTTCACCGCGTCAAACTTCAACATCCGCCTCAATTTCGTCTTCCCCCCCTTCTCCACGCCCACCGACCGATCCTCAACCTTCACACCACCCGTCCGATACATCAACGTCGGCACACCCCCATCGTCAAAGTAATACCCCCCAAACTGATACCCCAGGTTCTTTGGATACAAAGGATCAGGATTAACCGGGTTCTCTCTGGTCATCTTTGGCCGCAACGGCCACGCCGCCTTGTCATCCCCCAGCCGATAAAACGACACATCCTGCGCAAGCTGTATCGACCGACCCGCGGGATTAAACCCACCCGATCCCTGCCCACCCCATCCCACCGTCACATATTCCCCACGCCAAAGTCCACTCAACGTACCCGTCTCTGCATTAAACGCATAGTTTACACCCTCCGGAAACCCAACCGCTATCCCCCGATACCCTGCGATCCGACTCCGCCCCC
>JANQQT010000007.1 GCA_028284925.1 Phycisphaeraceae bacterium | reverse complement strand
GACTTATCCCCGCCTCCGCCTCCAGCATCTCCTCCCACCGCGCCTCCACCTCCTCCTTCTCCTCCACATCCTCCGCCAGCCCCAAAAACATCAAATAATGCCCATGCTCACTCGCCCACAGCCCCCCATACAGCTTTTTCAGCTTCTCATCCCCACAATTTCGCGCCAAAACATCAAATCGCTCACAACTTCGCAACTCGATCAACGCACTCACCAGCAGCCGATCCACCAGCTCCCGCGGCCCTTCCCCCATTCTTACCAACCCCCGCAACGCCGCCGCATACGCATTCCGGTGATATTTCGTCAATTTCCCGCCCCTACGCTTCAAAATCCGCGTTACCGCCGCCAAATGCTCCGCCTCATCCTTCGCCACCGCCGTCATCGCCGTCACCCAATTCTGCGGCGGATCCTCCCCCGGCCACCGATTCAGCAACTCCAACGCATTCGCCGCCGCCTTTTTCTCCAAATGCGCATGATCATTCAATAACCCGCATATATCCTCCAAAACCATCCCGGCCCACCGATCCGGCGTCCTCCACTTCAACGGTAACTCAACCTCACGTTTCCGATCAACCATGCCCCATTCTAGCCCTCCCACCCCCCATTCCCACCCCCGGAATTCTGCCCGAAACACCCCGAAAATATCGCTTCACGCGCCAAAAAACGTCATTTTCAACATGCCGCCTCCGCAGGCCTATCATTCCCCGCCATGAACCTCCCCTTCAAAACCATCGAGTGGATCGGCGATGCCAAGACCGGCCACCTCCGCCTCCTCGACCAGACCAAACTTCCCAATTCCCTCACCTACATCGATTGCACCGATGTCCAGTCCGTTTGGGATGCCATAAAACGCCTTTCCGTCCGCGGTGCCCCCGCAATTGGCGTCGCCGCCGCTTACGGCTGCGTCATCGGCGCCCAATCCGCCCAATTCGAGCACGCCGCCACCCATCTCGCCACCTCCAGACCCACCGCCGTCAACCTCTTTTGGGCCATAAACCGCCTTCAGAGCCTGAAAACGCCAAATCCCGACCTCCTCCTCGCCGAAGCCCGCGCCATCCACGAAGAGGACACCCAGATGTGCCTCGCCATCGGCCGCCACGCACTCCCCCTTATCAAACCCAATTCCAACATCCTCACCCACTGCAACGCCGGCGCCCTCGCCACCGCCGGCATCGGAACTGCCACCGCCCCTTTCTATCTCGCCCGGCAGAATGACACCCCATTCCGCGTTTTTGCAGATGAAACCCGCCCTCTCCTCCAGGGATCACGCCTCACCGCCTGGGAACTCGCCCAGGCCGGTATCGATGTCACCATCCTCTGCGACAACATGGCCGCGCAACTCATATCACAATCTAAAATCGACTTCATCATCACCGGCGCCGACCGCATCGCCGCCAACGGCGATGCCGCCAACAAAATCGGCACCTACAACCTCGCCGTACTCGCCTACCACCACAACATTCCCTTCTACATCTCCGCCCCCTCCTCAACCTTCGATTTTGATGCCCAATCGGGGGATGACATCCCCATTGAGCAGCGTGATTCCACCGAAGTCTCCCACCCCCTCGGCGCACAGGCCGCCCCACCCAAAGTCCCCATCCACAATCCCGCCTTCGATGTCACCCCCCACACCCTTATCTCCGCCCTCATTACTGAACGCGGCATCATCCAACCCGTCACCACCAAAGCCATCGAACAAACCCTCACCTGATTCAAACACGGCTTATCCTTCTATTAACGGTTGCCAAAGCTTCCCATGCTGCGGATAATGCGTGCAAACTCCCCCTAATCACGTAGTAAACGCAAAGGTGATACCTATGTTCATGCTTGCTGAATTGACGACCACTTGGATTGTCATCCTGATCATCGTCGGCCTTATCGCACTTGGTATTCTTGCCCTATTCCTTAAGTTTTTCAGCCTATGGCTACAGGCCATGTCCTCGGGCGCAAGTGTCTCTTTCTTCAATCTGATCGGCATGATGCTCCGAAAAATCAGCCCTCAGGTCATCGTCACCGCTCGCATTCAGAGCGTCAAAGCCGGCATTCAGATCGAAACCGCCCAACTCGAGGCGCATTACCTTTCAGGTGGCCGCGTCCGTAACGTCGTTAACGCCCTTATCGCCGCTCATCGCGCCAAAATCACCCTTCCCTGGGATGTCGCCTGCTCCATCGATCTCGCGGGTCGTGACATCCTCGACGCGGTTAATACCTCCGTCAACCCCAAAGTCATTGATTGTCCCACCGTCGGAAGCTCAGGCACCGATCGCCTCGATGCGGTCGCCAAGGACGGTATTCGTCTGCTTTGCAAGGCTCGAGTCACCGTCCGAACCGACATCCAGCACCTCGTAGGTGGCGCCACCGAAGAAACCGTCGTCGCCCGTGTGGGACAGGCCATCGTCTCCGCCATTGGTTCCGCCCCCACCTACAAGGATGTTCTTGAAAAACCGGAAGATATATCGCGTCGCGCCCTGGAATCCGGCCTTTCCGCCGGAACCGCCTATGACATTCTCTCCATCGATATCGCCGACATCTCTGTCGCAGGCGTGGCTCAAGAGGCAAACGTCGGAGCGAAACTTCAGGCCGAGCAGGCCGAAGCAGACAAAAACCGCTTCCAGGCCGAAGCCGAAAAACGTCGTGCCCTCGCCGTGGCCCAGGAACAGGAACACACCGCCGAAGAGCAGAAAAACCGCGCCCTCGTTGTCCTTGCCGAAGCAGACGTTCCCAAAGCCATCGCCGAAGCATTCCGCGGTGGAAACCTCGGCATCATGGATTACTACCGATACAAAAACATCCAGGCGGATACCAACATGAGAAACAACATCGCGGGCGATTCCGATGACGAGCAGGAGAAATAACCCAACCCTCTTAGGGGCCAACCAGTCCATTCCTATCGCAACACCACCAACCCAATTGCCCGGACCCTGCACACCGTCTATATTGGTCTCTCCAGCGTCCGATTCACGAGCGGTCGGGCCCGGTGCACGGGCCACCCGCGAACCTGGTCAGGCGAGGAATCGAGCAGCCATAAGTGGCCGTTGCCCGGTGCCGCCGGTGTCCTGATCGCTCGTCAATCGGATGCAAATCGCCGATTTTCACTCGAAAAACGGGATGCAGGATGCTCAATTCAAGCCAACTTCACTAAGCGCTGCCTGATACAATCGACCCCATGTCCTACACCGCTCTGGCAAGACGATACCGATCCCAAAGCTTCGACGAACTCGTCGGGCAGGAACCCATTGCCCAGACGCTCATGAACGCGATCAAGGCGGATCGTATTCACCACGCCTACCTTTTCTGCGGCACGCGCGGCGTCGGCAAAACGTCGATGGCCCGCATTTTCGCCCGCGCCCTCAATGCCCCCGATACCATCAAGGGCTGTCCCAAGCCCAAAAACGCTGATTACCCTCCCAAGGACGTCCAGGAGCGAATGGCCGAGGCCATCATGCGCGGCGAGGATATGAACGTCATCGAAATCGACGGCGCATCCAACCGGGGTGTGGACGATGCCCGCCAGCTCATCGCCAACGCGGGTTTGGCTCCAACAGCGAACGCCAAATACAAAGTCTACATCATCGATGAAGTTCACATGCTAACCCGCGAGGCGTTCAACGCTCTGCTAAAAACGATGGAGGAACCCCCTTCACACCTCAAATTCATCCTCGCGACCACTGAAGCCCATAAAGTCCTCCCCACGATCCTCTCACGCTGCCAGCGATTTGATTTTCAGAATATTTCCACCTCGAAAATCGTTGAACACCTTGGTAATGTCCTGAAAGCTGAAAAAGTCAAAGCCGATCCTGCCGTGCTGTTTCAGGTTGCCCGTCTCGGCAACGGGTCAATGCGGGATGCTCTGTCACTCCTTGATCGTCTACTTGCAACCGGCGAATCCCCAATTACAGCGGAAGTCCTCGAAAAAATGCTCGGTCTACCGGATCGCCAGCTTATTTTGGACCTTACGCAATCTTTTGCTGATTCGAACGCTGCTGATGCCCTTACCAAGACAGATGCTCTCCTGAACCGAGGCATTTCGCAGGATCAGCTTCTTACCATTCTCATTGAGCATCTCCGTAATCTCATGCTCCTGGCCTCATGTGGCGAGGATTCTCCCCTTGTTGAACTCGATGAAGAGTCCAAAAAGCAAGCTGCTGAGCAAGCCGGCCGATTTGATGCCGCCGCTCTCGTTCACATGATGGCGCTCCTTGAGAATGTCGCCCGATACTCCAAGACAAGTTCCACGCCCCGCGCTCTTCTGGATGCCGCAGTCGTTCGACTTGCGCTAAGTGAAAAATTCGCCGACCTTGCCGCCCTCGCCCAGTCGTCTGACCAAAAAAAAAAGGTAATCCAGACTAATACCCCATCAATCAACATTCCGCAGCAGGCAATCCCCCCGCGCCCAGCCGCAAGGTCAGCTATATCGCCTCCTGCATCTCGATCGCCACAGACCTCTCCGCAACCCCCTCGCCCAGTCTCAAAACCGGCATCCCGTGCCAATCCCGGCTTTATTACCGACGCCGAACGCGAAGCGGCCGCCCGGCAACCGCTCGTTAAGGAAGTCACCGATCTTTTTGGCGCATCCATCGTGGGTATTGCCAACACCACGCCACGAAACGAGACAAATCCCCAGGCCCAACCGGACCAACCCACCGAAGAACCCAACGAGGAATCCTAATGTTTGACAACTTCAAGAATATTGCCGCACTCATGCAGAATGCCGGCTCGTTTAAGGAAAAAGCCGACGAACTCAAGCGTGAGCTTGATACCAAGACGGTGGAGGCCGAATCCGGCGGCGGAGCTGTTCGGGTTACCATGACCGGAAAAGGACGCGTCCAGCGAATCGATCTCAACCAGACGCTGCTCCTCGGAATTGCCGGTGATGACAAGACCGTGGTTGAGGAACTGATTGCATCGGCGGTTAACGCCGCACACGACAAGGTTCAGGCTCTCCTTGTTTCGGAAGTGCAGAAAGTTGCCGGAGATATTAACCTACCCTTTGATCTCGGTGACATGCTTGGCTCGAACACTCCACCGACGTAATTCTCACCTTGCACCTGCTGAAAACCCCTCTTGCGATCTCTCATGCCTGACGCCCCGCAATACAGCCAATCCATG
This sequence comes from Phycisphaeraceae bacterium, assembly GCA_028284925.1. Taxonomy (GTDB): domain Bacteria; phylum Planctomycetota; class Phycisphaerae; order Phycisphaerales; family Zrk34; genus JANQQT01. The sequence continues at coordinate 85,597 of JANQQT010000007.1, read as the reverse complement.
AACCGCCTTATCGAGCAGTTCGCCCGTTTGCCGGGAATTGGTCGCAGAACGGCGGAACGCCTTGCCTTTCACATCTTAAAGGCCAATCGAGATGAAGCTCTGGGACTTTCCCAAGCCATCAGTGATGTCAAAAACAATGTCAAACACTGCTCGATCTGCTTCAATCTAACCGAGACCGATCCGTGCCCTATTTGTACAGATCCTAATCGACAACAGAACACCATCCTCGTCGTCGAACAACCCCGCGATGTCATAAGTCTCGAACAGACCCATTCCTACTCAGGCACCTATCACGTATTGCTCGGCCATCTTTCTGCCCTTGAAGGCGTGAAACCCTCGGATCTTACCATTGCCGCACTTATTGAACGTGCCGGAAACATCGCGGAGAAGGGGGCCGTAGAAATCATCCTGGGCCTCAACCCGAATATGGAAGGTGACGGAACGGCCCTTTACATTGCTGACCGTCTTCAAAACCTCTCCAACGTCAAGATTTCGCGACTTGCACGCGGTCTTCCAGCGGGCACACAGCTTGAGTACGCCAACAAGGCTGTTCTATCCGACGCAATCAACAGCCGGCAACAAATCAACTGATTCTTTGCCCGCTGATCATCCTGTTTCACTTTCTTTCTCACATTTCCTCCTTTTTCGCCCAATTCATACCTTACCGCGGTCCTTTTCAGAATTGTTAGCCTCCGTAAAACTTGGTAACTCTTTCTCAACTTTTCCCACAACGGCTTTTGGGCCGATAAAATATGTATTATGACAATCTTTATTTCCCGATGGTGTCGGTCTTGCGACATATCACACGTCGTGTGCCTTCTCGCAGCATGCCTCTTCGCTGCCGCCCCCGTTAACGGGGCTCAGGTCTATCTCGAGTATTCTCCCGGGGCTGCCAAGGTGCTGGATGATGCGCGTGATCGTCTTGAGAAAAACGAGCCGGCTGAAGCCGCCCGTCTGGTCCAACAGGTCTTTGATGAACATGGTGGGAAGCTTCTTCGCCTCAAACAGGGTCGATACGCCGAATCCAGACAGGTTGCCGTCAGGTTCATTCTGAAGGAAAAGAAGCTTCTCGAATATTATCGCCAGTTATACGACCCTATCGCCGCCCATCGACTCACGCTCGCGGCAGGTGATCGAGGCAAGTTGCTCGATCTTGTCAATCACTATGCGCTGACGGATGCGGGTCTGAAAGCAGGTATGCGTCTTGCGGGGTTATCTCTTGAAGCGGGCGAGGCGGATGCAGCGCAGATTGCGCTTGATCGTTTGGCCTACCATCCCGCACTGGATAAGCGCAAGGTCTTGTACGATCAGCTTCGGGCTGTGGCCTCGCTTATGAGGTCAGATCGTGCGACGTTTAAATCCATTCGTGATCAACTGTTCAAGAATAACCATGTCGATGCCGTCAAAGCACTCGACAACCTCGGCAAACAGATTACGCGCAAATCTTTTCTCAATGTCCTGAACCCTCTTGATCTATTGCCGGACGCCACCCCCCCCTCAGAGACCAAAACGCCTCTCTGGTCCAATGCCAACATTCGCGGCATCTACGAGTACCTGCTCCGATCCCGAAATATGGATGCACGTACACTTGAGTCGCAGATCAAATCAGCCCGTTTTCTTAATACCCTTCCCGTTCTCGCAGACGGCCTTCTCTATATCAACGACGGATATGCGCTCTCCGCTATCGAACCCAGTTCCGGAAGAAGTATCTGGCGGCAGGAGGTCTCTTCGGTTTACGACCAGAAAAGATCCAGATTCTCAGGCTATTACCGTAGCTACGCTCCAACGGGCGGCGACATGAATCTCCTTGGCGTCGCCTCGGGGCGTGTGGTGGGCATCATGGGCTATCGTTCTCTGCATCAGACCTATTCCTATTATGCGCGTTCACTATCCATCTCGAAACTTCTTTGTGTCGATGCACGAAACGGAAAACCACATTGGAATCTTTATCCTGAAGAAATTGACTCCGATCTTGCGGGCGCGTTCTTTTACGGCAGACCCATTGTTTCACAGGGTCGCGTATACGTTCTAACGAGAAAGAGGTTACGTAATACCTTTCAGGCATGCCACGTCCTGGCGATTGATCTTCGCACGGGTAAGAAGATATGGAAACGACATGTTGCCCATACCGCCATCAATCGCTCGACGGCCATCCCCGGTATGTCCCATATGCAAATGATTGGCGGATACATCTACGTTGATTCGCGACTTGGGACGGTTGCCAAGCTCTCCGCGTCGGACGGCTCGGTGGTTTGGCTTTCAACGATTGATTTCGATGAAGTCCAACAGCCTCGCACGTTTTTCAGGCCGTGGTCCGCTTCATCGCCGGTCCTTACTCCGGCCGGCCTTACTTTCTATGACAACTGGACGGATACGATTCGCGTTCTTTCGGCCGATGCCGGTAAGCCTGAGAACAACATTCGGGCGGCGCTCTGGCATGATCCGTTCTATCTAATGCCCCTTGCAGGCGATATCATTTCGATCGGTGACAAAATCCTCCGCGTTGATGGAAAGACGCTTGAGGCGAAATGGACTTATAACTGGCAATCGGACGGAGATGACGAGCTTAAGGGGCGCGCCTCGATTGCCCGGAACTTGCTCTATCTTCCGACAGGGAAGGGCGTGCATGTTATCGATCTTAAATCTGGAAAGCGGCAGTCACTGTTACCGATTTCCACACCGGCGAATCTCTTTGCCATCGACGGCCAGTTGATCACAACCACTTACAACACCGTTCACAGCTACAGCACGTGGGACGTGGCATCCAAACAACTGGAAAAACGGATGGCCGCATACCCTGATGACGCTCGTCCTACGATGGGTTATGTGTGGCTTGCATTCAAGACAAATCGCGCTGATGCCCTTTTATCCAAGCTCGACCGTGCCATCAAACTATCACAGCAAACCGATGACAAGACCGCGCTGGGTGGGGAGCTTTTCGATCAGCTCTTGGAAATGGCTCGAAACGAGAAACAGCCCAACCAAAAACTTCGACAGGAGCTTTTCGATCGAATTGCCGCAATCTCGCAAGGTCCTCAGCAGGAGGTCGCCTTCCGTCTTGCTCTTGCGAGATTCCACGAGGCCAATGAACGCATTTCTGATGCCGTGGATCACTACCAGATGGTCCTGTCCGAACCTACTTACCGTAAACAGCTATACATTCATATTGACGGTTCGCGGCAGGCGGGCCTGGAGGCGCAACGTCGCATCGAGCTCATCTTCAAGAAGCACGGCAGGAAGTCCTACGAACGATATGAAGCCTACGCCGACCAGACGCTCAATGACCTGAAGAATCAGAATGACCCGGCTCCTCTTATTGAACTTGCCGACGCCTATCCGCTGGCCAAGACGGCGCCCACTGCCCTTCGTTACGCGGCAGAGCGGACGTTTAAACGTGGAAATATGCGTGAAGCGATTGCACTGCTCAGACGTGCGGGACAACTTACCACCGATCCGACCGCCATCGCTGCCATCTACGGGCGTCAGGCGGAACTGTATGAGAAAGCCAATCAACCCCATCGCGCCCGCCGTTTGTTGCGTCGTCTGCTTGTCATCTATCCGAAAGTCAAACCTCTTCGAAGTGGCGCCCCCGTTGATGCCAGGATATGGATTGAGGATCTTGCTCTGCAACTCAAGAGACGCGGCGCAAACAAACAACTCAATCTCCCGCTCTCCACTTCCGCCAAGACGTTCTATGGTCAACTCATGAAGCCTAGCCAGCAGGATCCTGACGTCCCACGCCCCCGAGCTTTCCTGGTGCAGGCTACGGATCGGCTAACACTTTACAATGCAGCCACACTCAAGAAACAGTGGGATTTCCAGCTTCCGCCAATTGCCGGTCGAAGAACTTATCCGCCAGGCTGGATCACACTCCTTTCCATTGATCGCTCAAGGATCTGGCTTTGGTATAAGTATTCGCGACGCCTGCAGGTTCTGGATACCGCCACGGGACGCGTTCGATGGGAACAACCGCAAGTTGATAACAAACTCGAAGACATCAAATTGAAGGCCATTACGCCACCCAAGGACGAACGAGCCGAGATGCGTCGCAACCTGATCGTTCGTGGTGGGGCACGCGTCATCATTAATGGTCGGGTAGTGGGTCGCGAACGTACCGCCAATCAGAGCACGTCGTCTCAAACCATTATTGCCGTCAGCGACCTTGTCGTTGCCGTGGCGGACCAATTTGGTCGCCTTATCGTATTTGATGCGGATACCGGAAGAATGAATTGGAAAGCGGCGTCGGCTATCCGAAACACCACCATGCTCAAGTCAAACGGTCGATATGTGATGATTGCCGGTACGGATGCGGACCATACTCCAACCATTTGTGTTTACGATGCACAGACCAACGCTCTTATCCATCGTCTTCGCAAGCCTAAAAATCAGCCTATTAAATGGATGGGGATTTCGGACGACGGCGTTTTACTTTTCGTTTCCAATTCGCAAGTCGAATCGTTCGACCTTGATCGCGGTCAATCCCGATGGGTCGCCAAGCCTGCTGTTAAGTTGCTTGGCAAAAATGCATCGTGGATAGGCGCCACTCGGATCGTGGTGCAGTCTGAGGATGGCGATCTTATTTTCGTCAATCTCGCTGACGGCATTATTACGGGACGCTTCCCCCTGCGTCATGCCCTTTCAGGCAATGTCAAGATCGTCGCTGATGGCGTGGACTGGTTCATTGTCACACAGGATCACGCCATAGCCTTGGACAACAATGGCAAACCTCGCTGGCGTGACGGCATTGCGGCCTCCAAGGCGCTTGTCGCCCATGAACTTTCCGATCGATATCTGGTTCTCCTCAATAACCCAACGGTCGCCGACTTTGCAAATTCTCATGATCGTCGCCTCTATCTGTTGGATCGTGCCACTGGGTCAATCGTTCTCGATCAATACCTCACGGCGTCGGAGCATCTCGGGAGTATCGCCATCGTTGACGGCAAGCTCGTTCTATCCAGTCGCTATGTTACGGCTGCTCTTGCGTCGCCCAAGCCGAAGGCCCCATAACCAATCGCATCATTGGAATCTCGTATGCAAATACGTTAAACTCCCACATGAAACACGCATGGACCCCATATTCAAGGATGATGACCATGGCACGAGCGTGTCGCCCTCTTTTGTTTCTTATGCTTTTCCCCCTTCTCATGGCGGGCTGTGAAAAGGCCCTTTTTGTTGAGAATATGCCACGTACGCAGTACGAACGCTATGAGCGATTACGCGGTCGCTATGTTCCCGCTCAACGATTCGGGCCCGGCGGCAAACCCGAACCCGCCCTCCGCGAACGCCTCTCACCGTACAGGCAATAACTCCACATCCACCTTGTCACGTCTATCTGACAAAACTTTCTACAAGTTAAAACATTTTTAAAAGTTTTAACTCCTCACTTGCCGACGAAATTATTGACACCTGTCTCGGTTGTTTGGGCTTAGGATCAGTAACTTGCCGAAGAAGAAATCCAGAAAGACCGGCGCATCCCTCTGTGATAAACGTACGCTCGTAGTCTGGGCATCTCTCGTTGCTGCGATGACTGTCGTGAGCGGCGTTCTCCTCCTCTTCCAGCCCAATCCGCTGCCTCCGACCACCAGCATGGCACTCACAGCGCTTGATACCTCAACTCAGGGCCTCGATCAAATCTTTAAGACCAATCCCAGGATTCAGAAGGAACGCTGGCGAGCCATTGTGATTCATCATTCCGGAACATCATCGGGCAACGCCGAGTCTCTGGCCAAATATCACGACAAGCTAGGCTACGACGGGCTCGGTTACCATTTTGTTATTGGAAACGGGAATGGCACAGGTGACGGTGACCTTCAGGTGGGTTACCGATGGATGCGACAAATCGACGGACGGCATGTTGTCGGGACAAGGCATGACGAGTGGTATAACTCCAAGGCCGTCGGCATTTGTCTCATTGGCGATGGTGACAAAAGCAAGCCTACTCAACAGCAGATCAAGCAGCTCACGCGGCTTGTGACGGCTCTTCAGCAAAAACTCGGTATCGAATCCAATAGCGTCGTTCTTCGCAACGCTATTGGTATTACCGGTCGCACAACCAGCCCTGGGGCTCTATTCCCTGCCACCGCATTTCGTAGTCAGTTGGTTGAACTTCCCCGCTAACCCAATTATTATCTTCTGATAAGTAATCGCATTCCGCCAAGTAGCGGTTTTAGTGCGCCGTGCCCACTCCACGCTGGAGAGTGACCCCTGTTCAGACGATATGGACAATCAGGAGGAGAGTGCCTGCCTGAAGACACCCTCCACGGTCATTCTTCCAACAATTGGGGGGTTAGCTTCCTGACCAAAAAGCTCGGATGATCATGAAATCCCTACGAAAAATCAATGGTTATGATGTATTAAACACGCTCGGCACGGGGGCGGCCTCCACCATTTACGCCGTTCAGGATTCCAAGACAAATCAAATCTACGCCCTCAAACAGGTGCTCAAGAAAGCAGCCGACGATCAAAAATTCATCGATCAGGCGATCAATGAACACAACATCGCCTCTCGCATTGATCATCCAGCCGTACGCAAGTGCTTTAAACTCAAGAAGGTTCGAAAACTCATTGCGGTCAGCGAAATCAATCTCCTGATGGAGCTTGTGGACGGTCACAACATTCAACAGAAACGACACGAATCTCTTACCCAACTTGCCCGGATCTTCATTGCGGCGGCAGATGCGATCCATGCGATTCATGAAGCAGGATTCGTTCACGCCGATATCAAGCCCATTAACATCCTTTTCACCGATCAGCATTCAGTCAAAATCATCGACTTTGGGCACTCGTGTCCAATTGGAACGGTTAAGGATCGGGTTCAGGGCACGCCGGACTACATTGCTCCCGAACAGGTGCGTCGTCAGCCCATTACCGAGAGAACGGATATCTTCTCGTTCGGCGCCAGCCTCTACTGGTGCGTCACCAACAAGTTTATTCCGACACTCATTCCGAAGACGGATAATGGTGTAACCCGCAAGGATAGCACTACGTTGATTCCACCGATTGAGATCAAGCCTGAGATTCCGCTCTCGCTTAATACGCTTATTCTTGAGTGCATTCGCGATCTTCCGGAAGAGAGGCCGGAATCCATGCCCGCAATTAAAGCACGGCTGGAGTTGATTCTTACGCAATTGCAGCGGGCTAAGGCGGTGGAATCAACCAAATGATCGCCTGCTCATTTCTCTGTATCTGCTTCTGTTAGTCGGTTTCCTCAAATCCTGAACACAGCACCCAGACGTCTTCCCAGCATTACTGATGCGCCCACTAACGTCAGGGCCAGGAGCGCCATACCCCAAACACCAAGTGCGCTGGCGAGATATGGGCCGTCGCCAATGCGTTCAAAAAGGTGGTAAATTGCTTTGGTGATGGGGAAGTCCTCTTCGCGCTGAGCGAGGATGAGTGAATCGGACACTTCAAGCATGGCAAAGCTGAACGCGAGTAATCCGCCTGCGATCAGGTTGGCGCCGATTAATGGCAAAACCACCCTTCGCATACGCATCCACCCGCTGGCGCCGAGATTCATCGCGGCTTCCTCCAGTTCTATGGAGGTCTGTTCCATCCCCGCCGCAGCGGCGCGAACAACATAGGGTAACCGCCTCACGCCATACGCAACGACCAGAAATAACATGGGGTTTGGGGCCTCACCCGTCACGCGCGTCATTCCGGCCGCCCCTTCCCAACCCATCCCCTCAAACCATGATCCCAATTCTACAAAAGGCCAGTGATGCGACATGGCTACATATCCAAAAGCCACCACCAACCCCGGTACGGCGAGCGGCATCATCACCATTGCATCGAGCAGCCCTTTGCCTTTCGCTCGTCCCCTTACCAACAGCCATGCAATCGCCACACCCAGTAGAAGATCCAATGCCATCGCCGCAACGGAATAAACCAGGCTGTTTCTGATTGCACCCGCCGCCAATGCATGCCCCATAGCGCCTTCGTAGTGGGTACCGGTCAATTCAACAGGCACGACCGATTGATACCACGCCCCGGGTGCTGAGAAACTATTCAACACAACGCCCAAATGCGGCGTTACAGCGATCAAAATGACCATGCCAAATAGAGAAAACGCCGCAAAACCTCGCCATCCACTCAGTCTTATCATCTCCCGACCGGTACCACCCCTTACGCCACTCGCATACCCCTTCCGCCCAAATGCCAGCTTCCCCACACCATACAGCAACAACGCACTCACCAGCATGACTGCAACCAACGCATACGGCTGCGGGTCACTTGCCATCTTGTTGATACTTCGAAAGATCTGAACAGAAGTCACGGTCTCGTAGTTAAACATCAGCGGCGTGCCCAACTCCGTCAGACTCCAGATAAATACAATAATCCCGCCTGCAAATACGCCCGGTAGAATCAGCGGCATCGTTACTCGTCTGAAACGCATCCATCGGCTTGCCCCGAGGTTCTCGGCCGCATGTCCCATTGCCGGATCAATTCCACCCAGTGCTGCCGATACGTTCAGATAGATAATGGGGTACAAATGCAACGCCTCCGCCACCACCACACCCCAGAACCCACTTGCCAGAAATCCGATCGGCTCACCGCGGTCTACTAACCCCATGTCCATGAGTATCGTGTTCACCGTCCCGTAACTCCCCAGAATCTGCTTTAATCCGATTGCACCGACGAAAGGTGGCAAGATCAAGGGAACCAACACCAGGGCCGTGACCAATCCCTTCCCTCTGAACGTATATCCGCCCGCCAGTATGGCCAGCGGCACGGCAATCAACATACTCAATACGGTCACCACCACCGCGATCTTCACGCTGTTTATCAAACCCTCCCGCAGAGGCTTATCCTCGAGCACATCCATCAAATGCGCGGTAGTTAAACTCACTTCGCCATCGGGCCCTGTTTCGAGAAAACCTCCGACCACCGTCAAACCCACAGGCCAGAGTAGGAATACTCCCAGGACGAAAATACAAGATCCCAGCAGCAAATACTGCCTTATCCCGCTTGATCTCATCATGCCGAGTCTCATAATTCCCTGATCGCCGTTGCTGACCTAACCACGCCTGCTACTGAACAGATCACTACTCATCGTTCAAACGTCGCACAAGTTTACAGCGTGTCTCAGTGCTCCCAATTTGTCTTTCCATGTCGGGATAAATTCCTGAGCCACATAGCCTTTATATCCCGTTGCCAGGATCGTTCGCATCACCGCTGGATAGTTAATCTCCTGCGTGTCGTCCAGTTCGCCCCGCCCGGGGTTTCCGGCAGTGTGGTAATGCCCGATCAAGTCCTTGTATTCCCGGATTCGCCGAATGACATCGCCGTTCATGATCTGCACGTGATAAACGTCGAAGAGGAGTTTCATACGCTCGCTTGCGACTTTCTTGATCATGTCGACACAGAAGTCCACATCGTCGCCGAAGTATCCGGGGTGGCCTTTCATCGGGTGGGTTGAGTCCCGCGTGTTCAGATGTTCAAGGCACAGGTTCACTTTTTTCTTTTCGGCGTGGGACATGACGGCTTTCCACGCTTCGATACAGTTTTTGGCGCCCCTGGCGTTGGTCATTCCCCTGGAACGCATTCCGGTGAATGTGATGACGTTTTTAAAACCGTATTTTGCGCAGAGGTCAATTCTTTCCTTCAGTTTCTGGATCACCAAGGCGTGATTTTCCCGGCTGACAGGGCCTTTTTTGAAGCCGTGGCTTCCGGTGATGGCGACATCCATACCAAGTTTTCGGAGTGTCGGATAGAATTTTTCGTTAATGCCTTCCATGGCGGGCATGCCCATTTTTTTACAGGCCGCTATCAACTTTTCCATCTTCATCGGTTTGAAACACCAGCCCATCACGGATTGTCGTATTCGGCCGTGTTTAATCCTGTAACCCTCATCCGGAACATTGTCAGCCATCGCGGCTTTGCTTTCAGCCCCTTTGATATGCAGACCGCTACCTGCGACCACTACACCAACGCCAACTCCGACATTGCCCAATATCGCTCGCCTCGAAACGCACTTCCCTTTATCCCTATCGATTCCACTCGGCACGTTCATCGTACAATTCCTTTCGTCTTAGGATCACGCGTCCAGATTCTACCGTAATCTCGTTCCCTATACTCCCCTATGCGTGAATCGCAAATTATCCAGCAAACGCCCGGTCTGCCCGCGACGACCGACTCTCTTATCTCCGATTTTCATTCTCTTGGCATTATTTCAGGCCAAACTCTGCTTGTTCATTCATCCCTGTCATCACTTGGATGGGTCGTTGGCGGAACCGCAGCGGTCATCCATGCGCTTCTTGATACACTTTCCCCCTCTGGCACGCTCGTCATGCCGACGCACTCGGCCCACCTTTCGGACCCTGCTATTTGGCGGAATCCGCCCGTGCCCGAATCATGGTGGCGCGCTATCAGACAATCGATGCCCGCATACGATCCTCAGACGACTCCCACGCGGCGTATGGGTGCGATTGCGGACACATTCCGTACATTTCCTGGAGCTATTCGCAGCGGTCACCCTCAATATTCTTTCACAGCACTTGGGCCGAACGCAAAGCAAATCACGGAAGATCATCAAATCGGCGATGGGCTGGGCCGAAAGTCACCTCTTGGCAAACTTTACGACCTCAATGCCCACATCCTTCTACTCGGTGTAACGCATGCATCCAATACGTCCCTTCACCTTGCCGAAGTTCTTGCGTTCGCGGACAGTCTTCCCAAAATCAAAAGTGCTGCGCCTATTTTTCAAAACAATCGGCGTGAATGGGTTGAGTTTGAGGAACAGGAGTTTGAGTCGGATGACTTTCCAGATGTAGGCGAAGCCTTCGCCGCCGCGACCTACCTTATTCAATCCGGCAACATTGCTCAGGCGCCATCCCTTCTCATGCCTCAACGTCCCCTCGTTGATTTTGCCACGCAATGGTTTGTGGAGAATCGCACCTGCGGCGATTCAATGGATTGAAGATGTGTACGATTGTTGGGGGGTTAGGGCGGCTATGCGTCGAGGTGGAAGTATGGAAGATGGGAAATGACGGCGAGGACTATGGTGGTGACAGGGTTGTGGAGGGTTCGAAATTCCATTGCTTTGTGGGAATTTGTAAGAGTAAGACATGTCTTTAAGTAGCCTGGATTGGGGATGAGGTGTGTAAAAAGGGGTAGGGATGTGGGGGTGTGGGAGATGTGGTATTGTGGAGGTTTGGGCGGGAGATTCAGGAGGTGGGTCTTTCCTGGACCGCGCGAAACGTATTTCTTGTGCCCCCCGGGATTTACCCCAAAAGTCGCCTCCGGCGAGGGCGCCGGGGGTTAATCCAGTTGGTGATCAGGCGGGGATGGTGGGAGCTTGTTTTGTCAAAGAAGAAGGTAGTGAAAAAGAAGATTGAAACGTTTGGCTTGCGATCAGGTCGCAAGATCGGGCGATTGTATGAGGTGGTGAAGCTGTTGGGGAAGGGGACGGAAGGGGAGGTTTATCAGATTCAGGAGAGTGATACGGGAATACAACGTGCGGCGAAGTTGTATTTTCCGCATCGGGATCCGAAAAACCGGTCGACGATCTGGTATGCGAAGAAGCTGAACGCGTTAAGGCATTGTCCGATTGTGTTGCAGTATCACCATACGGAGATTATTCAGGTGAAAGGGGAACGGGTGCGGTGCCTGATTTCCGAGCTGTGCGACGGAGAGCAATTGGAGGGGTGGATCGGACAGCATCGGGGGAAGCGGTTGGATGCGTTTCGGGCATTGCATGTCTTGTATGGGTTGGCAAGGGGGCTGGAGTCGATTCATGCGTTGGGGGAGTATCATGCGGATGTACATAGTCAGAACATTCTGATTCGGCCAAAGGGGATTGGTTTTGATTTGAAGTTGGTCGATTTCTATAACTGGGGTCGGCCAACGAAGTATAAGCACCATCAGGACATTATGGATTCGGTGCGGGTGTTTTATGAGTGCTTGGGTGGGAGGAAGCATTACAGTAAGCTGCCCCCAGAAGTTAAACACATTTGCGCCGCCTTACAACAGAAATTGGTGATTAAGCGTTTTCCAACGATGACGAGGCTGAGGCAGTTTTTGGAGGGGTTTGAGTGGCAGACGGTTTTGTGACAGTGAGTTTCACTTCTGTTTGAGAAGTTCGAGCCAGGCTTCCGGGAGGACTTCGAGCCAGTAGCGGTTGGAGCGTTTTTGGACGAAGACTTTGGTGTCGAAGACGTCGGTGAGAGTTTCGGGTGTGATGATTTTGGAGGGGTGGCCGGCAGTGTGGATGCGGCCTTGTTTGAGGAGGAGGAGCTGGCTGGTAGTGGGTGAGATTTCCTCGACATGGTGGGTGATCATGATGGTGGTGAGGTTGGGGTGTTGTTCTTTGAGTAGTTCGATGGTGGCGAGGACGTGTTCACGGCCGGAAAGGTCGAGGCCGGCGGTAGGTTCGTCGAGGATGAGGAGGTCGGGGAGGTGAACCAGGGCGCGGGCAAGTAGAGTTCTGCGTTTTTCGCCGGTGGAGAGAAGGGCAAATTTCTGGTCGCGGCGGTGGGAGAGGCCGACGGTGTCGAGGAGGTGGGCGGCGTGGTCGCGTTGTTCAGAGGTGGTGTCATCGTAAAGGGCGAGTGTGGCGAAGTAGCCTGTAAGAACGACGTTAAGGGCGGAGAGGGATTCATCAACGCCGAATGTTGCAGCGGGGTCTACGAGGGAGATGCGTTTACGGAGGGCACGCATGTCGACGCGGCCCAATTGGTGGGAGAGGACGTGGACAGTGCCGGTGGTTGGCCACATGAAGCCGGTGATGACGCGCATGAGTGTCGTTTTGCCGGAGCCGTTTGGTCCGAGTATGACACATGAGGAGCCGGTGGGGATGTTGAAGTTGATGTTGGCAAGGATTCGGATTTTGCCGCGATTAACCGAGACTTTTTGCATAAGGACGGCGGAGGACTCAGACGTTGGTGTTAAGGACCGACCGGAGGTCTTGGGCGAGGGCGGGGGGGTTCCAAGGGTGTCGTCGTTTGAGGCGGGGGGGGTGGGCATCTAGATTTTTCCAAGTTGGGGAAAGGTGTCTTTGAGTGTGGTGTAGAGTTTTTTGTATTGGCGATAGGCGCGTTTGTAGGCGGGGACGGATTGGGGTTCGTAGCGGTGGAGTTCGGAGATGATGGCGGAGCAAGCTTCCGGGACGGATTTCCAGACGCCCGTACCGACGCCTGCGAGAATGGCGACGCCGTATGCGGGGCCCTGGCCGGAGTTGATGATGGTGGTGGGAGTCTGGTAGATATCGGCCTGCATTTGTCGCCAGAAGGGGGATGCGGCGCCGCCACCCGATAGTCGGACGGATGAAATCGGGATGTCCATTTTGTTCATGATCTGGAGGGCGTCGTTCATGCCGAAGGTAACACCTTCCATGATGGAGCGGATGATGTTGGGGCGAGAATGGGAAGCCGATAGGCCGATCCATCCGCCGCGGGCATAGGGATCAGGATGTGGGCATCGTTCACCGGTTAGGTAGGGGAGGAAGAGTAGACCGTCCGATCCGGGATTCGCACGTTGGGCCTGAGCGGTGATGAGTTCGTAAGGGTCTACCTTCTTGCGTTTGGCGGAAGCAACGAGGTCCTGCGCGAGGTGGTTGCGGAACCATTGGAGCGAGCCACCGGCCGAGAGCATGCATCCAAAGACACACCATTTGCCTTCGACAGCATGGCACATCGTGTGAACGCGTCCACGTGGGTCATAGGTCGGTTTGTCTGCATGGGCGAAGACGACGCCGGATGTGCCGAGCGTTGCGGACACGATACCTGCGGAAACTATACCGTTCCCGACAGCGCCTGCGGGCTGATCCCCCGAGCCGCCCACGACGGGGATGTTGGGTTTAAGGCCGAGCTGTTTGGCGGCATGTTTGGTGAGTTTGCCGGATATGACGTGTGACTCGAAGCAGTCTGGGAGGAGTTTCTTGTCGATGCCGAGTTTGGAGATGAGTTGGTTGTGCCATTTGCGTGTTTTGACGTTGAGCAGGAGCGTACCGGAGGCATCGCCAACGTCAGTCGCGTACTCCGCGGTGAGTTTGTAGCGAATGAAGTCCTTCGGAAGAAGAATGTGTTTTGTTTTTTCGTAGATTTCCGGCTCGTTGTTCTGTAGCCAAAGAATTTTTGGCGCGGTGAAGCCGGTGAGGGCGGGATTGGCGACCATATCAATGAGTTTTTTTCGACCACCTGCACGTTTTTGGATTAGGTCGCATTCAGCGGTGGTGCGTTGATCGTTCCATAGCAGGGCGGGGCGAAGGGCATCGGCGGTCTCATGAGGTGAGTCATCGAGGAAGACGGAGCCATGCATCTGGCCGGAGAGGCCGATGCCTTTGCAGGTTTGTCGGGCAACTTTTGCTTTTTTAACTACGGCTTTGACGGATTTGATGGTCGCCTGCCACCATTGAGCAGGAGATTGCTCGGACCATCCGGGCTGTGGAGAGTGGATGTCGTGCTCGGCGGATGCTGTGGCAAGTACCTTGCCTTTGGCGTCACAGATAAGGGATTTCGTACCGGATGTTCCAATGTCAATTCCGAGAAGGTATGCCATGGTGGGAGTGGTCCTGTGTCTTTTTAATTATCCGATGTTTCTACGTTGGGGTGTGTAGTTTAGGCGGTCAGGGGGGATTTGGGGAGTCAAGATCGGTTTGGAGCCGATCAGAGCAGATTCTGGGAGGCAAGAGTTTGATAAAAATATTTGTAAAAAACGGGAGTATGCAATGCGCGAGGCCTGTGAACACATTTGAGAACTGTAAGAACGAGATATTAAAGTGCATATGCACGAAGGTTTTGGCGTGCAGAGCGAGGGTGTATCGCACGGGAAAGAACGAATCTGAAAGGGCATTCTTCGGGATGTATTGAGCATTTTGTTGGTGTTCACCCGGATGCGCAGATTGTTAAAATGGAAGGAAAGAGCGATGAAGGTTTCAGGAACAGTTGTATGGGGTGTTTGCGCGCTGCTGGCCGGGGTAATGAGTGCCGAGGCCAGCGGACAGGATTTATTTGAGGATTTTGAAGGAATTGCCAATACGTCAGTGGGGAGTGAAATCGTATTGGGCGAGACAGGGAAGCAGGTGACTCTGAGCGGGGCGGATCAGTTTGCAGGTGTGATTGGCGTTGGATCACTATATCACAGCGGCGTGCGCGCATGGATGGGGAACGCAGGTGGAACAAGCGTGATGACGTTTGATTTGCCTGCCGATGCGGTTTCGTTTTACGCAACGCAACGAAGTGGCGCGAATGGAGATTCAGTTGTTCGCGCATTCGACGCTAATAATCAGATGATTGGGGCAGCGGAAGTACTGACGGCGGGAGGGGGGTTCAGGCAGCTGAATTTCGGTGGAGGTGTGAGCCGAATTGAAATAGAGAATCTTGCGACAAGTGCAAATGGAATGAATTCCATTGATGACTTGAGTTACTCTGCCATTCCGGAACCTGGAATGGCGGGGTTGGTTGGCGCCGTAATGCTGTTTGCAGGAGTAAGAAGGGGAAGGCGCAGAGTAATGTAACTTTGGATGATTGCGGTTGTCATCGGGGGAGTAGTGGGAAACGAAAACATGGGAACAAAAACGAAGAAGAGCGTCGGTTGTCGACGCTCCTACATGGTATTCGTATATGAAACGATGAGAGGATGGCATCGGGATGTTAAGTCTACTGAAGAAGTATTGGCAGGTTGTGGGGTTGAGGCTGGGATTGAGAAGTCGCGGACTGGTTGCGACAGGTTTGATCGGAATGGGATTGATCGTCGGAGAAGCCCGAGGGGATTTCCCGCGACTGGCATTGGAGGCTGTGAGTGTTAACGAGCTGGAGTCGCCGGTTGGATTGACGAACGCTGGGGATGGAAGCGGGAGGTTATTTGTGGTGAATCAGCGCGGCAGAATTGACGTGATCAGTAACGGAAGCGTTCTGGACACTCCATTTCTGGATTTGAGTTCCAGGCTGGTTGCAGAGCGGGACGGGTTTGATGAGCGAGGTTTGCTGGGTTTGGCCTTTCATCCAAATTTCGGTCAGGTAGGTGCTGTGGGCGCAGACAAGTTTTACGTTTACTACTCGGCCCCATCGCCCAACGAACCCGGGATACCTGAAAATCCGGTGGATCACCAGAGCGTCATCAGTGAGTTCAGCGCAACGAGCCTGGGTTCCAACGTGGCAACATTGGGGTCCGAGCGTATATTGATGACGTTTGATCAGCCCCAGTTCAATCATGATGGCGGGGAACTGGCCTTTGGGCCGGATGGAATGTTGTATATTGCCACCGGTGATGGTGGAAGTTCAAATGATAACAATGCGGGCCATACGGGAGGTGGAACTTCGAGGCCAAATGGTCCCACTGTTCTTGGGAACGCGCAAGATCGAACCAATCTGTTGGGTTCGGTGTTGCGAATTAACGTAGACGGTAATAACGGACCGGGTGGAGCCTATGGAATACCCGCAGATAACCCGTTTGTCGGAGAAGGGGGCGGTGTAAAGGAGGAAATATGGGCATATGGGTTACGCAATCCATGGAGATTCAGTTTTGATGACGGGACGGACGCCAATCCGGGGACCGGGGACCTGCTCCTTGCGGATGTAGGCCAGGGAAAAGTGGAAGAAGTCAATCTGATCACGAAAGGTGGAAATTTTGGATGGCGAATCAAGGAAGGAACATTGGATTTGGACCCTGAGGTGATCAACCCCAATCCGGGCCCGTTACTCGACCCGATTGTGCAGTATACCCGTGCCAGTCTAGACGGTGATCCGGATGTGGAAGGGCTTTTGCAGGTGGGCGTTGCGGCTGTGGGAGGCCATGTGTATAGAGGAGAGGCCATTCCGGAGTTGGTAGGCAAGTATATATTTGCGGATTGGAGTGAAGGCTTTTTTCCGGGAAGTGGAACATTGCTGGGGTTGGAAGGACTGCATGGCGAAGAGTTGGTATTGAGTGTGCTGAACTTGGACGGTGGCAATCCGGTAGGTTTCTACATCAATGCGATTGGCGAGGATGAGAACGGTGAGTTATATGTAGTAGGTAGAAGTGTGTTGGCCGCGAATGGTCTGGACGAATTTGGAAATGGTAGCGGACAGGTCTTTCGCATCGTACGAGGAGTGATTCCCGAACCCGGCGTTGGGTTCGGCGTGTTGACGGTTGTGGGGATGATTGTCTCTGTTGGAGGGCGAAGGAGTAGTCACAAAGCCTAAGTGATAAATTGGTCAACAATAATGTAAACGAGAGACAAACGGCCGTCGCGGGTATGAGCGACGGCCGTTTCTATGTTTGATTCAAGCAGTAAGGTACGATGGCTACACGTGAAAGGGTATAATGGGGTGAAATGCACGCTTGGCACGGGATGCGTGCGTGCATGTCTTTTTTTCGGTTTGGGTAGATTTTTTTATAAGCCAGTTGTGGCGGAAAGCGACAAAGAGATATGAGTGTATCGACGTTGAAAAGGAAAAGGGATTTGGAGCGAAAACTATGTGAGTCGGCAACCGGGGTGTGTGCGTGTTTTGCTTTTCGTAAAGCGTCGCGTGCGGTTACACAATTGTATGATGACAGTTTGAGTGAAGCAGGCTTGCGTTCGACACAGTTCGTCGTTTTGGCAACGGTGAATGTGGAGGGGCCGGTGATGTTGAGCGATCTGGCGAAAATTCTGGTGATGGATCGCACGACATTGACGAGAAATTTGAAGCCATTGACGGAGGCTGGATATTTGAGAACGAAGAGTGCGGCAGATCGCCGTACACGGTTGGTGAGTTTGACGGCCAAGGGGCAGCGTGTGGTGTCTAAAGCGATTCCCTTGTGGAAAAGCGCACAGAAGCGATTTGTCAAAGAGTTTGGACCGAAAAAATGGGATGGTTTTCTGGATGGACTTGAAGGCGCTGTGGAAGCTGCTCAGATTGCCTAAACGGAAATCGAACGCAATTTGGCGTAGGTTGCAGATTGGTCCGGGTATGGGTTAGGGGCTATACTCACGGTCTTTGGGCAAATGACGGAGCTATTCGCATGATTAATGAATTGAAGAATGACGAGATTATTCAAAAGGTAGGCGGACGTTTTAAGCTTGCAGCGCTGGTGCAGCGACGTTGGTATCAGCTAATGGATGGTGCACGCCCACTGATTGAGCGGAGTGGCAGGAGTGATCTGGAAGTCGCCATCGCGGAGATTATGGAAGACAAGATTGCGATTGATTACGACAACAGTGATGTAACTGAGGCGGAAACAGCCTTGAACTAAGGCGCGTCTAAATCGGGACGCCGCGTTCAGTTTGGATACAGGTTGAGGTGGGTGTTTTTTTATGCGCTGATCGGCTTGGCTTGAACGTTCGTCTGGAGAGGATTGGCTTGGTGACTGAATAGACAATCGCTATCTCCGTTTCATGTTCCCTGTCCGGCAGATTCGTCCGGCGCGACTGGCGAGTTACGATATAGGTTGTGAATCGAAGTCCCGGATATTTTGGAGGCCCGTCGCGACCAACGATAGGCATTACGATGGGAGATCCTTCGGGAATCGGTCCCGAGGTCGTTGTCAAAGCGTTGGCGGACGAGGAGTTAAGGTCACGTGCGCGTTTTGTGATTTACGGGATGAATGAGATGTTGGCGTACGGGTGTGATCTAGCTGAAATCGAGCCATTCTGGTGGAGGCTGCCGCATGACTGTCATGCTTATGAGATGGACCCGAAACATGGTGTGATCGTGCTGGATTATGACCAGTTCGGGTTTGCGGGGCAGAGATTCAGTCAGCCGACACGGCAGGGCGGGGAGGCTTCGTTGATGTTTTTGAGAGATGGCATACGGAATTCGATGTTGGAAGAGGGGGAACCGGGGAGGATGGACGCTTTGGTAACAGCCCCGATATGCAAAGAAAGTTGGACACTTGCCGGGGAGAGACGATATGCGGGACATACGGAGATGTTGATGGCACATACGCGGGCAAAGCGGGCGGTGATGATGTTTGTTTCATCGAAGTTGCGGGTGGCGTTGGCGACCACACACGTGGCGTTGAACGCCATTCAGAACCAGTTGACAATAGGTCGTGTGTTTGATCCGATTGAATTAGGGTGTGGAATGTGTGAGCGACTGGGCGTTGAAGGGCCTCGCGTCGCGGTGTGTGGGTTAAATCCTCACGCATCGGAGAACGGTTTATTTGGCGATGAGGAGGAACGAATAATTCGACCAGCGATTGAGTATGCACGTGAACAGGGAATCGATGCGCACGGTCCTTATCCGGCCGACTCGGTGTTCATTGACGCAGCACAGGGTAAGTGGGATATGGTCGTAGCAATGTATCACGACCAGGGTTTGATCCCGGTAAAGTTGCTGGGATTCGAGGAGGCGGTAAACGTGACTCTGGGTTTGCCGATCATTCGCACGAGTCCCGATCACGGGACGGCCTTTGATCTGGTGGGGAAGAATCAGGCGGATCCACGGTCGATGAAACAAGCAATTGAGTTGGCGATCAAGATGGTGGGCAGTCGTAATTATGTGCAAGGGCGAGGATAAGTTGCTACACTTGCGGGCGGTTGTGTCCCCTAACTGGAGCGATTTTCGATCATGAAATTAGCAGAATTTATCAGGCCCGATTTATCAATCGTGCTGGAGGGTGTCGAATCCCGCGATGCGTTCATTCACCGTGTGTCGGAACAGTTCGCAGAAGCAATCGGTGGGGTCGATGCGGAGGCCCTGGCAGGGGCGTTGCTTGAGCGTGAAGAACAGGGGTCTACGGCAACGCCTGAGGGAGTCGCGCTGCCACATGCTATGGTTGAAGGATTGGCCAGGACCTATGTGGCGGTGGTATTGGTGAAAGGTGGTGTTGAGTTTCGATCCAACAATGTGGAGTCGATTGACGTGGCGTTTGTCATCGTTGGGCCACGTGATACGGCATGGGAGCATGTGCGTTTGCTCGCACGTATTGCCAGAATCTGCCATGCGCCCGGAGCGTTGGGTGAGTTACGATCCGCCAATACGGCTGATGTTCTGCATGAGCGTGTGATAGCGGAGGATGGTCGACATGTCTGAATCGCAGGAGCCGGCCAAGTTATTTGTGATTATTCTGGATCAACCTCAATTGGTGGATGAGATTCTGACTGGATTCCTGGATATCGGGGTAAAGGGGGGGACGGTGATTGAGTCGCGCGGTATGGGGCAGATTATTCGGGATGACATGCCGATCTTTGCCGGACTCGCGGATTTATTCGGCGAATCAACAGGAAATCGAATGATCATGTCGGTAATGCCCCAATCGATGCTGAATCCCGTATTTGACCTGGTGGAAGAGGTTGTGGGGCAACTGGATGCTCCGAACTCAGCGGTATGTTTTACGTTACCTGTCGAACAGTTCAGAGGATTCCGACATTGAGTTTTCGTAATCCGGATATGAAATTCTATCCGCGAGGATTATCGGGAAACCCGTAGAGTGGGCATAAGGACAGACCGATGCAGATTTTGATCGGCATATCGATATTGGTCGCCCTGGCGCTGCTTGCTTCAAGCAAACGGTTTTGGTCGTGGCGCCGGACGCGCTTAGGCGCAATGCTGACGACGGGCGGATGGATCATGGTGGGCGTTGGTTTTGCGATTGGTCAGCATGGGGCGGGATTGGTCTTGCCCCAACATTTGTATGTAGTCCAGCCTTTGATTTTGTTTTGCCTTGGTTGGATTGGGATGATGGTGGGGATGCAGTTGCATCGGAGTATTTTCAAGCAGATGCCGGGTGTGATCTGGAAGTGGATGGGGATGGATACCGTGTTAAGCATATTGGTGTTGGGTGGCGCAGCGTGGGGAGGAATGTTGGCGGCGCAGGCAATTGGAGCAGATGTTTCAATAGGCGGTACGGTTGCCGTGGTGTCGCTTGCAGTGTTGATCGGGATTTGCGGAATTGGGTGGTCTCAGGAGGTGAGGAGTTTGCGCCGGAGGGGAGTGGCCAATGTAAGTGCGATGACGATAGTGAGAGCGACGGGAGCATTAACGTCGATTGTGGCATTGCTGGTGTATGGGTTGTGGATGACGATGTTTTCGCATACGACCGTGGAGGGAGGCGTGGACGTTTTGGAGGTTTTGGTGGGGCTTGGTTTGAGTGTTTTGATTGCAGTGACAATGGGGGGAATGGGGTATTGGTTGATGCAGATCGCGGGTAAGGGTGAAGGGGAATTCCTTGTGGTACTGATTGGGTTGGTTTCGTTTATCGCTGGGGCGGGTGCGACATTGGGGTATTCACCTTTGTTTATCGCGATGCTCAGCGGGGTGATGATTGTGAATCTCCCCGGAAAGGTGTTCGCTCGATTTCGCCGTGTGATTCTAGATGCGGAGCAACCGGTAGCAATGGCATTGATGTTGGTGGCGGGTGTTCTGGCGGAACCGGAGATTGGTTTATTGGGTTTGGGCATTTTCGTTTTCGTTTTTCTTGGGCGTATTGTGGTAAAGCATGTGTTGCACCGAAGGCCCTTGGAGAATGCGTTGCAGTCGAAGGGGGTTGGCGAGATTTTGGATGGATGTATGAGGCAGAGCCCGCTGGCGATTGCGTTGGCGGCGGGATATGCCATATCATCTTTTGGCGAAGGTCAAGGTGGAGGGATGACGGGCGGAGAGGTAATCATGGTGGTGGTGTTGTTGGGCCTGGCAAGTGAAGTGTGGCCGTTCATGATGGATGGGATCGGGGGACGAGGCAAGAAGACCGTAACGGAGAAGAGTGGAGTCAAAAACCGTGATGGAGAGAAAAGTCCGGATGGTGGAGCGATTGTGGAGGGACAGATGTGAGGGCGGTTGCCAGTCTGTTACTTTTGGCCGTGGTGATGTGGGTGGTATTGTGGGGGCGTGAGCAAGGTATGGATGTCGCGGAGTCGCTCAAGGCGCCGACGGCCTTGATGTGTGGGTTTATCGTACTTGGCGCGTGGCTCACGGGTCGCGTCTTTGATCTGGTGAAGTTGCCAAAGATCAGCGGATATTTGCTGTTTGGGCTTCTCGCGGGGCCTTCGTTCTACGAGTTGATCGCAGGTGACGAAACGGGAGAAAGTGTGTTACCGTTTCTGCCCCGTGAAGGGGTTAAGGATTTGGTTTTCGTGAAGGACCTGGCAATTGCGCTGATTGCCATCACGGCCGGAGGAGAGATTAAGTTTGACTGGCTGAAAGGGCAACTGGGAACGGTTGTGGTGTTGACGCTGGCAGCAGTCATCGGGGTAGGGGCGGTTATCGGCGCGATCTTAGCCGGCTATCAATCTGTCTTTGGAATCATCGATGTGAGTCAGGGCGGAGGAATGGTAACGGTCGTCGTGGGACTGGCATTGTTGAGCCTGATTGCCTCCGGCAACAGTCCGGCAGTGGCGATTGCAATGATTAGTGAAGTTCGCGCGGACGGACCGATGAGTCGGACGACGCTCGCAGTGACGGTATGTAAGGACTTGTTGGTCATTGTTCTTTTTGCGGTATTCATTGGAGTTGGTAAAGGGGTTTTGGATGAGAACACGGCAGTAGGAGGCGGGTTTTTGTTTGCGGTTGCCGTGCAGTTATTGGGATCGATCGTCTTGGGAGCAATTGTGGGTGTACTGATGGCGATTCTGGTTGGTCGAATGAAGGAACATTTGGTCTTCATGGTGGTGGTGGTTTGTTTTATGCTGGCGTTGATTGGAGAGGTGCACTTCACCTTGATGGGTCAGGAAGCACACCTGAAGCCATTATTGCTGGCATTATCCGCGGGAGTGGCGATGCGGAATTGGTTGCCAAATGAGTCAGCCCCACTGTTTCATCTGGTCGAGCATAAGAGTTTGCCGGTCTATTGCATGTTTTTTGCAGTGGCAGGGGCGGAACTGGATTTGAGCGTGTTTACGAACCCCACGGTGGTGGGATCTGTGGTGACTGTGGTATTGGCAAGGGTTCTGGTGTTGTGGCTGGTGATTGGATGGGTGGGTAAGCGATTGAAATTAGACGAATCCTGGCGGGGGAAGTTTTGGTTGTGCCTGACGCCACAGGCAGGTGTGACGCTTGCGCTGATTACGATCTTGGCCGGTGCGTTTAAGGGACAGCATTGGGCTGAGATGCTCGTCGCGCTTCTGTTAGGTGTGGTAGCCATTCACGCATTACTGGGGCCGGTAGCCTATCGATGGGCATTGGTGAGTAGTGGTGAAGCATGGCAGGTTGAGTCAGAGTCCGAGGATAATTCAGATGTGGATGTGACGCATACGCCGGCAACGGAGGTGTAGGATGCGTGTGGCGCTGAGCCTTCTCATTCTGGTGGGATTGACTTATTTGATTAATATTCTTTCGGTGGGAAAAGGCATGCCGGAGGAGCATGAGGCGGTGCGAACGATGATAGTCGTGGGGTTGTTGATGATCGGCGCATGGCTTGCAGGGCAAATGAGCGTAAAGATATCGCTGCCCGCCGTGACGGGGTATTTGGTGTATGGATTGGTTGTGGGGCCATCCATTTTGTCGCTAATACACCCCGCACAAATCCATAGGAGCGGCGCAGACGCGTCGCCTACGCAGTTTGCAGGCGATCTGGCGATTGCCCTGATCGCACTCTCCGCCGGCGGAGAGATTCATTTGGGTTGGCTGAAAGGTCGAACGAAAAAGATACTTGTCTTACTTGCATTCCACATTCTGATCCTGCTGATAGGGATAGTGGGTTTGGTTCTGCTCGCAGCGCCGCATGTGGATCTACTGTCAAACGAGAATGAGACCGCGGTGTGGGTGGTCGCTGTGTTGGCTGGCGTGGTGATGGTAGCCAAGAGTCCGGCGGTGACGATTGCGATGATCAATGACTATAGGGCCGCAGGGCCGTTAAGCCAGACAACGCTTGTCGTAACGGTGTTTAAGGATCTGGTGTTGATCGTGATGTTTGCAGGCGCGATGGCGTTCTGCAAGGCGGCGGTGGACGAAACGAGCGTATCAGGCGGGTTTCTGTTGGTGGTGGGAATTGAATTAATCGGTTCGATCCTCCTTGGAGGTGTGATTGGCGTGGTGATGGTGGCATACGTAAGGCGGGTGAAGGCGCATTATTTGTTCTTCGTCATTGGGTGTTGTTTCATGGTGGCTCTGTTGGGCGAGCAAAAATTTGCGATCATGAAACATCATGGACATCTGGAACCTTTGTTGATGGCCTTGTCCGCCGGATTGATCATGAAGAATTTGTGGCCAGAGGGTTGCGAACCGATCTTTCATACAATCGAATCGATGAGCTTGCCGATCTACTGCTTGTTCTTCTCGCTGGCCGGTGCACGTATTGATCTGCAAGTATTCGCTGAATTGTGGTACCTGTCGCTCGGATTGGTGGTGGTACGGTTGTTTTTTACGTGGGGAGGGTTGCGACTTGGTATTAAGGCTGCCGGTATCGATGAAAAATGGTCGCGATGCATATGGTTGGGGATGATTTCGCAGGCGGGGGTGTCGCTGGTATTGGTGACGCTGATCGTGGATGGATTCCCTGATTCGAACTGGGCCGTTCCCTTAAAGACCGCGATGGTAGGCGCGATATTCATCAATCAATTGATTGGGCCGGTATGTTTCAGATATGGATTGGTAGTGACAGACGAGGTCGGCAAGGCAGAAGTTTCGCCACGTCGATGACGGGCATTGAAACGGAAAAACTAGAGCTCTGATTGGGCAAACATGGCGGCGATGTCGTTGGAATCGGATTCCAGGAATTCACCGGGGATTTCGACTAGAGCGCCTGATTTGTCATAGGTAATGATTTGTGCTTTGCCGGCCTGTTTGGCCTGATAGAGAGCGTCGTCGGCCATAGCCACAAGATGGTCCGCGCTGGGTGGTGTACTGATGGAAATACAGGCGATACCAATAGATAGATCGAGATTGGGGAACTTGGGAAGCATGGACCGGACGATTGTCACAAACTGATATTTGATTCGTTTGGCAACCTGTTGTGCGACGGTTGGCGTCGTATGGGGCATTAGAACCACAAATTCATCACCTCCATATCTTCCGGTGATATCACAACGTCTTGAATTTGTGGTGAGGACGCGGGCGGTTGTTTCAAGCAGGCGGTCGCCCATTTGGTGGCCGAGCGTGTCGTTTAGCTCCTTGAAGCCGTCCAGATCAATCATGAGGCAAGCGAGATCCGTACGGTATCGCAGGGCTTCCGAGAAACTGCGTTCGAGAGTCTCTTGGATGTGCCGACGATTCGAAAGATTGGTCAGTGGGTCGGTCGTGGCCTGTTTTTCAAGCTGAGAGATAAGGTCTTTAAGTTGATTATTCTTAACACGAAGTTCTGCAGCCGTTTGTTCAATTTCAGCCTGGAGGCGCATGTTCTGAACTTTGACGCGCCAAACAGCCAGATTCTTTTCAACAATGAGCGGTATGGTAAAAAGGAAGTCTCCTGATTTTACCACGTAGTCATAGGCGCCTTGTTGGATAGCGTAGGTGGCGTTATCGAGGGCGGATTCACTGGTGACAACGATAATAGGGATGTCCCGACGACGATCCAGAAGGTTGGCGATGAGATCAAGGCCGGAGCCGTCCGGGAGGTTGATGTCCGTCAGGACGAGATCGAATTTACTCAGGTCCTGCTCAAGTGCCATTGAGGATCGTGGGCAAATTTTGGTGGTTTCCACCCCAAAATGGTCGGACAGCGTTTCCCGAATCAGCTCAGCTGTATCCAGATCATCTTCGATCAACAGGATGCGGGGAGCATGTTGAACCGCCATTGGTTCATCCCTCTGATAATTCGAGCGTCGCGGGAAATCGCAAGAGTATTAACTTCGTCATAGGTATCGGACAAAAAGAGGTGGTAGATTAGTTGATATCGGGATCATGCTTCCCTGATTTGACCGTCTACGCTGAATTCGACGCCAAAGGTCTGGACTGGTCAAACGAGAGGTGTTCGAGGGTGAAATAGAAGGTGGCGCCATGAGGTGGACTGGAGTCAGCCCAGATTTTTCCGCCGTGACACTCAATGATGGTTTTGACCGTTGCCAACCCGACGCCGCGCCCTTCGGTATTGAGATCGTGATTAGCCGCTCCCCTCCGAAATACCTGAAAAATAGAGTCATGGTCCTTGGCACTGATTCCGCGACCCGTGTCCCGAACGTACAGGACGATCTGTCGATCTTGCTGTTTGGCTCCAACGTGAATGCGGCGTTCGCAGGCATCGGCGGGCATGTACTTTACGGCGTTGTCAAATAGATTCTGATAAACCTGTCGTATTCGATTCTTGTTCGCATGGACGCTCGGAAGTGGCGAGTCAATTTCGATTCTGATACCCTTCTGCTCAAGATCGAAACTCATGGATTGACTGACGGATTCTACAAGCTCTGTAAGATGGATTTGTTGTTTCTTACCTGGATGCGTTCGGATACGACTAAGCTCCATGAGATCATCGAGGAGTTCGTTTTCAGTGTTGACGTTGGCCGCGATACGTTGAAGTTTGGATAGAACATCTTCATCCATTTTTTCGCTGTGTTTGAGAATAATGAGTTTAGTAAGTCCCTGAATGTTGCGAAGCGGTGCGCCAAGATCGTGACCTACCGCGCGAATGAACTCGTTCTTTTCCTCGATTTCTTGTTGGAGCTTATTATTGGCGGCCGCAAGGGCCTTGGTGCGTTCATCAACAAGTTGCTCAAGATGCTCGTTGGTTTTGAGCATGGCATTCTGAATCAGGGTGAGATTTTCACCCATATCGTTAAACGAATTGGCAAGCATCCCGATTTCATCGTTTCGCTGGTTGGGAAGAGGACGAAACTTACCGCCTGTACCGAGATTCATCATCCCGGCAAGGACATTACGTAGGGGTTTGATCCAGCCACGCACCCAAAAGATAGCGAGGGGCAGGGCAATAAGGCAGATCACAAAGACGATGGAGATTGTCGCCCCGCGCATGCTGTTGATGAATGCGTAATGATTCCGATCGATAAGAGCGAACTGCAGAGTGCCTACATGCTGAACGTCAGTACCGGTATTGGAAAAATCCGATTTGATCAACGGCTGGTGCTGGACGTGGAGAGGATCATGGCCAAGTGAGATTTGCCAGACCTGATGAAGTGATGCGTCGGCCTGACCAGACGAACTTCGCAAATGTTTCTGAAAAACCTGATAAGCGGCAGGCTCGTTGTATTGTTCGGCGATGGTATTCCCATCCGCATCAAGCACAACGATGAATGCTATTCGTTGATCGGCGAGAAGTTTCTTAATGGCGACACCGAGTTGTTTTTCCGCCTGCGTTTGGAGGTAGGTTTGGACTAGATGGCGAGTGGCATTGGCAAGAAGATCAACATCACGTTCGAAGGTTTGCTGGTTGTTTCTATGGGCACTGAAGCTGATGAGGTAGCCGGTAACGGCCGTGGAGGTGGTGATCAGCAGGGCAACAACGAGAATGGCGCGTAACTGAAGCGATTGCGTCCTGGAGGGTAGCGAGCGTGGGTGGGGCACGGATTGGGATGTGGATGTAGAGTTGAGCAACAGGATGCTCCGATAATGTAATATGCCTTAACCTCGTGTGTGAGATCGGCAGGATAAAGTATGGGGTTGAGATCGATTTGGTGCGACCAGAACGTTGACGGCAGGGAGCGTGATGGACTGGTTAGGATGGATTTGATAAACTCCGGGACGAAAACCGTATTTACAGGGATGACTTCGGATATGAATGCATGGAACGCAAGGCGTTGGATGGCGGTAATGGGCATCTTGGGTGTAATTTTTACCGTCGGGTGCTCTCAGCCAAAGGTGGATAACCCCATACCCATTGCAGGTGCGGAATTTGATCAGATTTTTGCATCAACGATAGAAGTATTGCGCGAGCAACAATTTGTGGTGGATCGTCAGGATAGGCGCTTCGGCGTCATTACCACTCTTCCCAAGCAGGCATCGACGATGATCGAGCCATGGCGTGGTGATAACAGCAATTTTGGCCAGGCTTATGATGCAACGGTGAATGTGAATCGTCGTTTAGTGCGGGTAGAGATGAGGCCGAGGGAAAGAGAATCATCAAAAGATGAGAATGAAGACGACAACAAGAAACAAGACAATGCGGACAGCAATAAGAGGACGGGTGGAGACGTGGGAAATGGGCAAGCGGAAGCCGGAGATGAGAAAGATCCAAAAAACGATCATAAGGGTGGGCCGGCGACTGCACCCACCGCCGAATACGAGCTATTCGTTCGTGTTGAAATACAAAGAATGTATCGTCCCACGATTCCATTGAATACCTCAGCATTGAGTCGGCGTTTCACGATCGGGCGTATGGAAACGGAGAAAGGCAGAGTCGGAGTAACATGGAAGTCACAGGGTCGGGATGAATTGATGGAGCAGCGATTGGCGTCAGCAATCGTATTTCGCGCGGTTCGTGGGATACAGAAAAACAAAAAAACTGCGACACTGCCCGAATCTGGTGGTGGAACCCAGAAAAACGACGATGATACAAAGGACCAGGGAGCAAGGGACAACCTCTCTCCAGACAAGAAAGAGAAGAGTGAGGAAGATAAATCGAAGAAATCCGGGGAAAAATCCAGTGACAAAGGTGGTAAAACGGGCTTGAAGCCGGAAAAATGACGTCTTCGTAAGGGGGAGTTAATAAGCAAGTGGGATTAAGGGATAGAGCGTCATCTATCCGGCGTGAGTGGAGTGGTGTCCGTATTTATTAGGAATGATCATGGCAGAAACTGCGACGAAAATGTTACGTATTGGACATTCCCCCGATCCCGATGACGCTTTCATGTGGTATCCGCTTGCGGACTTTCCGAATGGGAGTGGCCCCGGCGGTAAGACCTATACACCATGTATTGATACAGCCGGGTATCGGTTTGAGCATATCCTGGAGGATATCGAGTCGCTTAATCAACGATCGGAAAAGGGAGAGCTGGAGATAACCGCTCTGTCGATTCATCAGTATCCGTACATTGCGGATGAGTATGCATTGACGAGTTGCGGGTCTTCGATGGGAGATGGTTATGGACCGATGGTCGTGTCCCCTCGGAAACACGAAGTGAAGGCGATTGGTGATCTGAAGCTGGCAATTCCAGGCGTTCGAACGAGCGCCTGGTTGACGTTGCAATTACTGCTGAAATCAGAGGGTGTGAAAGCGGAGAACGTTGAGGTCGTGGAATTCGACCAGATCATTCCCAAAGTGGCGGCGGGTGAGTTTGATGCCGGGCTGATTATTCATGAGGGACAACTGACTTATCAAAATGCAGGACTCGAATGTGTGGTGGATCTGGGGAAATGGTGGTCCGAAACGCGCGGATTACCTTTACCTCTTGGCGGAAACGCAATTCGTCGTGATCTGGCGGATGAGTTTGGGACGATATGCCGCGTGTTGCTCCGTTCGATTTCCTATGCACTGGAGCATCGCGAGGCATCAGTGGAGTATGCATTGAATTATGCACGGGATATGGGTGCTGATCTGGCGGATGAGTTTATCGGGATGTACGTAAACGACTACACGCTGGATTATGGCGAGACCGGAAGAAAAGCGGTGGAACAGTTACTTTCTGAAGCTGCCGAGGCGGGGATTATTCCAAACGCCGGCGAGGTGGATTGGGTAAAGCCTGCATGATATGCATGGGTAGCGTGATCGTCAGGTTTTGGACAGGATTGATGATACTTGCATGTGCGATAAGTTCACGTGAAGATGTATGGCATGCCGAATAATTCTTAAGAACCATGTCAAAAATCAGAACTGAAAAAGTAGTGAAGATCGATGCACCCTCGGCGGGACAGGTTAATCTCAAGGGTAAATCCGTTCATTTCGTGGGTATTGGCGGGTGTGGCATGTGCGGCCTAGCCAGAATTGTGCGTGCACAGGACGCGAATTGCACCGGGACGGACATGACGGAAAGCGCATTCACGGATGCACTGGAGGAATCCGGAATTCAGGTAACCCTTCGGCAGGATATGGATACTGTTCCAGAGAAGTGTGACCTGCTTGTGATTTCAGCGGCGATCAAGGATGACCATCCGGAACTAATAGAAGCGAGGCGGCGGGGAATCGCCGTTATGAAGTACGCGGAGTTGCTCGGACGATTAATGATCGGACGCACGGGTGTGGCGATAGCGGGGACACACGGTAAATCGACCACCACGGCAATGCTGGCTCATGTGATGATTCAGTGTGGGCTGGACCCATCCTTTATCGTGGGGGCAAATTGTGAGCAGATCGGCGGAGGATCCAGAGTGGGGCGGCCTGATGTCTTGATTGGCGAGGCATGCGAATTTGACCGATCGTTCCACAATTTTCATCCGACGCATGGGGTGATTTTGAATCTGGAAGAGGACCATCTGGATATTTATGGTTCGCTGGATTCGATCGTGGAGGCGTTTGCGCAGTTTGCCGAGCGTATCGAGCCGCACGGTTCACTCCTGATCAACCACGACGGAGCACACCGAACGGCGGTGACAGCCGGTCTGGATTGCCGCGTGGAAACGATCGGGTTTGCGCCACAGGCGGATTGGTCAATCTCGATTGATTCAACCGGCGTGGAGGAGGAAACCGATCGGCAATCAGGCGGGCTGCCGGTGATCACCATTGCACATGATGGGCAGGAAGTGTGTCGATTCACCTGTTCCATGCCGGGTGAGCATATGGCGTATAATGCATCCGTCGCTGCCGTAACAGCCCATCGCCTCGGAGCAGAATGGCAGGACATTGGCGCGGCATTGAGTACCTTCGCCGGACTGGATCGCCGGATGCAATTTCTGGGTATACATAAGGGTGTAACGGTGGTGGATGACTATGGCCATCACCCTACAGAGATTGATACGACTTTGCGGGCGTTAAAGGGACACTACGATCCGCATAGTCAGGGTGGACGTGTGATTTGCGTGTTTCAGCCACACCAGCATTCACGTACAAGGTTTCTCCTGGACCAGTTTGCGCAAAGTTTTTCTCAGGCGGACGTCGTGATCGTGCCGCATATCTATTTTGTCCGTGATAGTGAGGCGGATCGGCGTGCCGTGAGCGCTCAGGACTTGGTCTATAGGCTGCAGCAACAGGGCGTGCTCGCCGTGCACATAGAAAAGTTTGATGACATCGTACGGTTTTTGCAGCAGCAGTGTCGGGAGAATGATTTGCTGACGGTGATGGGGGCTGGACCGGTGTGGGAGATTGGGCGCGAATATGTGCGACAGGTGAATGAGAAAGAATAAGTTGCTTCCCCGCAAAAATGTACGAGGAGAAAGGGGCGTTGTATCGAGCGCGTTGGAGGAGTAGGATGGGGGATGTCATCGATTGATTCAGATTTGCAGTTTGCAGGGATAGGCCGGTTGTTTAACGGTGATGCTCTGGGACGATTGAGGGCTGCACGGGTAATGGTAATTGGAATTGGCGGTGTGGGAAGTTGGGCGGCAGAGGCGCTGGCCCGGAGTGGGGTGGGGCAAATCAAGTTAGTAGATCTGGACGAGGTATGTATGAGTAATATCACGCGCCAGGTTCACGCGATGCAATCGACAGTAGGGCGGGCAAAGATTGATGTGATGGCCGAGAGGCTGGAGGAAATCAACCCGGAGATGAAGATAGAGCGGTGTCATGAATTCTTTATGGAATCAACGGCAGACAAGGTATTGGAAGGGAAGTACGACTATGTGCTGGATGCGATTGACAGCGTGAAGAATAAGACGTTGTTGATCGTGGGGTGTCGGAATAGAGGGTTGCCTGTGGTGACGGTAGGGGGGGCCGGCGGGAGGCTGGATGCGTCGCAGATTCAGATAACCGACTTGTCCCGGACCTATCGTGATGGGTTGCTACAGAACGTACGGAAGCGACTGCGACAGAAGCACGGATTTCCAAAAGGCAATGAGGACGGAAGCGGCAAGAAATTCGGCATACCGTGCGTATTTACAAGTGAGGAGATCTTGTACCCTCACCCCCAAGGCCATGTGTGTACACAGAAACCTGAGATGAAATCAGGAAGTATGCGGCTAAGTTGTGAGCAGGGCCTGGGAGCAGCTTCATTCGTGACAGGAACAATGGGCTTCGTGGCGGCGGGATTGATCGTGAGACATGTCGCGACAGGAGAGATGAGTTATTGAGATTGAGGAAGATACGGGCCAAAAAGGCGAAGAAAGTTTTCTTCGACGATTTGAATCAGTTCCGGCAGGGGGATTTGCAGATGCTCTGCAGCGAGTTCATAACCTCGTTTCAGGTTGGCCGGGTGGTTGGCCGCACGGTCATCGACTTTCTCCTGTATGACGTACAGACGGTTAAATTCCGGCGGAGCCATATAGGGCGCATCGGTCTCGATGAGGAGGCGGTCTATCGGAATAGCCCGAATGAGTTCGTTCGCTTTGGGCCGTGAGAGCGTATTGGCCGAACAGGAGAAGTAGGCATTCTGTGAGGCGAATGAGAGAATCAGCTCTGTCGAGCCGGAGTAGGCGTGAAGGAGAAAACCTGCCGTAGGTGGCGAAAAGTCATGGAAAAACTCATAAAGACGACCGACAGCCCGAACGCAATGAATGGTCGTAACAACATCTTTCTCATTGGCGAGTTTGAGTTGTTCGATGAAAAGGCGATCCTGCTGCTCAAGTTCGGCTTTGGGTCGGCAGCGATCAAGTCCGATTTCACCCAGCATGACCTGCCCGGAGTCAAGAAGGTCGCTGAGGATGTATTGAAAGCCGGGTTGGACACCTCCCAAATACCAGGGATGGAGCCCCACGGCGGGGATCGCGAAAGGATGTTGTTTCGCCCACGCAATGGTGGCATTCCAATCTGATGGTTCCGTGCCATTGATGATGGCATGGGTTAAACCGCAGTCGATGGCGATTGCGCCAACTGTGTCCCATTGTTCGACAACAGGCGAGTGGTGATAATGGCAATGAGCATCGTAAAGTTTGGCAGACATGAGAAACTGGTAGGCTTAGCGCCTGGTGGCCGCGCCTTCAGAGATGTTTGGTTAGTGTATTGAGCGTATAGTACATACCCGTTCATCTACAGTTGTGCACCGGGGCGTAACGTCCTGCGGGTTATCGCACAAGGGTATGCTTATGAATGCAGTATTGCTTGAAGGCGTGACGAAAACCTATGGCTCGCATCACGCCGTGAACGATTTGTCGCTCACCGTTCCAGCCGGTTCTGTTTACGGGTTCATTGGTCCGAATGGATCGGGGAAGACGACTACACTAAGGATGATCCTTCACATTATTCATCCGGATTCGGGTGTGATTGAAGTGCTGGGGACCAGAGGGACACGCGCGGCGAGTGACCGCGTGGGATATCTACCGGAGGAAAGAGGCCTCTATAGAAAGTTGACGGTACGACGCCAACTCGCGTACTACGGAACCTTGAAAGGTATGAACTTGCGGGACGCCACGAAGGCGGCGACGAATTGGTTGGATCGTTTGGGACTAAGTGGCTGGGCGGACAAGAAGATTGAAGCACTCTCCAAGGGGATGGGGCAAAAAGTTCAGTTCATTTCCTCCGTGATTGCCAGGCCCGAGCTGGTGATTCTGGATGAGCCGTTTTCAGGTCTTGATCCCGTGAATCTGGAAGTCGTGCGCGAAGCCATTGTCGAATTGAATCAGGCCGGTTCAACGGTGATCTTTTCAACACATGACATGGCAATGGCAGAGCGGATGTGCGACTTCATTTTCATGATCTTCCGGGGGCGAAAGGTGTTAAATGGAACGCTTTCAAGTATTCAGGCGGAATACGGTTCGGATCTGTATCGCCTTAGACTATCGGATATGCAGGTATTACACTCGATGACGGATCTGGAAATTATCAATGAGAGCAATGGATTAATGGACGTGAGGTTCAGCGGGGAATCCCAAGAATTGCTTGAGCGGATATCGGGCTTGACCCAGGTCAAACATTTTGAAGAGAAGCGCCCATCGCTGCATGAAATTTTCCTGAATATTGCCGGGCCTGAAGCCAGGGAGGTGTCTCAGAATGCGTAAGGTCCTGAATGTAGCCAGGGGTGAGTACTTGTCGGCAATACGCAGCAAGGCCTTTCTGATTGGCTTGCTGGTAATGCCGATCGTTATCGGTGCGACGGTGTTTTTACAGAAGGTGGCGAACAAGGGAAAGGACGTATCGGATCGCAAGGTCGTGGTGGTGGACATGACAGGCCAACTTGCGACAGCGTTAAGAACAGCTTCGGAAATGCGAAACAAAACATCTGTGTTTGAAAAAACTGACGGAAATACGAAGCCGATTCAAAGAGAATCAAAGTTCTTTATTGAAGCTTATCAGATTGAAAACAAGAGTCGGGATGACATCCGAATTGAATTATCGGAAAAGGTACGGAGTCAGGACATCTTTGCATTCGTGATTATCGATGACGGTGTTGTGAAGCCGGAGACAAAATCACGGGACAAAGCGGGTGTCTATTATCACTCCCAAACGCCAACATATAAAACATTGCCTAATTGGTTGAAGATGGTGATTGACCGGGAAGCAAAGAAGATTCGTATCGCAGCCTTGGATACGGATAAGGCGATCGTTCAACGCATCAATGAGGCACAGGCTCCCGTTCCCTGGAAACAGCTCGGGCTGGCAGAAAAAACCGAAGAGGGAAAAACCGTAGTCGCGGACCAGGAATCGGATGTCTTGCGTACAGCCCTTATCCCGGTAGTCTTCATGGTATTGACATTCGCTTTGGTGATGACGGCCGGGCAGATGATCTTAAGTACCGTGTTGGAGGAGAAAATTCAGAAGATATCGGAACTGTTGGTGTCATGTGTAACGCCGTTTGAGTTGATGTTGGGCAAGATTTTGGGAATGGTGGGCCTTTCGGGGTCATTGGGCGCCCTCTACATAGGTGGTGCGGGATTTCTGGCATATCACTTCGACGTGCTACATCTGGTCAATCCCATGATGTTCGTTTGGCTATTTGTATTTTTGTTACTTGCAATTTTTATGTTTGGGGCGGTATTTGCCGGACTTGGGGCGGCCTGCAGTGAAATGCGCGACGCACAAAATTTCATGACGCCGGTGATGTTGGTGATGATGGCCCCAATGTTCATGATTGCGCCCATTGTCCAGTCGCCGAATGGCAGTTTCGCAAAGGCCGTTTCCTTGTTTCCGCCAATGACGCCGATGATCATGTTGCTTCGCCTCGGGACGACGCCGGGCCCAATGTGGTGGGAGGTGGCGCTAAGTCTTGTATTGACGCTTGGGTTCACGCTGGCTTGCGTCTGGGCGGGGGCTAAGATATTCAGGATCGGGATCCTGTCTCAGGGACAGGCGCCGAGTCTACGCAAGCTTATTGGATGGGTCTTTTCAAAGTAAAATCTGTGTTAATTCACTGTTAAGGCGGTTGTTTCACGGCGTCAAATGACTCGAAATACGTTGCTTCTAAGCAACATCCGCCCCAGATGGCCCCAACGTAATTTCGTTTGACCGGGGTTGCAAAAACATGCAATTCGTTGTATATCAAGCACTTGCAGGCGGTAGGCACGCGATATTACAGAGTATTCGTTCAGGTTTGGCAAGGGCCTTGTTATATGGTCCGGCATACTGAGAAAGTCTCCCGCGGGGATAAAGAAGAGAGGATGCCAAAATGGATGAAACCGTATTCCAAACTAAACTGGCGGAGTTGATGAAGGAAATTTCCACTTTGCCGGAAGCGGAACGTAAGAAGCTTGAGAGTTTGGCGAGCGAAACGCAAACGCGGCATAAGAAGCTGAAAAAGACGGTGACGGATCTTCAGGAAAGCCTTGACTACCTTCGCTTGTCGATCAAGTACCTGATGTTTGATCTTGAAGCCACACGACGA
This sequence comes from Phycisphaeraceae bacterium, assembly GCA_028284925.1. GTDB lineage: Bacteria > Planctomycetota > Phycisphaerae > Phycisphaerales > Zrk34 > JANQQT01. Next base: position 50,031 of record JANQQT010000007.1, on the reverse strand, counting down.
GAAAATTCCTACCTGCGGAAGATGCTTGAGCAGCAGAATCACGGTAAAGACACCGACGCAGGTAGCGACGATAGCTGATGCACCAGAGCGATTCGTCGAGACGCCGACGATTGGCACGACATCGGCATAGAGGGTCCATTTGAACCATCACATTCGCCCGGAGAAGTTTGTTCCCGCGAATAGACCGTTTGAGAGAGAGACACGACACAATCGCACGAAGCTGAAAGGCTTCGTGCGATTTTTTTGTGCGTAAAATGCGGGGTGGCTAGGGACGGGGGTGAAAACTGTCAATAACTTTCTTGAGTCGCCCCTGGTCAACATGCGTATAAATCTGTGTAGTAGTAACGCGCGCATGACCAAGAAGCTCCTGAACGACACGAAGGTCGGCGCCGCCTCCAAGGAGGTGAGTGGCAAAGGTATGTCGAATGACATGGGGGTGGACATTGGTCAGTCCTGCACGTTTGGCAAGCTTTTTAATCATGGCCCAAATGACAAACCGATCCATGCGTGTGCCGCGTAATGTGAGAAAGAGATATTCACAGTTAGCGTCATCATGAATCAGGTTCCCGCGAAGCTCTCGATAGTATTGCTGGATGGCTTCGAGGGCGGGTTTGCCAATGGGGACGATGCGCTGACGACCACCTTTCCCCGTAATTTTGATAACGCCGATGTCATCGTGAAAATCCGAGACGTGAATCGCGCCAACCTCCGAGGCGCGACAGCCTGTGGCGTACATAAGCTCAAGAACGGCCTTGTCGCGTAAATACATACGATCGGAAGGCTGGGGAGACTCAAGCAAAGCCCGGATGTGTTTCATCTGCATGACCTGGGGTACTCGTTGCCACGTCGCAGGTCGCTCGAGCATCTCCGACGGGTCAATTTCGCAATACTGATGAAAGACGAGGAATCGCGCAAAAGCGCGGAGTGTGGCCAGATGACGGGCGACCGTTTTTCCCGTGAGTTCGTCCTCGCGTAGCGAACGAAGATAATCAATAAAATGTCGTCCATCCAGATCGGCGGGATGCAGGATGTTCTGCTCAGCTAGGAATCGGCAGAGTCGCTTGAGGTCCAGCGCGTAGGATTCGATGGTATTAGCGGCCAGCCCGCATTCGATCCTCAAATACGACAAGAACTCACGAACCGGTTGATTGAAGGTTACGTCCATGAGCGGTAATCGCAATGAGCCTCGTGGGGTGATCTTTCATGAGCTTGTAATATTGAGGGCAACTCTGGAACCCGCCGACACAGGCATCGAAGGCTTGCGCCAAATGGACGACGGAAAAGTGTGATCGGCATCCCGGTTGGTCGTGGTCTATAAACGGACACAAATCCAGCTTTTGCTGATGCATACTTACCACGGACGTCACCTCATCTCAACAAGTCACAACACACAGAATATCGGTCAGAGTTGTGAAAACTCATTACATTTTCTGTGGATGTCGTAAGTGATACGTGTCATGATTCTCACCGTTCCTTTGGCCGAATAGTCAGATACGACCAATTCAATTGGTTACAATACGCCCGCTCGCAGGGGTGTTTCGACGAACAGCCCCGCAAACAAAAAAGGAATGATTATGGCAAAAGTGATTCGAGTCGCATGTATCTGTTTCGTGGTGCTGGTTGTGTTTGCCGCCAATGCCTTTGCTCGTAGCGGACGTCCAAATGTGATTCTCGTCATCACGGATGATCAGGGTTACGGCGATATCGCCGCTCACGGGAACAAGATGATCCAGACACCCCACCTGGACAAGCTACATGCGCAGTCGATTCGTCTTACCGACTTTCATGTAGATCCAACCTGTTCTCCCACGCGGGCAGCATTGATGACCGGAAGGTATTCCGCGCGTACCGGTGTCTGGCATACCATTATGGGTAGGTCGCTCATCCGCAGGGATGAGACAACACTCGCACACGCGTTTCGCAATTCAGGATACGTGACAGGAATTAGCGGAAAATGGCACTTGGGTGACAATTATCCTTCGCGCCCGCAGGATATGGGTTTTGACGAAACGTTCATTCACGGTGGGGGAGGCGTAGGACAGACGCCGGACTATTGGGGGAACGACTATTTTGATGACGCGTATTGGATCAACGGCAAAGCCAAGCGTCACAAAGGCTACTGCACCGACATTTGGTTTCAACACGGGTTGGATTTCATCGAGCGGCACAAAAGGCGACCGTTTTTTCTGTACATCACCACCAATGCCCCGCACGGCCCTTACCTCGTATCAGAAAAATACTCTGAGCCTTACGTGAAAAAGGGAGTCCCGGCAACAATGGCAAAGTTTTACGGGATGATCACCAACATCGATGAGAATATGGGAAAACTGCGTTCGAAACTGAAAGAGTTGAAGTTGGAATCGAATACGATATTGATATTCATGTCCGACAACGGAACAGCGGCGGGAATAGCCAATAGACCACGGCGTGGACAAGCAAAAGCGGCAGGGGGATGGCGTGGATTTAACGCAGGAATGCGAGGGCGAAAGGGCTCGGCATATGACGGAGGGCATCGTGTACCATTCTTCGTTTACTGGCCTGATGGGGATCTGATTGGCGGACGAGATGTGAACCAGTTGACGGCTCATATCGATGTGCTGCCGACATTGATGGACCTTTGTCGCCTCAAAAAAATCAAGACGCAGCCTCTGGATGGCAAATCCTTTGTACCTCTGCTTAAGAATCCTAAATACAAGGAGTGGCCGCCACGTACCTTGATTGTGCAGTCGCACCGCATTGAACACCCCAAACCCTGGCGACAGTCGTCAGTGATGACAAAGCGATGGCGTCTGATAGACGGAAAAGCGCTTTTTGATATGCAAGCTGATCCGGGGCAATTGAAGGATGTTTCTGCCGAACACCCAAAGGTTGTCGCACAATTGCGCGCAGAATATGAAAAATCATACAAAAGCCAATCGTCACGATTTAATGAGTACTGCCCCATCGTGCTCGGTCATGATAAATCGCTGATGCGCATCACTGCTCACGACTGGCATGCCAAACAGTCGGGTGTGCCTTGGCACCAGGGGCATGTCAGAAACGAAAGAATGTTCGCCAACGGATATTGGGTAGTCGAATTTGAAAAGGCTGGTCGATATGAGGTAACGCTGGCAAGGTGGCCTGCAGTGACCAAACGCCCCATGAAAGCCATAAAGGCACGGATCAAAATAGGCGAGATTGAAGCAGAGAAGCCAGTCAAGGAGGGAGACCATACCGTCACTTTCAAAATTCGTGCGGAGCAGGGCGCCACGCGACTGGAATCATGGCTGGAATATAAGAACGGCAAATCACGGGGTGCTTACTTCATTTACGTAAGAAAGCTCTAGGAAGGCTTCTGGTTTTTTCAGTGACCGAATGCCGATGAATCACGATAGGGGGGTATGATCCCCTCAAACGGACAGGCAAGGACATTTCAATCGCATGGATGCATTTCGGATACAAGGTGGTCGAAGACTCAAAGGTACGGTCAGGGTAAGCGGATCAAAGAATGCGGCACTGCCGTTAATGGCCGCGGCATTAATGGCGGAGGATACGGTGAAATTGCAGGATGTCCCGCGCCTGTCAGATATCGCACACCTCGTGATGCTCCTCGAATCGCTGGGTTGTGATGTCAAACACGGCGAAGATCGGACCATGGAAATCAAGGTGGTGGACGAAGGCAATTCGCTTGCGGAGTACGACATCGTTCGAAAGATGCGCGCAAGTATTTGCGTGCTGGGGCCATTGCTTGGGAAGCGGGGTGAGGCGAGCGTATCGATGCCGGGTGGCTGCCCTATCGGAGATCGCCCGGTGGATATCCACCTACGTGGATTGCAGGCACTAGGAGCGGATATCGAACTCGAAGGGGGAATCATCCACGCCCGTGCAAAGAAGCTACAGGGTACGCGGATCTTTATGGGCGGGCCGTTTGGGTCAACCGTGTTGGGAACAATCAACGTGATGTCGGCCGCCGCCGTAGCCAAGGGGACAACCGTACTCGAGCAGGTCGCATGCGAACCTGAGGTTGTGGATGTGGCAAATCTGCTGAACGCGATGGGGGCAAGCATCCACGGGGCCGGATCTCCACGCATTACGATAGACGGCGTCGAATCGCTTACAGGCGCCGACCACCGGGTAATTGCCGACCGCATCGAGGCGGGGACATGGATCATGACGGCAGCGATCACGAATGGCGACCTTCAGATCGAAAACTGCCCCGTCGATTGCCTGATGGCTGCATTGGATCGTCTGGACGAGATCGGAGTATCGGTAGATATTCCCACAGGCGCCGACGCGATGCGTGCAACCGTAAGCGTAGGTTCGGCACGGCGACTCGAGCCTGTATTCATCACCACACAACCCCATCCCGGTTTCCCCACAGATTTACAGGCACAGATCATGGCGCTGCTGACGCTGGCAGATGGGAATTCGATGATTACGGAGAAGATCTTTCCGGATCGCTACATGCACGTTCCCGAATTAGCGCGTATGGGGGCGAACCTGTATCGGCAGGGCCCTAGCGTCATGGTCAGCGGAGTAAAGAAACTGGTTGGGGCGCCGGTAATGGCTTCGGACCTGCGTGCATCGGCTGGCCTGGTCATGGCCGGGCTTGCAGCAAAAGGGCAGACGACAGTTAATCGCGTTTACCACATTGATCGCGGCTACGAGAAACTGGATGAGAAACTCAAATCAGTCGGCGCCGAAATCGAACGTATTCCATCATCCGCATAATGGGAATACAAGTCGTGATTGTATCGACGCCGTACCTCCCCGCGTAAATTGTTGGAGGGGGTGGTTCCCGATGGGGGCATAGCGTGCTATCATCCGAACTCGCATGGCTTCAATGAAACCACCGATTGATACCACCAAGTCCGACCCCGAAACGAAGCGTCGCATGACCTTCAAGAAACGGGTTTCTTTGCGATGTATGCAGCTCCTCGGTGCAACGATCTTTAGGCTTATTGGATTGACCACACGTTATGATGTTCGCCAGCGTGAGAAGCTGGAAGAGTACCGCGGTGAGGACAACGGGCCTGTATTGATCGCCCTCTGGCACGGATCGTGTTTTGCCCCCATGTATTACCATCGCGGAAACGGGATGTGTGTCATTACCAGCAAAAGTCCGGACGGCCAAATTCTATCGAATATTCTTCACGGGCTGGGATACCAGACCGTGCGTGGTTCAAGCAACCGCGGCGCGACGCGCGCAATCATCGATCTGGCTCGGATCGTAAACGAAGGTGCGGATGCATGCATCGCAGTCGATGGTCCGCGAGGGCCCGCACTGGAAACCAAGCCCGGAATCATCTTGCTTGCCAAGATCACAGGTCGTCCGATTCTTCCCATTGCAGCATCACCAAAATCCTACTGGCAGTTTCAATCCTGGGACCGATTTCGTTTACCGCTACCGTTTACGCGCGCAAAGATTTATGGGGGAACGCCCGTTCACGTCCCTCCCGATGCGGATGATGCAATGATGGAACAGAAGCGCCAGGATGTGCAGCGACAGCTCTACGATCTGCAACTGGAAGTCGATGCGGATATGCAGCCGCGTGTCTATTGCCGTGCCGATCGCCGCCCCAAGGATATTCAGTTCTGGGACAGGGATGTTTCGGCGAACGCGATGAAAAGTGAGATCGAGAAGTTTCGTGCAAAACGGGAACGTGGTGGGAGGAATACATCGAACTCTACACCGGCAGCAGATCAGGCAAACTTAACAACCTGAATCTAAGCCTCAAACACAAGAACATTCGATCCATCGGGTCCGTCTGCTATTATGCCTTCCCATGCATGAAATGACACCCAAAGAGATCGTGGACCAATTGAACCTCTATATCATCGGCCAGGCTGAGGCCAAGCGCGCCGTCGCAGTAGCCATTCGAAATCGCTGGCGAAGGCAACAGCTTGATCCGGACTTGGGCAAGGAAATTAGTCCAAAAAACATCATCATGATCGGCCCGACCGGCGTGGGGAAAACCGAAATTGCACGTCGTATCGCCACGCTAACAGGCGCGCCTTTTATCAAGGTCGAAGCTTCGAAATTTACCGAAGTGGGTTATCACGGACGCGATGTCGAATCCATGATCCGGGATCTTTTGGAACAGGCTATTTCCATGGTGCGTGCTGAGCACGCCGAGACCGTGCAGCGCGAAGCGGAGTGGAATGTGGAAGAGCAGTTGGTAGATCTTCTTCTACCGGATTCAGGGGTCGAAGATTTTGAAGCCGATGCCGAAACCCTCGAGCGACGAGAGCGAACGCGCAACCGTCTGCGTGAGCAACTTGCTGCCGGAAAGCTCGATGATGAAGAGGTTGAGGTCAATATCCATTCAAAGATGATGCCGGTCACAATGTTTTCCAACATGGGACTGGACCAGATGGACCCGGACATGTCCAAGATGTTTGAGTCTCTGATACCCGACCAGTCTTCCTCCCGTCGCATGCCGATTTCCGAAGCCCGTGAGGTATTGCTTCATCAGGCAACAGAAGACATGCTGGATCGTGACAAGGTAAATGCCGAGGCGATAGAGCGGACCGAGCAAGCGGGAATCGTATTTATAGATGAGATCGACAAGGTCGCTACCAATTCGCAAGGCGGTGGAAAGAGCGGACCTGATGTATCGCGGCAGGGGGTTCAGCGGGATCTCCTGCCAATTGTTGAAGGTTCAACCGTGACGACCAGGCATGGGGCAGTGAATACGGAACACATTCTCTTCATAGCCGCAGGAGCGTTCCATTCGGCATCCGTCTCGGACTTGATGCCGGAGCTACAGGGGCGATTCCCAATTCGTGTGGAATTGTCGGCTCTATCGAAGGAAGACTTCGTTCGTATTCTGACTGAACCGCACAACGCTTTGACGACGCAGCAACAGGCACTATTGGGCACCGAAGGATTGAAAATCACCTTCCAGAAAAAAGCCATCCAGGAAATGGCGTCGCTGGCGGCTCAGGCCAATGAGCGGATGGAAAACATCGGGGCCAGGCGTCTGATGACCATCATGGAAAAGCTCTTTGAGCCAATCAGTTTTGACGCTCCGGAGCTGGCCAAATCAGGCAAGAAAAAAATCACGATTACGCAGGCGATGGTCAAAGAAAGATTGAGTTCCATTGTGGATGACGAAGATTTATCGCGCTTTGTTCTCTAATCAATTAAAAACACTTAATCCGGGCGTTTCAGGCGATTGACAAAGTAGTCTTCCAATACATTCGCCACACGCTGGCAACCGGAAGGATTGAAATGGCAATCGTCGTAAAATGAGCCCAGGTCCTTTTCAATTTTCGTCGCCATATCAATACAAACAACCTTTTCATCCTTGCAGACATTGGTCAGCGTATCGTTGTATGCCCGCATCATGACCTCCAATGCTTCCACGGAATAGGCGTTCCCGTGGAACAGCCAAAGCATATGGTGAATCTCTCGCGGTAGGGGGCTGCGATAAATAGTTGGCTGCGTCATAAAAACAGGCTCGACACCCTGGTCTCTGCACGTCTGGATCAACTGTTTAAGGTTGACACGATAAACCTTCAGCAGCTTGGATAGACGCTGATAAGGCTTAACAAGACGTTGAGTTTTGAGCATTTTCTCGCGAGCCTTGCGCAGGTCCGCAATCCACGCTCCGGATTCGTCCTGAACGATGTTTTCATCGTCGATTTCTTCATCCTTGGGACGCGTCAGCAGATACGCCATGTACGATCGGCGATAGTAAAGGTCGCTTGTGGCGATATGTGGCGGAACATGGGCGCCCTCAAAAACTTGCTTCGGTGCACGCTCGACCGAACGACGATAGTTCCGATGAAGCATCTTGAACATATCGTTGATCCCGACCATAAGCAGCACGTAGTCGAATTGCCGGATATGCCGATAGTGTCGAATCAGGTAATCGTGATGAAGGGTGAAGTGTCCGCTCTTGCCCGCATTGGCGACAAAGACTTTTTTGTCCAGTGATTTGGAAAGTTGTGTTTCCAGTACCCACGGCCAGCTTTGCTCGTCAGTCACATAAAGACATTCGGTCGTCGACCCTCCCACCGCAAGGATGTTGATATCATTGGATTCCGGTTCCGTTTCACGCCCACGCAAGCCCAGCGAATTGACCGTAAACTGAACCCTGCCCTCAATACCCGCCATGAGCCCTTTCTTGGGCGTCAGGATCGTACGACCGGGAACCATCGGTAAAACGACCTCGGCGTCGAGTGTGGCGCGCAAAGCGTACTCCAAAACGAATAATGATGCGAACGTCGAATAGGCCAAAAGAAGAAACTTCGGGCGACGACACGGCTTGGCCATGACCCATCCGCCAATAATCAGATAGACAAGCGTCAGGCCATAAACAAATAGATCCAGTCCTGTCAATTCAAAAACGCTCTCCGTAATCATCGCGCCGAGCAAAAGTAGAGCGAAGTGAATGAGTATGGGGAGGAGAAAAATTCCCCACGCTACGCCGGCCTTCAACCTTCCACCGCCCGCATCAATCGCCTCATCAACTGACATGCACACTCCTTTTTGGTCAATCTGCAATTTCAAACCCCATAGATTGGCTTCGTAAGAAAGACCTCAAAACAGCGTGTAGATAAATGGCGCAGCATTCGTGCCGCCCAGAATGACCAGCACACCCAGAAGCAGCAGGGCAATCACGATCGGGGCGAGCCACCATGCTTTGTTCTCAATGAGAAACGCAGTAAATTCACTGACGATGCCTTTATGCTTCCCTTCCGCCTCACGCGCAAACTCGTTGGCCGAATCATTCGACTCCTCGCCTTCGCGCTTGTCATCATTGACCTGTTCGTCCGACATCGTTATCACTCCGATTGCAATCAAAACTGCCTGAAATACCGGCCCGGCTCCGTCGTGGGCTTGTGCGCCTGCCAGTACGTATCCGCTTCCCGATCTATCTTACGCTGCATCGGGTCGTGCCCCAAGAGTTTCATCACGAGGCCGATCGGCGTGAGAATCAGGTAATACACCACGCCCAGAATGAGATGAGAAATCACCCATCCAATAGGGAAGGCTAGCAACATCCAGCCGACAAAAAAGTAACGCTGGAAGGGGGGCAGAATGTAATACAACACCCCGATCGATACGCCAACGATCCATATCCATTTCGCAGCGGTCGGCGCATCAAATTGCCAAATGGCAATCACACCCACGATCCCTGCAAACACAGCAAACATCACGCCAAACCAGCGGAGGTCCTTCTTACTTGGATTGAGATTCAGATCAATCATGATGTTGCATATCCGGTAGGACGGTCACGTCCGCGACGTTAATCCAACTTGAATTTGCCAAGATAAGACTCAACGTCAATCTCCTTGGCGTCCTTCTGTTCACTCTTAATTAAAACGTAATGGCCAATGACCAGCACGTCCATATTCGTCCCAAGAAAACAGTGATAGGCATCGGACGGTTCGCAAACGATCGGCTCGCCGCGCACGTTAAAACTGGTGTTTATAATGACCGGGCAGCCGGTCTTTTCTTCAAACTTCTTAATGACCTTGTAGTACGCCCCATTGCGATTCGGCTCAACCGTCTGAACCCGCGCGGAATAGTCGACGTGAGTCACAGCAGGTATCTCAGATCGCGAGACCTTGAGCTTTTCAATACCTTCAAGATCGTCCTGCTCACCGTTCGTGGTTGTGCGAATACTTTCCTGTACCGGTGCGACGAGAAGCATGTAAGGACTTGCCTCGTTCTTACGCATTTCAAAAAACTCGTCGACACGCTCTCGAAGAACAGTCGGGGCAAACGGCCTGAACGACTCCCGGAACTTAATCTTAAGGTTCATCACGGATTGCATTTTCTCGCTGCGCGCATCACCAATGATGCTGCGAGAACCTAGTGCTCGCGGGCCGAACTCCATACGCCCATTCATCCACCCAACCACCTGTTCGTTTGCGATCTGTTCGGACACAAACTCACACATGTCATCTTCGTTCTCAAATTGGCGATACACAGCATCTTTGGAATCCAGAAAACTCTTGATACTGTCCTCATCAAAGTCAGGTCCAAGCAACGATCCGTTCTGACTGTCATTCTTATTCACCACCCGCTTATGGTCGAGGAGCTGATGCCAGATGAATGTGGCAACACCCAGTGCTCCGCCCGCATCACCCGCTGCAGGTTGAATCCAAACTTCATCGAAAGGCGACTCGCGTAGGATACGACCATTCCCGACACAATTGAGAGCTACTCCGCCGGCAAGCACAAGGTTTTTCAGTCCCGTAGTATCATGCAGGTGTGATGCGGCCTTAAGCATCGCCTCTTCTGTGACCTTCTGGATCGATGCCGCGATATCCATCTCTTCCTGCGTAATACGAGACTCAGCCTCGCGCGGACCATGCCCAAAAAGTCGATTCATTTTCCGCGAGGTCATCGTCAGACCCTGGCAATAATTGAAATAGGACAAATCCAGTCGAAATGAACCATCGTCTTTCAGGTCAATGAGCTTTTCCAGCATAATCTCGGCATACTTCGGTTCACCATAGGGAGCAAGCCCCATCAACTTGTACTCACCACTGTTAACACGAAATCCGGTGAAGTAAGTAAATGCAGAATACAGAAGGCCCAGGGAATGAGGGAAACGAAGCTCGTGCGTGAGTTCAATCTTGTTCCCACGACCGACACCGTAACTCGTGGTCGCCCACTCGCCAACACCGTCAAGCGTAAGAATGGCGGCGTCCTCAAAAGGAGATGGAAAGAACGCACTGGCGGCGTGAGACTCATGATGCTGCGTAAAAACAAATCGCTTCTTATACGCACCCTTCAGCGCCTTCCGCATCTCCCGAGGCAAATGGAGCTTCTGTTTTAGCCAAAGCGGCATCGCACGCATAAATGAGCGGAATCCAATCGGCGCAAACGCCAGATAAGTTTCCAGCAGGCGCTCAAACTTAAGGTAAGGCTTGTCGTAGAAACCAACGTAATCCAACTGCTCAGGCGTCAACCCCGCTTCATCAAGACAATACTCGATCGCGTTGACCGGAAACTCATGATCATGCTTTTTGCGCGTAAACCGCTCTTCCTGCGCAGCAGCAACGATATCCCCATCCACCACCAACGCAGCAGCCGAATCATGATAAAACGCGGATATGCCAAGAATTGCCGTCATAAGTACCTGATTGAACTCCTTTATCAAGGAACAGAACATAGCCTGCTCACCACTTCATTTCCCGTCCACAGCATATCGGCAAAGATTGTATTCCGTTCGAATCGATCACCGCAAAAAGCATAATGGCAATTTCAATCGGTCTATCATCTTATTACAAATGTAATACTTTGATTACATATTGACATTTGCACGACATCCAGGCCCGGCCGCGAAAGGGGCCCTCAAAACGAAGCACAACACGCCTTCTACAGATTCGATTGAGCGACCAACGCAGCATAACCCTTCGATACCACTTCGAAATCAGCAAGGCCAAGCCTGTCACGCATCGCAAGGACACTTTCGTCAGAAGGTCCTTCAATCTCCACAAATCGCCCCAAAGCCTCCAAAATGTCCAACTCAATTATACAATCTGCAAGCCGATATCTCTTGCGGCTTTTCTCAAACGCCAGACTAATACCGAATCCCAGTCTTTCCAAAATCTCAGTCGCAGCCTCAGCATGATCGAGCGCAAATTCAATCTCTTCTCGCTTCTTGGTCAACCCGGGCTCGCGCGGCCCCTTATAAGTCATTACCGTCTGGCGAAGCGAACCATCGGAGGCCCCAAACTCCTGACGTATACGCAAGCCTTGATCCGCGCCCGTGAATGCTCGGTCCCGCGAATCAAAGTACGTATTCTTCTCCAACATATCAGCGACAAATTCTCCACCGGCATCAATGACGCGTCGTTCAATCGCATCCAGATCATCGACCTTCATCTTAATTTCTATCTCGAGTGGCATACGTAAGCCAAGGCCTGCGATAGCGACAAATCAAATTTGAAGGCACGCAATTTGATCTGAAAACGTGGATAGCCCCAAAAGCCACGCAAAAGACGAGATTTCACGCAAAACGAGCCTGATTTAACATAACAGTTATTATCGGACTTTTGATCCGGCCTGTTTCCCGTAGCCTTCCTTGCGATACACCTTATCACAACGCTATGATGTTTGCGATACGGAGACACGCCCGCCTATACATGGGGCCACAGCAGGCAATTTCTATGGGCTGGAACACAGTGCACGGACAGCCTTGGAGGGATATATGGCTGAACTTGAAGACAATTCCGCGAATTCCACCAATGAGGAGGCCATACTCCCGCCGCTTTGTAGTATCTTTCGACGATTTCTGAAGCAACGCGGTCTTAAATTCACCGCCGAGCGGGCCAAGATTCTAGACGCCGTTATGGGCAAGGAAGGCCTGTTTCAGGCTGAAGAATTACTCTGGGAGATGTACCAGGCCGAGGAGCGGGTTTCCAAAGCAACCATCTACAGAACAATCAAGCACCTCGTTGAAGCCGGTATCATTCAGGAGGTATTGATTGATTCCAAGCAGTCGCACTACCAGCTTATCTATGGGCAGAAGCCAATTGACTATGTAGTCAACGTCTCCAGCGATGAGATTATCGAATTTCAAGACGATGCCATCTCCGATTTGTGTGACGCAATTTGCCGAGCCAAAGGACTCGAACCGGTTGGTCACCGATTGCTTATTTTTGGAGTAAAACCAGGCGAACAGCCACCCGAATAGATTCACTCAGGGCGATCGGCTTCTCAACGTGGACTCTGAATTGCATTTAATGTAACTGTTCGCCGCCATAAAGATCGTCTTCAGTCATGGGACGCGAAATTTTATTCTCGCCTTCAAACCAGCTATTAAGATCCGCCAAACGGCAACGCTCTGAACAAAACGGGAAATGCGCCCCCGACGTTGACGCCGGTTGGCCGCACTTGCGACACGGTTCAGACTTGACTCCTCCCGCTCTTAAATCACTCTTGAAATCAAATTGAACAAGTCTCGCTTGCCATGGACCTCTGGGAATGAGCGTAATACATCTGGCCTCATTCTCGCCATGCTGAATTTCAACGGCCAGATGGTCAACCGGAAGATCCCGCGCGATCAAATCAGCCCACTCGATCGCTGCGATCGACTTGCCAAGCAGCTCATCCCCATAACCTATCGACTCAAGGTCCGATAGTCCGGAAATCCGATAAGCGTCGATATGGACAACACGAACGTCCGCTTCGTACTCGCACATCATGATAAAGGTCGGACTGGATACCTGTCGGGGGTCGCCATTAAGCCCCCCTACCAATCCTCGTATGAATTGAGTCTTGCCGGCTCCAAGTTCCCCGATGAGCGCAATCACATCACCCGGCCGGCAGATTCGGCCGATTTTCTCCCCGAGTTGAACGGTGGATTCCACCGAGTGACTTTGAATGGTTAGCGTATCGCCCTCTGAGTCTGTCATATATGGTGTTCCCAGCCTAAATCATTGATCGAAAGTATCTCACCATCCACACCCAAAATTTGTATCTCGCCGGCATGTAGACGGGTAGCCGTCTCAAGAATTCGCCCAACGCGCGTAATGGGAACACCCTCTATTTCCTTCAACACACCTGAAGCCGCTTCCTCACTAACCGTAAAACACAGCTCGTAATCCTCACCGTCCTTAAGCGCATGAATGAATGCGGGCAGACCATCACCAGATGCCGCAACATGAGCGGATGAATGAACAGGGACTAGCGAACCATCGAGCTGGCCAAATACGCCCGACATCTCACATATCCGCTTGAAATCCCGCGCCAATCCGTCCGATACGTCGATCATGCTGTTAACCTGAAAATCAGGATGCTCCGCCAATCTCCTGGCCAATTCAATACGCGGTTCAAACGTGAAATCACGCGAGACAGGTCCGGATGGGCCAGTCCATGCACCCCCGAATTGCCCCGAAACAAAAACGATATCACCCGGTTCCGCTCCGGATCTCCTCACAGCCCCCCTATCGCCGGGTTTGGCAAAAACGGTAAGTGCGATATGGAGCTTAGAGCCGGCGATGGCAATGTCACCTCCAAACAAGGGGCAGCTGTATCGCTCAGACCAACGTCGCATCTCATCGCACAACTGATAAGCCTGAGCCTGATGCATTCGCTTGGGGAGACACGCTGTCGCCACGGCTCCAACAGGCGTCGCCGCCATAGCGGCAACGTCGGAAAGATTACGTGCCACCGCCTTGCGGGCAATGAATTCCAAAGGCGTCTGCGCATTAAAGTGGACATCTTCAATAAGCTGATCCGTGCTGACCAGCAAATGGGTATCGCCGATTTGGATTCCACCCATATCGTCGCCCGGCGGGATGGTAATACATTCCGGGAGCAACGTATTGTTTCCATAGATATGTTGTAACAGTGCCAACTCACGCATGATGACGGGATTGTATAGCGGTAGCGCACAAAAAACGCGCGGACCTTGTCACCACTGGAGGCTGGAGCGATGACCGGCCCGCACGTATGTGTGTGAAAGAACTCAAACCAGAGTAGTTGCCAAAGGCCGCAGCCGGGCACTTACGCCCGTGATAACCATGCGCACCGCGACCAACTCACTCAGAACGCTCTGATCCGCACGAGAAGCCGGGTCAGAGCCGTCCTCTTGGGCAATCCGCTCCAGAACCGCGTGCACCTGTCCACGCAACACACTCTGAATCGCAACAGGATTGGTATCCAGAGTAACATCCACGCTAGCTTGGACATGCCAGATGGCGTCCTGCGTTACCTCATCACTGTCGCGGACGTAAAGATCAGGCTTACTCTTAAGATTGGAAGGCACGGAAAGAACAGATACTCCTCCGCCGCCGATCGCGTCAAGCTGCGGGTCACTCGAAGGCAAAACCGTTAGCAAACCGCCCGTGCCATCTGAAATGTAATGAACAGGCGAAACATACGGCTCAAATAACCGCGCATCCTCCGTCATGAGCCGGCCAAGGTGATGGTCCAGCAGGAAACGAACGGCCTGCCGATCGATCAGGGCAGGAGAATACCCGCCGTGAGTCTCTTTGATTATTCCTCCGTCTATGGAGCTTTCGCTACTCATAATCTTGCCCTCCTTTCAAGGGCTGAATTCAACAAAAAAACCCGCGGGCGGCTGCTCGCGGGTTCGATGAGTCTGGTACGATTTATCGTATGAACCTACGAGCATCTGTGTCCTGTGTGTACACGGCCAATAAGAGTGCACCACGATGACAGAAACGAAACGCGATCCTGCGCGTTCGGTTGCATCGGTTTATTATCAATGGTGCGTTTCATACAATGTTCCTGATTAAGGGCATGCCAGCATAGGCCGCACGCTGGCGTAAGTCAAACGACATGCACATTTACCGTTGACAAACCCTACTTCGCCAGCTTCTGCACAACTCGCCAGACCTGATACGGCGTGAAAGACGCATTGGTTTGCACATTGAATTGTTCGACGATCCCATCAAACGGCTCGGTGTGCGGGAGTTGATCGCGTAACGAGATCGAGCCAATCGCCTCATCAACCAACCTGATAAGTATCTCACGCTGCTCATCACTCAAAACCGGTGGCGGCAGTTTCGCACGACCGATGCGGGGGAGTTTTCCCGCTTTTCGCAAATTCAAAAGCCGAACAAGAATATCCCGGCGCGAAAGAAATTCAGATCCTTCGGATACGGCCTGATAGATTGACTCCAGTTCACCGGTATACGGCAGATCGTCGAGCGTCCGACCCGCATTCGTATAGGCCGTGATCAATTGAAGATCGTAATCCGACATCGCAATCGGCTCATTGAACAAATTGTCGTGATTCGGAGACCCATCTTCAGATGTTGAAGAGACATTAGTCATGATGCAAATGTCCCCTATTCAGGATCGGAATTAAGCTTCTCAAGTCGCTCTCGCCAGCGGGCCAGTTGCTCCTGGTACCCCGAAAGACCGGCATTGCCATAGGTTACATACCGCCCTACTACGTTCTCTGCCCCAAGGTACTCACGCACATCCGCTTCAATCACATCACACACCGCCTGCATGTCACCCAACGGCAACTCCGCAAGCGTCACCATACCGTTGGCCTCACATTGCCGAACAAGCTGGCCGACAAGTTGATGTGCAGTACGGAACGCGATGCCTTTGGTAACCAGATAGTCAGCCAGAGATGTCGCATCGGCAAAACCGCGATCAATATCCCTGGCAATGCGCGTAGCGTCAAACCGCGCCGACCTCACAATGCCCGCTGCCATCGCCAGACAATCGCGCACCGTGTCATACGCCGCAAAGACATGCCTTTTATCTTCCTGCAGGTCCCGGTTGTAACCGATCGTAATCCCTTTGAGAATAGTCAGAAGTGACACCAGCGAGCCGTATACGTTCCCGCATCGCCCACGGATCAGTTCCAGCATATCCGGGTTTCGCTTTTGGGGCATCATCGAAGATCCGGTTGTATAGGACTCGCCGATCTTCAGGAAGGAAAACTCGCTGGTCATATAGATAATCCACTGCTCAGCCCACCGGGAAAGCGTCATGGCGATCATGGAAAGACAATAGGTAAAATCAACAGCGTCATCTCGGGATGCCGTAGCGTCAAGGGACGAGCCGGTCGGTTCGCCAACCTTCAATGATTCAGCCGTTGCAATACGATCCAGTTGCAAACTGCTTCCAGCAATCGCACCGGAGCCAAGCGGGTTACCCGCGCCAACAACTCGCATCATCAGGAGACGGGTCAGCGATCGATCGAAGGCCGCCAGCCACGCGATGGCCTCTCCCCCCACCGTAATCGGCTGCGCCCGCTGCAAATGCGTGTACGATGGTATCACGACTTCCCCCTGCCCCTCCGCAAGATCAAGAAACGCCTCAAAAAGAGACCGAAGATCCTGTTCCAACACTCCGGTCGCTTCGTCAATCCAAAGTTTAAGATCCAGAGCAACCTGGTCGTTTCGACTTCGCCCTGTATGGAGCTTTCGGCCTGGCTCCCCTATCTTTTCAATCAATGCCGCTTCGATACACATATGGACATCTTCAAGATCCACGTGCCATCCGGACCACCCGGTGACATTGGCTTCTTCAATCTCCGCCTGAATGGCCGCAAGCCCATCCTGAATCGCATCCAAATCATCCTGTGTAATCAGGCCCACCTTCGCGAGCATCGCCGCATGGGCCAGCGAGCCGCGTATATCGTGCTTGTAAAGGCGCGTATCATAACTGAGCGATTCGACAAATCGGGCGGCGAGCCGATCGTCATGCGATCCCCCGGACTTCGCATGTTCCCACGGTTTTCGGTAACTGGTCATCGCAGGATAATAGGTCTGATACGTAGAATAAAAAAGACGAACGAAGATCGGCTCAATATGAGTCTCCGCAGAATCAGCTTAAGGATTTTCGCGATCCAACCATGGCAAATGCTGGTCGCTTGGAATCAAGGCGTTTAGAATTTAACACGGGGAACCAATCGGTACTTTGGAGTATCAAATAGCCAATGGCGACACCCTCCGACAACGAAGGATCTATGCGAGATCGCGTGGAAGCCGTGATCGAATTGATTCGACCGGCCGTTCAGGCGGACGGTGGCGATGTCGAATTGGTGGGCGTCTCCGATGCCGGTGTCGTACAGATTCGTTTCCTCGGCCAGTGTGTCACCTGCCCCGCTTCCAATATGACCCTCGAACACACCATCGCCGCCAATTTGAAATCCAGGGTTCCCGAGGTCACCGAAGTCGTGCCGATAGCCTGACCCCCCTACCGCCCAAGTTCGATACTGCGATCACGACCTTTCTCAAGAGCATCTGCGATGATCTGTTTTACCTTCGATTCATCCATGTGCGTCGTCGCAGCCAACGTAACCCCCCCGCGCGAAGTGACTTTTGCACGAAGCTCCGCTGGCGAATCTTCAGATTCATCAAGTAATCTGGCCGCCCCCCGAATCGTCTGCTTGGTCAAATCTTCCGCTGTAGAGGGATCCAGCCCCAGCTTAATCCCCGCCTCAATCATCGCCTCGGCAAGGTAAAAGACGTAAGCTGGCCCCGAACCTGATACCACCGTCACTTCATCCATAACTGATTCGTCAACTTGCACTGCCCTCCCCGCCTTGGCAAAGATATCCAAAACCAACGTCTCCTCCCCCGCCTTAACGCCCGACCCAATCGCAATAGCCGACATACCTTCGCCCACCAGCAAAGGCGTATTAGGCATCACACGAATAACGCGATGTCCGCCCCCGGCGAATTCTGAAAGTTTCTCGATGGAAACACCCGTGATGATCGAGACAATAATCTGACCGGTTTGCCCGATACCCGCCAACTGATCCGCCACCTCGGGCAACATCTGCGGCTTAACGGCCAGCATGATGTATTGCGATTGCGAAACAACCGCCGCATTATCCTCCGTAACTGAACACCCCCATGAAGCGAACAACTCGCGCCGCTCCGGTGTCGGGTCGGCGACAATAATTTGGTCGGGTTTCAACACTTCATGATCAATCGCACCGCGAATAATGGCCTCCGCCATATTCCCCGCGCCAACAGAGCCAAACTGGTACTGCATGTTGAATGGTCCTTATATCCGGCCCTGATCTGATTCAGAGTCCTGTTCGTCATACGCTTTGGCTTTCCTCCAAGCCTGACGGAGTGTCGCGAGTTTTGCAAGCATGCTTCCGAGTGCTTCACGATCTCCGCTTTCGATCAGTGTTTTGATCCCACAGAGCTCGGTGAGGAATTGATCTATCGCCGACACGACCTGCTTGTCATTGTCAAGGAATATGTCCGTCCAAATGTCCGGATGACCTTCGGCAAGTCGCGAGATATCGCCAAATCCGCTGGAGGCCAGGTCCATCGAACCGGATGTGTCAGCCAAAGATACCAGCGCCACCGCCAGGGCATGTGGCAAATGTGATACTCTCGCCACTTTGACGTCATGCACAGTTGGCGTCATTTCAAGAATTTTCATCTCCAATTTCTCGTATAAACGCCTAACCCGGCCTAGTGCCTCTTCGCGAGTTTCGCTCGTCGGCGTCAACACTACTGGCCTACCCCGAAACAAATCCGCACGAGCCGCCGCAGGACCACTCGCCTCCCCCCCTGCCATCGGATGTGCGCCCACAAAACGACCTGGATTCACCAAACGCTCCTCCGCCGCGGTCACAATCGACGCCTTCGTCGAACCTACATCTGTAATCACTGCCTGAGGATCAGCCAAATCACCCAATTCACCAATCTGCCGAATAATCGTATTCACTGGCGTTGCAAGGATAATCAAATCACTCCCATAGACCCCCTCGCCAAGGTCGGATGTTCCTACATCGATTTGCCCCGCTTCCAGGGCGACCCCCAGCGTATCCGGCTTCCGCGCCACACCAATAATCTTGCCTCCAAACCCCTTCTGGCGTATACCCAGCGCAATCGACCCGCCCAAAAGGCCGATTCCAACAATTGAAACCTGATTGGCAATCCGCTCCCACATACGCGCCTCGCACCATTGCGTCCGTTATAATCTTCACCAGCGGTCCCCATGCTAGGCAAACCGGGCTACCACGGCGAAGATATCGACCCGATACGGGCAAGGCGATTATGAGCACAAATGGTATTTACGAGTTGGATTTTGAAAGACCGCTTTCCCGCCTGGAACGCCAGATTACCGAACTGGAACGCCAGGGCGACTCCTCCGCTTCCGATATGGATGTCGAGGTCAAACAGCTCCGGGAAAGCTACACCACGCTCCTTAAGAAAACCTACAACAAGCTAACTCCATGGCAGATTGTCAAGGTCGCCCGCCATCCCTCGCGTCCTCAGACGGTCGACTACATTCGCCATTTCGTAAAGGATTTCTGTGAACTGCACGGCGATCGATATTTCGGAGATGACCCCGCGATCATCACGGGGTTCGGACGCATCGGTCCCCACAAGGTCATGATCGTCGGCCACAACAAAGGCAAGGAAACCAGGGAAAAAATCGCCTGCCACTTCGGATGCGCCCACCCCGAAGGCTATCGCAAAGCCATGGCAAAGATGAAACTCGCCGAAAAATTTGGTCTGCCAATCGTGACATTCATCGATACACCCGGAGCATACCCGGGCGTCGGTGCCGAAGAACGCGGCCAGGCGGAGGCAATCGCCTACAACCTACGCGAAATGTCCCGCTTGCGCGTCCCCATCGTGTGCGTCGTAATCGGTGAAGGGGGTTCCGGCGGGGCCTTGGGAATCGGCGTGGGCGATCGTCTCGCGATGCTCCAATACTCATGGTATTCGGTAATCTCGCCCGAAGGTTGCGCCGCAATTTTGTGGAAAACAGGCGAGCAAGCCGAAGCCGCCGCTGCCCAGCTACACCTCACCGCTCAGGACAATCTCAAACTCGGCATTATGGACGATGTTATCGATGAACCATTGGGTGGAGCACATCGTGATCCGACAATAATCGGCGAACGCCTCGAAAAATATCTGGTCCAGTCCCTGCGCGATCTTAAGCGTTTCAAGATCGACAACATCCTCCGCCGCCGCTACGACAAGTTCCGAAATATGGGATCATTTACCACAAGTTAAGCTAGGCGGATTGACTTTTCGCTCCGAAACACGTTGGCCCTATTTCTTCAACGCGTCCAATTTCTTTTTAAGTTGTTCGGAATCTTTCTTGAGAGCCTCGTTCTGCTCCTTGATCTTCATCAACTCGCTTCGCAGATCTCGAACTTCAACCGGCAAGGACTTGGTGTCACGTAATTTGGTCAGGGCCGCCTTCGCCGCTCGCGTGACACGGTCATCGTCCGGCCCGTTCGCGAACGATTGCACTGCCGGTATGGCTTTGGCATCACGAAGATCGCCCAACGCGTTGATGGCGGCAGCTATCAATCGCTTTCGAGCATCCTGAAGATAGCCAGTAAGGAACTGGCGAACCTTCGTCTTGTCTTCAAGTTGACGGCCAAGATAACCTATCGTCTGCAACGCCGCGCCCAGATCACGCGTAGTAAACTTCGCCCCGTCCTCCGAAATTCTCTTGGTGAGGATCGGAAGGTATGCGGCATCGTCCGTCGTACGAATCGCCCGAACCGCAGCCGAAGCAAGGCGATGCTTGTAAGATTCGCTCTTGAGATACTTGGTAAGTACCTTGTCAACACCATCTCTAGTAAATTTCGCCCGAGGAACCAGCGCTGCCTCTAGCAGCAACTCGTTCTTCTCAGATGCCAGAACCTTATCCAGAATACCGGGTGTCTCCTTCGAAAAATATCCGCCGATAGCTTCGATGACGGCCAGTTTTACGCGACGATCTTTCTGATTCAGGGATTTGGCAAGAGTCTCCAACGCTTCCCGTGTCTGAAGTTTTCCTAGCCCCCTTGCCGCCGCCTGACCCACAGCCCAGAACTTGTCCTTAACCAGCGCCTCACCTAAAGCCTTCTCCGTACCCCAGGCCTTCTTCTTTACCAGCGCTTCCAACGCAAGCAATCGACCAATAACATCCTTCTGGTCCTTAAGTTGAGCAAACAGCATCTCATTGGGTTTAGGAAATGCCACCTCCGCCAGAACACGATACGTCGGATCAAAGCGCACAACCGTTGGTTTCGACTTGAGCTTCGTATAGAAATCCTCCGTCGCCTTGCTGATCGTAATGTCGCGCGTCACCGAGCCGTTCTTCGTGGTAAACCTGATCTGCGTCGGGAACTTATACAAATGCACATCTTTGGTAATTTTCTGGACCTGCTTCACCGTAACCCGCGCCAGCTTGGTCGTCTGATCCCACGAATAACTCACGCGAAGCTGTGGCACACCGCCTCGGTAAACCCATTGATCAAAAAACTGCTGATAACTTCGCCCCGACAACTCCTCAACCACATCCTGCAAATCCTGCGTAACAACACTTTGGAATCGATGACGTTGCACAAAAGTCTTCACGCACCGACGATACAACGCCGGCCCAAGATCATTGCGCAACATATGCAACACCCAACTCCCCTTCGGATAAGCACGATAATCAAACTGCTCTCCGGGCGTCTTGTAATCCTTGTAAACCAGCGGACGATGATCCTTGATACTTGCCTTGACCACCCGTCGCGTCGCATCGCGATACAACCCATAGATAAACGAATCATGTCCATTCTTATGGCCGTCGTACAGATGCGCGTAATACGTCGCAAATCCCTCATTCAGCCAGATCTGGCTCCAGTCCTTGCAAGTCACCAGATCACCGAACCACTGATGGACCAACTCATGCGCAACCAAATTCTGGCTCGAGCGAATCGGCTCGAAATGCGTCGGATGAAGCGTGTAATCGTTAAGAATCGTCAGTGTCGTATTTTCCATCCCCCCCCAGTTGAAATCATCAACCACCACCTGGTCGTAACGATCCCACGGGTACTTGACCCCAATCTCCTTCTCAAAATACTTCATCATATCGATCGTGTCTTTGAACGAATCCTTGGCAAACTTGATCTGAGACGGCGGTGTATAAAACGCCATCTTAATGCCGCGGTACTCCCCTTCGATTTTCTTGTGATAGCCCGCCACCAGAGCAATCAGGTAATTCACATGAGGCTTGTCCTGCAGATATCGAACCGCCTTCAATTTCGTCTTTGGGTCGATCTTCTCATCCATCTTCTTGCCGTTCGAAAGGACAATCATGTCCTTGGGCACGCGACAGATCACTTCCGAAGTAAACTTCTCATTCGGATAATCAAAACTCGGAAACCAGTGCCGTCCCTCATGCGTTTCTCCCTGCGTCCAGATGTGCTTATCACCCTTCTTATATCCCATCTCCGGCGTACGAAAATACAAACCCTTCCTCGGCTTCGCCGAATGATGAATCCTCACCCACGACTCCGCCCCAACCTTGATCGGCTTCTTGAACGTGATGATGATTTCTCGATCCGTATTCTGATAATCATCAATCTCACCAGACGCCTCAATTTTGGCAACGCGAAGGTCATATGCGTGCAACGTCAATTCCTTCAGCGGCTTACCGATTGGCTTAAACTTCAACTCCGTCTTCCCCGTCACTTCCCGTTTCTTGAAATCAGGCGTGACATCCAGCTTCAGATGCAGCACATCGACCTTGCGATCCGGAGCATAAAACCGGCCATTCGTCGATGGCTTCGTCTCACCCGCCGACACTGGCGCACGATGGCGATGAAAACTCGAATGATCATGATCCAGCTCGCGCTCCTCCCGTGTATTACCAAGAGAAACGCCGATAAAGGTCAACAGAACCAACGCCAAAACGCTGCCCCGCGCCACACGAACGAAACTGTCTGAGCTACTCATACTGCCTCGAATTCTCGCATTGGGTTAAACGACGCCTTCGCAACCCGGACCGATTCACAAGGTTGCTAAAGCAATTATCATACCCTCCACACAGCCCCAAATGAACAGAAAATCCCCGCCAAAATCCCATCCACGCAATAATTTCCGCCGTTCCCAATTGCTTTTTTCACCAATTCAAGCGATATTCTCTTCTCCTACGTCGCGTAAAAGGCTCTGGTTACTCCATGAATTAAGGATCGACATGAAGGTATTCGAAGTTATCCAAAGCGTTAACGATGTTCTCTGGAGTCAATACACACCCTATGTACTTCTTTTCGCCGGTGTGTTATTCACCATTTGGACAAGATTCACTCAGTACCACGCCATGACCCACGGGATCAAGGTTGTACGTGGCAAGTATGATCATGAAGAGGACCCCGGCGCCATCAGCCACTTTCAGGCTCTTTCCGCCGCACTCTCCGCGACCGTCGGATTGGGCAACATCGGCGGCGTCGCCCTGGCCATCGCTGCCGGCGGACCAGGGGCTTTGTTCTGGATGTGGATTGTCGGTGTCTTTGGCATGGCCCTCAAGACCATCGAAATTACACTCGCAATGATGTACCGCAATACCGATGACCCCGAAAACCCGCACGGCGGCGCCATGTGGGTGGTCGAAAAAGTCCTCGGCTCAAAAGGCGGGCGGTGGAAAATCATCGCCAGGGCAATTGGAGTCTTCTTCTGCATCACGCTGATCATTTCAACCTTCACCGGTGGCAATATGTACCAGGCCTATTCAGTGGCGGATCTGACCAAATACTACTTTGACGTACCCAAGATTGTTACAGGCATCGTCATGGCCGTACTCGTGGGTATGGTCATCATTGGTGGAATCAAACGAATCGGTGATGTCGCGGGCAAACTGGTCCCCATTATGTGTGTCATCTATCTGCTCGCTGCATTCTCCGTCCTTGCCGTTTACATGGGTGAAATTCCAGGCATGTTCGCGCTCATCTTTGAATCCGCTTTCAATCCGACCGAAGCAACCGGAGCGTTCATCGGCGGCACGCTGGGATATACGTTCATGCAGGGGATGAAACGCGCACTTTTCTCGAACGAGGCCGGGCAGGGTTCTGCCCCAATCGCCCACGCAGCCGCCAAGACCAAGGAACCGGCCCGCGAAGGCATCGTCGGGGGGATCGGGCCGTTTATCGACACGCTCTGCATTTGCACGGTCACAGCTCTGGTTATTCTCGCCACCGGCACATGGAACCGGGCAGCCGTGGGTGATATCACAGAATCCGTGGCGCTTAATCAATCTGAGAAAAACGTCTATCAGATTGCAAACACAAAAGATCCCAAAAAAATAAAATCGGAAAACGAAATACCCTCACATCAAAACATCAAGTCACTTCCTGAAAAAAAGAGTGGTCCTTGGAAATCCGGTGACAATTTGTTCCTAATGGCAAAAACCGACGGGCCAAAACACTCAACAACGGATTCATCTCTTCTTCGCGTCAAAGGTTCCATTGTTGAAGCGCCAACCGGAGCGACCGATGAAGCAAAGGGAACGTTGGTCATTGCATGGTCACAAGTCAAGATCAAACCTGACGAATGGTCGGAAGCACCGAAGAAAGTCACCCTGGTCAGTAAATCGATTTACGCCGACTACAACGGCGCTACCCTGACGGGCCACGCCTTCGACCGCGCATTCCCCGGCCTCGGCAAATGGCTGGTCACCCTCGCCGCCTGGCTGTTCGCCATCTCCACCATGATCTCCTGGTCCTATTACGGCGAACAAGGCATGGTTTACATGGTGGGCAACAAAGGCGTCTTGCCTTACAAAATTGTCTTTCTCATCGGCGCCATTTACGCCGCCGCCTTCATCGAATCCACCGAACAGATGGTACTATTCATGGATCTTGGCACTGGAGCCATGCTTTGGGCCAATATCCCCATTGTCCTATGCCTCGGCTTCCTCGCCGTCCGATGCCTCGGAAACTACCGAGATCGCCTCAATTCAGGTGAATTTGACCAACCCGATAAGTAAATTCATTCAAAATCATGGCAAATTGAACGCGTACCCTTCCGTTTCTCGTTTTGTAGTCGTAACACCATTGAATCGAGATCCAATAGCGTCAGTTCCCGATTGCCATGCCGATAACACCGGATCACTGCCGGAACATATTGGCGTAGCATCCCCATGACTCCATGGCGCGGAATGAGGAAACCTCGGAAAAATGATTCGCCCATCCTTCAATTTGAATGAAGCCGATTCGGCCATTCGCAAACGCCTTGCTCAATTGAGGAAAAGGTCCGTCGATACCCTCAGCCTCTCCACACAGATGGATCACTGGATCGATGCCCTGACCAATCCCGTGCCCGAACAAGACGCTCCAGACTCCTCCTCAAGCGAATAATCCCTCTCTAAGCCCTTCCAAACGCATGGGGGATTCCCCCACTCTCCCCATAAGGGATCACTTACATCTCATTCATGGTGCGCCCTCATAGTCGGCGTGCGCGCAAAGTGCCAATATATAAGCACAGCAAGACGCTGCATTAAAGGAGTCGACCCATGAAAGCTCACCCCATCCTGGAGTCAAACCTGACCGCCGACACCCACCTCGCAGATGCTGCACTCCTGCCTCGACAAATCAAGCGATTCAAGGAGCTCTGTTGGCCTCATCTTCAAACCGTAATGCGAACAGCCGTCTACCTCTGTCGGAACCAGACAATCGCCGAGGACCTCGCTCAGGACACCATGATTAAGGCTGCTCGTTCCATCGATCCCTTCACGGATGGAACCAACGTTAGAGCCTGGCTTCTCACCATCCTCAGGCGCACCCATATCGATTTCCTTCGCCGCAACAGACACCGCGCAGGTGAATTATCCATCAATGCAGAAAATGCACGCCAGATCCCTGAACCGATCACGCCCGCAACCGACCCCACCGAGCCTCGATGGGTAGAACCCGACCAGATGCTCGAAAGATTTGAAGATGAAGACATAGTCGCGGGCCTGAAATCCCTGCCGGATGCCATCCGCTGGACATTGCTCCTCGTGGACGTCGAGCAACTGGAACACGTCCAGGCCGCGCGAATTCTCGATGTTCCCATTGGAACCATCAAATCTCGCGCCCATCGCGGCCGAAAAATGCTCAAAGCCTACCTCCAGGATCACGATCATTCATCAACCCACGCACTCATGGCTGGGTAAACCGCCACTCAAATAGAAAGGGTTTTCACATGGACAACAAAAACGTACTTCGTGTATTCATTACCGTTGCCGTAATAACGATCAGTTGTTTCATAACGATCATTATCGCAGGCCACCGCAGCTACCACAAACATGTCGTGACCCATGCAACCCCCGAAACTCCGGATAATTCAACGGATCTGGTCAGGTCCGACTAAAGTACACCTGCGGAATCTCGTCGAAACCAATCGGCGTACAACACTTGCCAGATCGGGGAGGCATGTCGATATAATCTTATGAATTCTACGACAACCGATATTCATGAGCAGGAGCGACATGCCGCAGCCGGACAACATGGATCATCAAGACATGATTCAGCAACGCCTTGAAGCCAAACTCCAGGCGGTCGTCAATACTGCGGTCGATGGCATCATCACCATCAACGTTCATGGCTTTATCGAATCCGTTAACCCCGCGGCGGAGCAAATGTTCCAATACTCCGCCCACGAACTCGTCGGCCAGAACATTAAGATACTCATGCCTTCACCCTATCGTGAGCAACACGATGAGTATCTGGAGGCTTACCACAGAACCGGTGTCGCTAAAATCATCGGATTGGGTCGGGAAGCCGTCGGGCTCAGGAAAGATGGAACAAGCTTCCCCGTAGATCTCGCCGTCAGTGAAATCAAACTGGATGACTACCACGGATACACTGGAGTCGTCCGGGATATCAGCCAACGAAAAAAACTCGAAAAGGAAGTGCTGGATATCTCGACCAGTGAACAGCAACGCATCGGTCGCGATCTCCATGATGGACTCGGACAGGAACTAACCGGTATCGCACTCATGGCGGGCGTGCTTGCCACACAGCTTGAATCCAAAGATCTTCCGGAAGCCCAAACCGCCTCCGAAATCGTTGAGCTGGTCAACCAGGCCATTCAACACACCCGCGCTCTGGTCCACGGGCTTTGTCCAGTGATTCTTGAAAACGATGGCCTAATGCTCTCTCTCGAGCATCTCGCCGACACCGTCGCCACCCGATACCCCGTCAAATGTCGGTTCATCTGCCATCTCCCCCTTCAGTTCACCGATCACCACGTCGCCACACACCTGTACTACATCGCCCACGAAGCCATTCATAATGCCGTCCGACACGGCAACCCTCAGTCCATTGATATCACCCTGGAGCAACTCGCCGACGATAAGGCCCGAATGAGCATCAGCGATGACGGCTCAGGCATTTCCGCCGATTCCAGGGATCCTGATGGAAGAGGCATGTTCATCATGAATTACCGCGCTGGAATCATTTCCGGGTCACTCAAGGTCGAGCATGGAGACAAAGGCGGGACAGCAGTCCAGTGCACTTTTCCCTACAAATCCACGCCCAGTACCTGATCGGAGAATACCGTGTCTAAGGCCAGCGAATCCAAATCCAACGGACGTGTCGCAAGAAAAAAGAACGCCCAATCGCAGGACAAAGTCACCAGCCTGATCATCGTGGACGATCACCCCATCGTCCGAAAAGGCATGGTCATGCTGATCAACCAGGAACAAGACCTTAACGTCGTGGCGGAGGCCGAAGATTATCATCAGGGCATCGCTGCCGTCAAGGAACACTCACCCGATCTCGCCGTCGTGGATCTGACCCTGAAGGACATCGGCGGCCTCGAACTCATCAAGCAACTGCACACGACCCATCCCGACCTACCCATACTCGTCCTGTCCATGCACGATGAATCCCTCTACGCCCAGCGCGTACTCCGCGCGGGCGCACGCGGCTACGTCATGAAACAGGTCGGCGCCGACAAACTGATCACCGCCATCCGAACCGTAATGAGAGGCGACATCTACGTCTCCCAGGACGTCGCCACACGCCTGCTCGGCCAGTTGGCGGGTGGCGCCAACGACTCATCAAAAACCCCCCTCGAAAACCTCTCCGATCGTGAGTTGGAAGTCTTCGAATTACTTGGCAAAGGACTCGGCACACGCCAGGTCGCGGAACGCCTCTGCGTCTCCATCAAAACCGTCGAATCCCACCGCGAGCACATCAAAGACAAACTCGGCCTCAAAAACGCAGCCGAGCTGATTCAACACGCCACACAATACGCAATCAGGCAAGACGGTTAAGTTTCCTCAATTTCTGCAAATGCTCCGTAAGTATTCCATTCGCCCAATTTTAATTAAGGGTTTTTTCGTCATTTTCAAACGCGGATCATTTCCGTTTTGAATAACCCCGCCTAACATCCCTTTGTAGTGACCCGGCAATGCATGGACGCATTGTTAGACAACCGAAAGGATTCGTATCATGTCAAAAACCGCCTCCAGGCGAAAACGCGCCGCCAAATCCAAATCCACCCAAAAATCCACCGACACATCAACAACAACTGACGGGAAAAACTCCACGGTTGTTCCGCCAACAGTAAAAATATCGCCTCCCACCAAATTCACGCGAAAAAACCTTCGCAAACCCACCGTGGAGGAAATCTCCGAAAGAGCATACACATTATGGCTGCTATCCGGCCGAGCACCCGACAGAGATGAACAAAACTGGCTCGAGGCGGAATCACAGCTCACCGAGGAAATAAACGCAATCGTCTAATGATTCAACGATTCAACGCACTCAATCGTGTACAATTTACATACACACTCCCCAATTGCAAAAGGACACGCCATGAATTTGGCGTGTCTTTTCCTTAGGCACGCCCTAACACACACATCTCACTCTTTCTGACGCGATGCGTAAGCCTGAACAAACGCCTCATATTGCTCGATCGTATCTACCCCCTGATGTGTCGCCTTCGCTCGGATTACGGCAATCGGAAATCCATGCTCCAATACACGCAACTGCTCCAACCTCTCCGCCTGTTCACAAGGCGTAGGTGTCAACTGAACATACTGCGAAAGGAACGCGCGACGATAAGCATATAACCCCACATGCTTCAGAACCTCTCCCCCCCCCTGCCCATCGCGGTCATGTGGGATCGCCGCCCGACTGAAATACATCGCCTGCCCACACTGATTCAACACAACCTTAACCACATTGGGATTCGAAATATCTTCATCTTCCGAGAATGTCGATCCAATCGTCCCCATCGGTTCATCTCCCCCTCGCATTCGCTCAACCAGTTGATCGATCAAGGTCGGATCGATCAATGGTTCATCGCCCTGCACATTGACGATAATCTCAACATCACTCTCAAGACATTCCACCGCCTCCGCCACCCGGGAAGTTCCGTTCACATGATCCGCCCGCGTCATCACCGCCTCATGTCCAAATCGCTCAACGGCATCAATAATTCGCCGATCGTCCGCTGCAACGATAACACGGCTCGGTGCGGATGCCTTCTTCGCCTGGTCCGCCACATGAACCACCATCGGCTTGCCCGTCTGATCCAGCAACGCTTTCCCCTCCAACCGCGTCGATCCATAACGCGCCGGAATAATCACAACAGCCTTATTCAATGCAAAATCCTCTGCCTGTTCGTTCAATTTCAACTCTGCAAAGGATAGCCCCAACTGCATAAACAAACACACTAGGACAATCATGAATACCCCCCTATCCCGTCAGATCACGCTCCAACCTCTAACTCATCCCGCCGCCGGAAGATCCAAAATCCCTGGCCACGGATAATGATCCATCAAAAATTCTTCCAACTGCGGCCTTCGTGCGATCAAAAAATAAATCGGCTCATCCAGCGTATTCCAGGCAAACCCACACGCCCGTCGCAAATTCTCCTTGTCCGTTGCTGCGATCAACTCATTATTCTCTCGTCGTAAGGGCAACATGCGAAATTGCCACGCCTGCCGACGATTCAATACTCGCAAGACCTGCGTATCGATCTCCTGCTGTTCCAAATCAGCTTCCGTCCCAAACGCAGTGTATTGATCCACCCAAGCCTGCTCCACCGCTGATGGAGCAACGTCAAACATACGTTCAGCAAGATCGCCAAACGGACGCCCCACCTTCTTCTGTTCTGCAACGATCGCTTCCACCTGCTCCGCAGACAACACGCCAAGCCCCACCAGAATTTCACCAATTCTCACACCTTCAGTTTCTTTGCCCATCGGTAGACTCCTTCACTCGATGACCTATGAAAGGTATCGACTGCTATCTCCCCCTCATTAACCGATCCTCCCTTCTCCACACCTCGGCACGACTATCTGTAACGATTATGCCAGTGAAACCCCCGAAAAACAGTTCTCAACCCCCCTAATGAACGATCCGCGGCATTCGGATTTCCCATCGGTAATGTTCCCAATCAGCACCGAGTAATTGTCCCCCCCCATCAACTCGATGCCTCCTCCAGAACATGCTCCTCCACATAAATCGATACTTCATTGGCGATGCCCAACGCAATCGCATCGGAGGGTCGCGAGTCCACCCGAATCACTTCACCATCCCGCTCGATCACCAATTCCGCAAAGAAAGTATGCTCCTTAAGATCGTTGATCACAATACGATCCAGCCGCCCACCCATTTCCTCAATGATCGACGCCAGCAATTCGTGCGTCTGCGGACGCTTGATCGGGATGTTCTTCAAACGCCGCTCGATCGCCGCCGCCTCATAAAGTCCAATGACGATCGGAAACGTACGCTCACCATCCACCTCACGAAGCTCAATGAGCTGATAATCCTGCGTCTCCGTGATCAGAATGCGGGACAACTCCATCTGTATCGCCATATCAAACTCCATATCCCTCTTCGGTGGCGACATTCTCTACGCTCTTACCGGACATAGCAAGAACCCTCACATTTTTTCGATTCGGAGTGACAACAAAAGACAAACACCAAAACCATTCCAAAAGTCTTCCACTTCCGTCGCTCATCTGTCATAATCTCCTTCATTCACCATTAAACATTTAGCACAGGAATTGATCTATGCGATCCCTCTTACTTTCGATGGCTTTTGTTCTGGCTTCACTGGCATGCGTTACACCCGCGACCGCCGCCGTCGCACGCCCCGCCAAAGCCCTCATCTTTGTCGGTACCTATTCCGGCGGGGGATCAAAGGGAATCTACACTCTCGAATTCGATTACCAAACCGCCACACTCAAACTCAAATCGACCAACGACCGACCCAAAAACCCCTCCTTCCTCGCCCTCCACCCCTCCGGCAAATACCTCTACGCCGTCAACGAGATCACGAGATACAAAAATCAGGCGTCAGGATCCATACAGGCCTACGCCATCGACAAATCCTCCGGCTCCCTGCGCTACCTCAACACCCAAACCTCAAACGGCGGAGCACCCTGCCACATCGTCGTCGACAAATCCGGCTCATGCGTCCTCGCCGCCAATTACGTGGGCGGTTCCGTCATCGCCATCCCCATCAAACCCGATGGCTCTCTCGCTAAACCCGGTTCAACCATCCAACACAAAGGCTCTTCCGTCAATCCACGTCGCCAGAAAGCGCCACACGCGCACTCCATCAACGTCGACAAATCCGGCCGCTTCGCCGTCGCTGCCGACCTCGGCATCGACAAACTCCTCATCTACAAACTCAATCCGAAAACCGGCAAACTCACCGCCAACAACCCCGCATTCGCCAAAGTCAAACCCGGCGCCGGCCCCCGCCACTTCGCATTCCACCCCACCAACAAATTCGCATACGTCATCAATGAACTCCACTCAACCATCACGGCTTTCAACTTCGATTCCAAAAAGGGAGCACTCAACCCCATCCAGACCATCACCACCATGCCCGCCGACCACAAACGCGGAAATTCCACCGCACAAATCCTCGTCCACCCCTCCGGTCGCTTCGTATACGGCTCAAATCGCGGACACGACTCCATCGTCGCCTATTCCGTCAATCCCAAATCCGGAAAACTAAACTACATCAGCCACACTAAAACCGAGGGTAAGACCCCGCGCAACTTCAACATCGACCCCTCGGGACGCTTCCTCTTCGCCGCCAACCAGAACTCCGGAAACATCGTCATCTTCCACCTAAGCAAGAAGAACGGCCGCCTCCATCCCGCCGGACAGGAAATCAGAATCCCCCGCCCCGTCTGCATCCAGTTTCTCATTACAAGCTGGCACACTTCCGCCAAACCTTCACCATAATTCCTTCGACACCGCTCACCCCACCCTCTAAAATCGCCGCATGACCACCGCCACCTCAGTCCTGCCCGGCTATCAGTTCGCCAGCGACAACACCTCAGGCATCTGCCCAGAGGCCATGCAAGCCATCGCCGAGGCCAACGCCGGTTACGCCGCCCCATATGGCGATGACCATTTCACCCAACAGGTCTGCGACCTCCTGCGGGATCTCTTCGAGATCAACTGCGATGTGTTCTTCACCTTCAATGGAACAGCCGCCAACTCACTCGCCCTTTCCTCCCTTTGCCGATCCTACCACTCCGTCATCTGCTCCCAACTCGCCCACGTGGAAACCGATGAATGCGGCGGCCCTGAGTTCTTTTCCAACGGACTCAAACTCCTCGCCACCCCCGCCCCCAACGGCAAAGTCACGCCCTATGAAGTAAACGAATTCGTCACCCGCCGCTCCGATGTCCACTACCCCAAACCCAAAGCCCTCTCCATCACCCAGGCCACCGAACTCGGAACGGTCTACACCCCCAACGAACTCGATGCCCTCAACGAAGCCACCCGACGCCACAACCTGTACACCCACCTGGACGGCGCCCGATTCTTCAACGCCCTCGCCGCCCTCAATCTCCAACCCAAGGAAATCACCTGGAAAGTCGGCGTCGATGTCCTCTGCCTCGGCGGTACAAAAAACGGCCTCCCCGTCGGCGAAGCCGTCATCTTCTTCGATCGCAATCTCTCCAATGAATTTGAATACCGCTGTAAACAGGCCGGCCAACTCGCCTCCAAAATGCGATACCTCTCAGCCCCCTGGCTGGGCATGCTCACCGATGGTGTCGCCCTCAAACACGCGTCCCACGCCAACCAATACGCCGCCAACCTCTCCCAACAACTCACCCAAATTCCCGGGGTCTCCCTAGATTCCCCTACCGAAGCCAACGCCGTCTTCGTCCGCATGACGCCCGAAATCATCAACCACCTCAACGCACGCGGCTGGAAATACTACTCCTTTATCGGCCAATATGCCGCCCGTTTCATGTGTTCTTGGGCAACCACCCAGGCAGATATCGACGCCCTCGTGGCCGACATTCGCCACGCGGCCCCATCGGAGTAAACCTCTTCCACACCTAACTCCCCGACTCGTCAATCCGGATGCCCCAATGATCTTCTCATGGTTCAGAAACCGTCGTCGTCAAAAATTCCTCAAAATACCAATGCCGGAGACATGGCTACCCGTCTTCCAGGAACTCAATTTCTTTAACAGTCTCAATGCCGCTGATCAAGCCGACCTCATCGACATCACACGCATCCTCATCGAAGAGAAAAACTGGTTCCCCTGCCTCGACCTTGATCTCACCGATAAAATCAAGATCATCATCGCCGCCCAGGCCGCCCTCCTCATCCTTCGCCTCGACCACGATTACTACCACCGAACATCCAGCATCTATGTTTACCCGACCGACTTCTACACCCCCCACCCAGAAGATTCCGAAAAGCAATTACACACACTCGGCCTCGCCACCAGCGACGGCTCCGTCATCCTCTCCTACACCGCCTCCCACGCCGGTGCAGACAACGACCGCGATGGCCACAACGTCGTCTTCCACGAATTCGCCCATCGCCTCGACATGGCCGACAACTGGGTCGACGGAACCCCCCTGCTTCCCGACAAGGAAACATTCAACACCTGGGTCCGGGTCATGACCGAACACTACGACCAGCTCAAAGCCGACTTCCAATCGCGCCGCCGCACCGTCCTCGACCCCTACGGAACCCAGGACCCCGGCGAGTTCTTCGCCGTCGCCACCGAAGCCTTCTTCGAAAAACCCAAACAACTCCACAAAAAACACACCTCCCTCTACCGCATCCTCCAGGATTTCTACCGACAGGATCCCGCCAACTGGCATCGCCCCAAAAATCCAACACCCCCAACCCGTTAAAACTGATACCGCCCGCTCCCTTTGCTCACCGGGCCATCCGT
The DNA here is from genome assembly GCA_028284925.1 of Phycisphaeraceae bacterium. Classification (GTDB taxonomy): domain Bacteria; phylum Planctomycetota; class Phycisphaerae; order Phycisphaerales; family Zrk34; genus JANQQT01. Next base: position 15,690 of record JANQQT010000007.1, on the reverse strand, counting down.
ATCATAATCATCCGAAAACTTCCCATCCCGTCGCCCAACACTACGCTCTCGCTCAATCTCCTGCTTCGCAGCCTCATACAAATCAAGATCCTTCAGGTCACCGATCTCCACCGGCCCCTCCCCCCGCGCGATACGCTGGTCCATCACCGCATCCGCCAGATCACCCAACGCCTCACTCCTCCCCTCCGCATATTCTTCACCCAAAACCATCTCCACATCCTTCGCCAACTCCTGGCCCGCACTCAATGTTCTCTCCTCCTCCGCCTGAGTCCGCAATAAACTTGCTGACAACCGCGATAAATCTTCAGCATCCAGCACCTTCTTCTCCACCAGCATCTCTACCAGCAGCGCAACATAAAACTTCAACTGCTCATTTTCCGACACAAGGTCCTCAACTTGATCCTGCATCTGATAGACACCCTTAAACCGCCTCCGTATCAGCGTCCGCAACATATCGATGCGACGATCATACCGATCGCTTTCGGTCTCGATTGAATCAAAAATCTTCTCAAACCAACCCATCGTAAGACTCCCATTTGATCCCCTTAGCGAGACCTATCGTCGTCATCATAGCACAACCTTCTCCCCTACCCCCATCCCCATTTCACCCCTGACCAACATGATTTAACCCCCTCACCGACATAACCTTCGCCCATGTCCCTACTCTCCATTGCCAACCTCAGGCACGCATTCGGCGAACGCGTCATCCTCAACAACGTCAACCTTACCTTAGAACCCGGTGAACACGTCGGCATGGTCGGTCGAAACGGCTGCGGCAAATCCACCCTCATGAAGCTCATCGCCGGCCTGGGCAATCTCAAACAGGACGCCGGACACATCCAACTCGCCCGAGGAGCACGCGCCGGTTACCTCTCTCAGGATCCCGACCTCGACCCCACCCGCACCCTTCGCCAGGAAGCCGGTGCCGCTTTCGAAAAACTCCACGCCCTCCACGCCAAGCTCGACAAACTCACCCATGAAATGGAACACGCCCAGGGCGCCAAACTCGAAAACCTCCTCAAAAAATACGAAAAGACCCAACACGACATGGAAGCCGCCGGCGGCTACGCCGTCGATCACCGCATAGACGCCACACTCCACGGCCTCGGCATTCAGGATGAAACCTTCGACGTCCCCTGCTCCGGTCTCTCCGGCGGTCAAAAAGGCCGACTAGGCCTTGCCAAACTCCTCCTCTCAGACCCCGACCTCCTCCTCCTTGACGAACCCACAAACCACCTCGACATCGAAGGCCGCAAATGGCTTGAGGAATACCTCGCCTCCTATCGCGGCGCCGTCATCGTCATCTCCCACGACCGCTGGCTCCTCGATCGATGCGTCAAGAAAATCTACGAACTCGATTCCGGCATCCTCGAGGAATACCCCGGCAACTACCGCAAATACCGTGAACTCCGCGATGAACGACTTGCCTTCAGACTCCGCGAATGGGAAAAACAACAGGAAAAAGTCAAACGGGAACAATCCTTCATCGACCGCTACCGCGCCGGCCAACGCTCCAAACAGGCCCAGGGCCGCGAAAAACGACTCGAACGTTTCAAACGCGATGAACTCGTCGAACGCCCCAAAGTCTTCGGCCCCATGAATCTCCAGTTCTCCGTCAATACCCGCGCAGGCGACCAGGTCATCTCCGCCACCGACATCTCCAAATCCTACGATGACAAAACGCTCTTCTCAGACCTTGATATCGACGTCCGACGCGGCGACCGCATCGGCATCATCGGACCCAACGGAACTGGCAAGACCACACTCGTCAATTGCCTACTCAGCGCCCTCCAACCCGATTCCGGCCAATCACGCATCGGCTCACAGGTCGAGGTCGGATACTACAAACAAACCCACGAACACCTCAACAACGATGAAACCGTCACCGACTATCTCCAACGCATCACCAACATCGAACAAAGTGCCCGCGACCTCGCCGGCGCATTCCTCTTCTCCGGTGATGACCAGGACAAACCCCTCGGCGTCATGTCCGGCGGCGAACGCTCCCGCACCGTCCTTGCAGGCCTCGTCGCCGCCGGTCACAACCTCCTCGTCCTCGATGAGCCCACCAACCACCTCGACATCCCCTCCGCCGAACGCCTCGAAGAAGCCCTTATTCAATACACCCAGATCCCCAAAGGCTACGGCGAAAAACAAGCCGGTGGCGGCACACTCCTCCTCATCACACACGACCGCATGCTCCTCGACAACCTCGTCAGCCAACTCCTCATCTTCGATGGCAAAGGCTCAGTCAAACTCTTCTACGGCAACTACAGCGAATACCTCGCCCAACAAATCGCCCGTGCAAAAGAAGAAGCCCGGCCCGCGTCCCCACCCACCAACAAACCCAAATCAAAACCCAAACAAGACCCCAAAACCGCCAATCCAAAAAAGAGCAGCAAACCCAACAATAAGAAATCCAAACTCGAACTCCTCAGCCACCAGAAACTCGAAGACGAAATCGAAAAAACCGAATCCGCCATCGCCCGGATCGACGCAGAACTTGCCGACCCCGATGCCTATTCCAACCCCGATCGCATCCGTGAACTCCAAACCCAACGCCAGTCACTCACCGATACCCTCGAACCTCTCGAATTCGAGTGGTCGCGCCGAGCCGATGAAGATGATTAACCCCCTGCCAACCCTCCTCATCAAAACAAACACCCCATGCAAAGGATCAACCCATGTTCGTCCACTCCGTTTACTTCTGGCTAAAACCCGACCTCACCGATGACCAGATCGCCGCATTCAACGCCGGCGTCAAATCCCTCCTCGACATCGAATCCGTCGCCAAAGGTTTCATCGGCTCCCCCGCTGCCACCGATCGCCCCATCATCGATCGCTCCTACTCCCGCGCCCTAATCGTCGCCTTCGTAGATCAAGCCGCCCATGATGCCTATCAGGTCCACCCCATCCACGACAAATTCCGCGAAGACTGCGAATCCTTCTGGACCAGAGTCCAAATCTACGACGCCGAAAACTGACCCTTCACCTCACCATCCGGTTCGACACCACCCCCAATCTCCCATCATTTCAAACGATTTACGTCCGGGAGCCACTTCCGGGGGTTATTTCCGGGGGTTATTTCCGGGGGCTCTCCCACGTTTGAACAAGAACCACGGTCTGGTAGGTCAATCGCGCCACGTTGAACTGTTGTAAGTCATAACGCGATTCATACTTCTCCCCAATCCATCCGTCCTTCGCCATAGCCCGCACATTCGCCGTAGACTGCTCCACCCGATACACCAGTGGTATCACCAACACCTCACCCGACCCTAACGCCAACCCCCTAACCTTCCCTTCGATCGCCCTCCCAATTAATCCACTGGGTTCCTGCCACCTCACACGCTGGGTTGCGTTATTCACCACCACATCCGCCTCACAATTCCGCATCCCCAGCAACATATTCGTGCGCGGCTCCAGACGATCAAAAACCACCTTACCATCCACCAGACGCGCATCCACAAACAACGCCAACCCATTCGTCATCGTCCCGATCACTGGCTCCACGCCCACCGCCTCCCCAGCGTCATTCTCATGCACCGCAAAATCCTGAACAAACACCGTCTGACGCCCCAACATCGCATACGCTTCTTGGCCCGAATACATCGTCAACCGGGGCGCTGCCGTCCACCGATACGACAAATCACGCTCCATCACTGCAAGTACATCTTGCCCGGCCTTTTCCCTCAACACCGCTATGCCTTCGTCATTCAAAAAACCCAACTCCCGCAATTGCCTCGCCTCCGCCATCAAAAACTTGGCCTCCAGGACAATCTGCGGATGATCTTTACTTCGTTCAATCGGCTCTCGTTCCACACGCCACTGATTCCCCGCCAGTCGAAACACATCCGTCGGATTCGGCTCCACAATAGCATAGCTGGGACGCATGGATTCATTCTGAACAGTCCCTTTCCCGCAACCCCACATACAAACAAAAACCGCGACTAGAAAACACCCTGTTGGCAGACGCATGGATTCATCTCCTTCTATCGCCCTCCCCGGGCACACTGGATTATATCACCCGACACACGCCTGAAATTCTCTTATCGCTTCCTCTTTTCCGGCTCACGCACATAATACCTGATTTCCAACCAATGTGGATCATACGCCGATGGCTGCCCAGGTATACGACTCCTTTCAAACACCTCAACACGAATCGTTCGCCATCCTTTCTTCTTAAAGCAATGCGATGAATTCACCTTGAACTTTCCCTTCTTGATGCGCTTCATGTCCTTCACCACCTCAATGACCCCATCGCCCCAATCGATCTTGATGCGGAAATCCTTGACCGTACTCTCACGCCGATTGCGATGCGACATCACGTGAAATGAAAAATCGAAAGGTACACCCACGATTGGCCCACGATAACGGCTCTCCGCACGCACGCCTCCAAACGATTCGCCAACAACGCCAATCAAAACAACCCCTAGAACCACTACATGTCCCATCCGACTCATCGTGGACCTTCCTTTCCGTTGGCGTGACGCGCCTTTCATACCCCTGTACGAACAAATCGCCTATCCATTACACTTTTTACATACTCCAACCATGCCCACCACCCTCACACTCCAAACCCCACCCGACTTCTGCCTCGCACGCGCCGTCTGCTCCTACGGCTACTTCACCCTCGACCCAAAACGCCAAGGCAAATTCCACCGCCCCCCACCACTTCATGACGCAATAAATTTCCTATTTCACTCATTTCAATAATCCGTTCCCACGGCAGCAACCCTATGCTACATCATCGCCGCCCACACCCGCCCCTACCACGTCACTTTTCTTCGCTCAGTTACGTTGGATCACCAAAATGCCCCTCACCAGTTCAGTTCGTCCGCCATCCAACGCAATTCAGCCTGGATCAACTCATCGCATCCCTTTTCGACGCGCCGCCGCCTTCTCGATAGCCCGTTCGATGGACTTGTTCCGCATCGCGATCCAGTTCAGAACTTGGGTTCTCACCGCGCTGTCTCGAATGTTCCACGGATTCCGCTCGGGCGCAACTTCACGCAACATCCCTAGCAACCGGCCGTAACTGGTCGTATCACGCAGCGTCGAAAACATCGGGGCGCGATAAACAACAATCGGACGATCATCGGTATTGACTGAACCCGAACCGGCAAATTCCCGCAATCCATCAGCCCCGCTCACCAGTAATCCAAAAAGTTCCACATCCCGGCTGATCCCTAGCAATGCAAGACGCCGCCGCAACGATGCATCACCCACACGAGATTCTAGCCAGCCCCCACCGTATTCGGGCCAGGCGCCTTTCGCACCGATCAACCCCAGCGCAGGATAGTTCAGTTCCACGTCGTGCATCACGATTCGGGCATCAGGGTAAACCTGCAGAAACGTCCGCACAACCGTTCGTATCGTCGCCGCGTCCATCTGATAGGCCGGAATCCACTGGCAAAAAAGTCCGCCCTCCGACAGCAAGCCGCCAATGGCCTCGAAGTGCTCAACCGTGTAAAGCATACCCGCCCCGTCACGGGCGGGGTGGAACAGGTCCGCAACAATCACCTCATAACGCTCTCGCGTCACACGAACAAATCGACGGGCATCCGCCGTGTGAATTTGAACCGTGGGCATGTCCAGCAGGCTCCGCCCATCCACCTTGAACCCCGGGATAGCTTGAACTACTTCCGGAACAAGCTCCACGGCATCAGCCTCGAGATCGCCGTGATAACCAGCCGCCATCGCCGTAATGCCCGACCCAACACCAAGAAACAGCGCCCGATCCGGCGCCGGGTGCAGCAACAACGGAACATGCCCCTGCCTCAACTCCATTCGCGTCGACGCGGCGCCTGTCCCACCCATCTGATGCCGATTATTGACCCGCAGGTTCCTGCGACCGTCCGCGCTCACCACGATCGCAACCGATGCCATCACCCCCTCCCGGTAGTAGCCCACCCGGTCGCCCTCACGCACCGTAATCAGATGCAGGTCTGACGGAATCAGAAAGGCCATCAACAAAGGCACGAGCAGCAGCAACCGCGGGAACCGCCAGTCAGTCAGCACGAGTGCCGAGTAACCAAGTGAAAGGGCTACCAAACTCCACTTCGTTCCAACCAACGGAATCAGGATCACCCCCGCCAATAGGGGGGCGATAAAGCCGCCCATCGTGTTAATGGCCACCGCTGCCCCCACCCCTCGCTCGCCTCGCTTTGCCGCCTGCGTCAGGCAACTAAACGTCGCACCCATCACCACCGTAGGCAAAAGAAACACCAACGACGCCACCGTCATTTCCGATGCCAGAACCGCAAGCGCCGAATCGCCCAAACTCAGTCGAACAAACCGGTAAACCTCACGACAGATGGAAAGGGACCAGGTACCCACCAAACACGTCGTTGAAAGAATGACCATCAAAAAACCGACGCTCCGAGGTGAACTCCAACGCCCCCCTACCGCCTGCCAGATCGCCGCGCCCAGCGCTGTGCCAATCAGATAAACCGATAGCGCCGCCGCATAGCTGTACACCGTATTTTCGATAATGTGGGCGATGACCCGTAACGCGACAACCTCATAACCAATCCCCAGAAAACCCGTCGCAAAGAGCAACAGCAGAATACCGCGACGCGACAAAAACCCCTCCTCCTCCGATGCCAAAGGCGACACAACGCCCCCATCAACCTTCGATTCGACCCGACGTGCCATCGGCAGCATAAGAACCGCACAAACCAGATTCACCACCGCCAGCGAGATAAGCGTCACGCTGAAACCCAGCCATGGAACAATAAAAAAGGTTCCAACCAAAGTACCAACCACCGCGCCCGCCGTATTCACCGCATACAAACCCCCGATACAACGGCCACCCTTCGTCAACGGCGAAGCGCACCGATCCATCGCAGGCAACGTCGCCCCCATCGCCATCGTCGCAGGCAACAGAACAATCAGCGGAACACCGAAAGCCATCGCCCATTGCCAAGCCCCTGAAGCATTCGTTCCCGTCCACTCAAGCGCTAGATCACTGGCCGCACCAATCGTCCAAACACAGCCAAACCCCCACACACAAATCAAAACCTCCAGACCAACATACCAGAGACCCGGATTTCGGCTGCGTTCCACCGGGCCTCCCAGCAACCACGCTCCTAGTCCCAGACCTCCAAAAAACGCGCCAACCACCGCCAGCACGGACGTGATCTCATGCCCAAGCCCCACCGCAAACATACGAACAAAAACCATCTGATAACCCAGCCCCGCCGCGCCGGACAGCAGAAAAATCAAGTGAAGCGCCGCCAGCCGGGCACGTCGATGTGACAAATTACGTATACCGTCTTTCGCCATAAAAAACTCGGGAAAACTCACTCTCATTCTTCCCGTGCCGGCTGGCCCCGACGACAACGCCGGATCCCAGAGTATCGAGTATATCCCCCAAACCCCGGAATCCAAGCCTCCATTCCCTGACAAACGTCACGACACCTCAACCGCGCCTCTCCCTCACCCCCTTCATACACTTCCCCACCATGCCCTCAACCCTCACCCTCCAAACCCCGCCCAACTTCTGCCTCGCCCGCGCCGTCTGCTCATACGGCTACTTCGCCCTCGCCCCAAACCAATGGCAATACACCGGCCCAAAACGATGCGGAACATTCCACCGCCCACTGAAAACCACAGACAACCAAACCATCCACACAATCATCACCCAACCCGTCCCACGCAAACTCCTCGTAAAAACCGCCCAATCCCTGCCCCGCTCCCAACACACCCACATCAAGTCACAAATCAACCGCATGCTCCGCCTCGATGAATCCTTCACACAATACCACCGCCTCGCCAAAACCGCCGCCCGCGACAAATTCGCCCGACTCCTACGCTCACCCACACTCTTTGAAGACATCATCAAGACCATGACCTCCTGCAACGTCGCCTGGTCCGGCACAATCCGCATGAACCAACGCCTCTGCGAACACTTCGGCGCCGACAACGACTTCCCCACCCCCGCCGAACTCGCCAAAGCCACCATCCCCCAACTCAAAAACAAATGCAAAGTCGGCTACCGCGCCCAACGCATTCTCAAATTCGCACGCGATGTCCATTCCGGCAAACTCGACCTCACCCAATTCCAAAACCCTAAGACACCCACCGACCAACTCCACGATGCCCTCATCAAGATCCACGGCATCGGCCCATACGCCGCCGCAAACATCCTCCAACACCTCGGCCGCTACGACCGCCTACCCATCGACTCCGAAACCATTCGCCACTTCAAAACCGTCCACAACACCACCGGCTCAATTACCCAAATCACCCGAGCAGCCCAGAAACACTACGCCGCCTACCACCCAAATCAGTTCCTCGCATACTGGCACGAACTCTGGTCCGCCTACGAAAAGAAATCCGGCCCAACCTACAAAAAATCAACCCTCATTCTCTAACTTTCACCCCATTCTCATGCCCATAAGCAGTCCAAAAGCCAAACTCGCCCCACCCCCTCATCCCGCTAAAATCCACCCATGGGCGATTCTCCCGAAAAATCTGTCTTCCTCGAAACCTTCGGCTGCCAGATGAATGTTCTGGACTCCCAACTTGTCGAGGGCCAGCTCCGCGGCCTCGGTTACAAATTCACCGAGGACAAGACCGACGCCGATGTTATCCTCTTCAACACCTGCTCCGTCCGCCAGGCCGCCGAAGACAAGGTCTACGCCCGCGTCGGCGATTGCAAGAATATCAAAAAACAAAACCCCGATACCGTCCTCGGCGTCATCGGCTGCATGGCCGAACGCGATGGCGCAGACATCCTCAAAAAATACCCCCAAATCGATCTCCTCTGCGGACCCGGTGAACTCGATAAAATCCCCCTCCTCATTGACAACGTCTTCAAAACCAAATCCGCCCAAACCTCCCTCCAGGGCCACAACTCCCGCCGCTCATCAACTCTCGCCGCCGCTTCCGACAACCTCGAACTCCTCGACCTCTCCCGATCCATCTCCGCCTCCGATCACAACGGCTCCGCCTACGTCCGCATCACACGCGGCTGCAACAAATTCTGCACCTACTGCGTCGTACCCTTCACACGCGGCGCGGAAATTCACCGACCACCCGATCACATACTCGAAGAGTGCAAAAGACTCGCCGACGCCGGCATCGTCGAAATCACACTCCTCGGCCAAACCGTCAATCACTACCGCTACGACCACGGCGCATCCATTACCCTCAATGGCATCGAACAACCCCAGGTCGGCCCAGGCGGTGCCGCATTCAAAGACCAGTCACACAAACTCAACCAATCCCGGAAAATAACCACCTTCGCTGATCTCCTCAAACTCATCCATGATGAAGTACCCGCAATCAAACGTCTCCGATTCGTCACCAGCTTCCCGCGCGACTTCGGCGATGACATCCTTCAGGTCATCGCCGAATCACCAAGACTCTGCGATTACCTCCACATCCCCGTCCAGTCCGGATCAAACCGTATCCTTAAACTCATGAACCGGGATTACACCGTCGAGGAATACCTGGAACTCATTCATCGCGTTCGCCACTTCCTCCCCAACGCCGCCATCGCCTCCGATTTCATCGTCGGCTTCCCCACCGAAACCGATGAAGATTTCGCCGCCTCCGCCAAACTCCTCGAAACCTGCAAATACAAAAACTCCTTTATCTTCAAATACTCCCCACGCCCCGGAACGCTCGCCATCGACAAATTCCCCGATGACGTCCCGGAAGAAGTCAAAAAACAACGCAACGTCGCCCTCCTCGCAACCCAGGCCAAAGTCTCACAACAGGTACACAACAACCAGATCGGTCAAACCCTAGACGTCCTCGTCGAAGGCGTATCCCACTACACCAAACGCGAGCAAAACAACATCGAACTACGCTGGGAAAAACCCCAACATGCCGTCCAGCTCACCGGACGCACCACCACCGACCTCATCGTCATGTTCGACGGCCCCCCCTCCCTCATAGGCGAAATCGTCCCCGTCAAAATCCAAAACGCCAAACCCCTCACCCTCTTCGGCCAACTCGCCCAACAAACCGCCGCCATCTGATTCCACCCAAACCCCCGACCATAATAAAAAACCCTCGCACCCAAGTACGAGGGTTTAATAGTCTTTCTTAAAACAAACTCAGTGTCGTATCTTCAACGTCTTCCCCTGCGCCGCCGCATCCATCGCCGTCAAAATAACATCCAAACTCTTATACCCCTCCATCCCGTCAATACTTGGCTTCTTATTCTTCCGTATCGAGTCAACAAAATCATCAATGATCCCGCTCGCTACCTGCTCTTCATTCGTCGACATCTTACCTACTCGGTGCATTTCCCGATCCCCATTCGCATAATCCGCAACCACCCCATACTCCGGATCAGTCCCGATGCTCAACACACCATTCTGGCAATACAAAACCGTGTAATTCTCTTCCGCCCCGTAATTCGTCCACGACAAAATCATCGAGCCAACAATCCCCTTCTTCGTCTGCAACGTCAGATAAGCATTATCATCAAGCGAAATCGGCTTACGATCCGGCCCTTTCTTATCCAGCGTCGCCAACACACCACCCACACTCACAAACTCATCCCCCAAAAGCCACCGCATCAAATCCGCTTTATGCACACCCAAATCCCCCGTCACACCCATCGCCGCCGCCCCTTTCTGGAAAAACCAACTCTTCGACCCATCCACACTCCAACCCTCAGGCCCGGGGTGCTTAAACGCCGTACGAAACGCCAACACCTTACCTAGCCTCCCCCCATCCAAAATCTCCTTCGCCCTCACATGCGGCGGCATCAGCCGTTGATTCAAACCAATCATCAAAAACTTACGCGTCTTCTTCGCCGTACCCACCATGCGCTTCGCATCCGCTCGCGTCGTCGCCATCGGCTTCTCACACAACACATGCTTTCCCGCACGCATCGCGTCAATACTCATCTGCGCATGCAACGCATTAGGCCCCGACACCACCACCGCATCCACCTCATCACTCTTCAACATCTTCTTGTAATCCGTATAGGGTGTCGCCCCATACTGTTCACCCAACGCCTTCACACGATCCTCAACTGGGTCCGCAATCGCGCCAACCGTCGAATAACGATTCGCATCCGACTCCGGCAAATGCCGATGCTGAGCAATTGCACCCGCCCCAATCACTCCAATCCTGACCTTAGCCATATCACAATTCCTTTTGATGTTCTATTGTTTATTTCTTTCCTCGGCCAATCCAATACAACCGGCGTGACAAGGTTAATCCCTTTCCCCGCAAAATACAACACACACCTCCCCTTTTCCTGCACACGCTAATTCGCCACCCCCCACTCAAAGCGGTAAACTACCCACCAACATCCTGCCACCGTTTTACCACCGCGACCACAAGTCGAACACGACGATACGAACATCTCCACCCAACCCACCATGATGAACCAACCCTTCAGAATCGGACACGGCTTCGACCTCCACCGCCTCGAACCCAATCTCCCTCTCATCATCGGGGGCCACACCTTCGAGCACGACAAAGGCTGCGCCGCCCACTCCGATGGCGATGTCCTCCTCCACGCCCTCACCGATGCCATCCTCGGCGCTCTCGCCGAACCCGACATCGGCCAGCTTTTCCCCGACAACCATCCCCAGAACAAAAACGCCGATTCCAAGATCTTCCTCCAACACGCCCTCACCCTCATGAACACCGCCGGCTACGCCATCAACAACATCGACATCACCATCATCCTCCAGGCCCCCAAACTCTCCCCCCACAAGCAAACCATCAAAGACAATCTCACGACGCTCCTCAATTGCCACGCCTCCCAAATCAACATCAAAGGCAAGACCCACGAACACGTCGACGCCATAGGCCACAACGATGCCATCGCCGCCCACGCCGTCGTCCTCCTCGCCAAAACCAGCGCACTCCATCCCCACATCGACTAACTGTTAAACCACCTCCACACAACCTATACTCCAACCATGGCAAAACGCACCACCAAATCCGCCCCTCCCTCCTTCACCGGCTCCGAAAAATTCGTCGTCCTCCACGGCAAGGAATCCTTCCTCCTCACCGACTACATGCAACAACTCCGCGCCGCCCTCGAGCAAACCCACGGCGAAATCGAATCCACCAAATACGATCCCAAATCCGCCTTTGCCGACATCATGGACGATCTCCGCTCCTTCTCCCTCATGCAACAACACAAACTCATCATCGTCGACGCCGCCGATGAATTCGTCAAAAACCACCGCCCTGCACTCGAACGCTACGCCGCCGCCCCCGTCGACACCGCCACACTCCTCCTCCGCTCCGAAAAATGGAACAAAGGCAACCTCGACAAAGCCATCGCCAAAGTAGGCCACGTCGTCAAATGCGACCTCCTCTCCCTCGTCGAAGCGGAGCAATGGACCATCGCCCGCGCCAAATCCCAACACCAGATTGAGATCGAACCCAAAGCCGCCGAACTCCTCGTCGACCACCTCGGCCGCAACCTCGGCCTCCTCGATTCAGAACTCGCCAAACTCGCCGTATCCGCCTCCGAATCCAAAGCCATCACCACCGATCAGGTCAAAGCCCTCGTCGGCCACGCCAGCGATGAAGACGCCTGGGAAATCCAGGAAGCCATCCTCTCCGCCAAACCTGCACGCGCCATCGCCAAACTTCACGAACTGGTCAACCTCTCCCACCAGCCCGATGTCCTCATCACATACTTCGTCGCCGACCTCATCAAAAAACTCGCCGCCGCTTCCGCCATGATCAAATCAGGCCAGAACGAATTCGCCATCAAAAAAGAACTCAAAATCTGGGGCGACCGCGAACGCCCCTTTTTCAACGCTGCCAAAAAGCTTGGGACCGATAAAACCGCGGCCCTCCTCAAAACAATCGTCAATCTCGACAAACGAGCCAAATCAGGCTTTGGCCAAACCACCACCAATCTCGAACGCTTTTGCGTCCAGTTTGCCGATGAACTAAACTAACTCCAACCTGAACCCTACCATACTCAACGCAAAACCCTTCCGGATGACATCACCACTCGCATGGATGCGAACACAAACGATGCAGGAGGCATCAACATGTCAACCAGATCACTCGCTATCCCCTCTCACCGGCCCGCCCTGCCCATCCCTTTTTTGGCCCTCATCCTAACCACCACGCTATTCCTCCCCGCCTGTAAGACCACACCGACCAACACCTCCGGCAACAACTTCCCCTCCGGACCAGGCGACTACATCAAACAGGTCGAACGTAGCACAAGCGCAAAAAAGAATACCAATCCCTCCGTCCCCAATGTCAATTGGTCCACGCCATCCCGATCACCCAAAGACAACAACAATCCCGTCAAACCCGTCTCCACCAACCTCAAACCAGCGACACCCGATCCCAAAACAAAAAACAATCTCGACACCAAAGCCGATCCAAAACCCGGCACCAAAAATACCACGGAAAAAAAACAACCCTCTGAGACCAGGTCTAACGCAACCCCACAATCCCCAACCCTACTCACCGACCACTCCACCTCCGATCTCGTCAAAGCCCTCATCGCAAAAATCTCCCGCGATCAGCGGCTCAAATCCAAAGGCCTCCGTCCCTATCTCGCCCAGGCCGCGCTCACACTTGTCGACCCCAAACGTGAACTCGCCGCCGAAGACCTCAAAGACCTCTCCGCCGATGACCGCAAACTCATCCTGGCATGGCAAAACACCTTCACACTCCTCGGCCGCTCACTCGGCAAAGACACCCCCAAAGACCGCGCCCAACTCAAACTCGCCGCCGAGGAACTCGCCGAACAAATCAAATCTGAAAAGAAACTCACCATCCAGACCATCCAGCTCTGCCGCTCCGTCCGCGGCTACGGCATCTACACCCCCTTCCTCAACAACACCTTCCTCGCAAATCAGGCCAACCGCATGATCGTCTATTGCGAAATCGACAACTTCAAATCCGTCGCCCAGACCAACGGTGAATTCGCCGTCTCACTCACACAGGAAGCCGTCCTCCTCACCGAAGCCGATGGCCAACCCGTCTGGCGCCTCCGCCCAGTCACCGTCATCGATCGATCCAAAAACCTCCGCCGCGACTTCTTCCTCATCGCCGACATCACCCTGCCCGCCTCCCTGAACGTCGGTCGCTACACCCTCCAGATCACCATAACCGACCGCAACGGCAACGCATTCACTTCCTCCAACATCAAACTCAACTACGTCGCCGATGCCAAACTCCTCAACGCCAATCCCTGATCCGAACCCCCTCACCCTCATCCCAACCTCACAACGCCTTCCCCGTCTCATCCCCATACTTCTTCCTTAACGCCTTCAACTTCGCCTTCATCTCCTTCACCACTTTCACATACTTCTCATCCCCATAAACATTCTTCATCTCAACCGGATCATGTTTAAGGTCATAAAGCTCCCAGTCGTCGTAATCATAAATACGAATCAGCTTATACCGCGCCGTCCGCACACCATAATGCCGCGCCACCGTATGCGCCGTCCGCCCCTTATCCCGCTGATGATAATGATAATAAACCCCATCTCGCCAACCCTTCGGCGTCTCCCCTTTCAAGATCCTCCCCAGACTCCGCCCATGCATCTTCACCTTCTCATTAACCTGCCCCATCTCCAGAAATGTCGGAGCCATATCAATATTCTGAACCAACGCATCACTCACACTCCCACCCTTCGTCACACCCGGCCATTTAATAATCAAAGGCGTCTTAAACGCCGGCTCATACATCCATCGCTTGTCATACCACCCATGCTCACCCAGAAAAAATCCCTGATCCGATGAATAAACAACAATCGTATTATCCTCCAGTCCCTCATCCTTCAAAAACTTCATCACAAGCCCCACACTGTCATCCAGCGCATCCACACACCGCAGATAATCCTTGATATACCTCTGATACTTCCACTTCACCAGCGCCTTCCCCTTCAGATCAGCCTTCAAAAACGCCTCATTCTTCGGCCCATACGCCGCCTCCCACGCCTTACGCTGCTCTTCCGTCATCCCCTTCAACTTACCCGTACGATAACGATCCAATATCCCCTTCCCCGTCACCGGCAGCTTCAAGTCATACGCCGGAAACAAATCTCGCGAGATCCGCATCTGCGTATCCGCCATCGCCTTGGACCTCCCCGAATAATCATCAAACAACGTCGCAGGCTCCGGAATCTCCACATCATCATAATGCTTCAAATACTTAGGCCCAGGCTCCCACGTCCGATGCGATGAAGTATGACTAATCCACACCGCAAATGGCTTCCCCTTACCCCTCTGCCCCTTCACCCACTTCAAGGCATCCTCCGTAATAATCTCCGTCGTATACCCCTCATGCTTCACCACCCCATCCGCCGTCCGCATCCTCAGGTTGTAATACCCCCCTCCCGCAATCGCCCAATAATCAAACCCATTAGGCTTCGACCGGATATGCCACTTCCCCACCATCGCCGTCGCATACCCGCTTTGCTTCAACAGCTTCGTCCACGTCGGCAGATCATCCTTAAACCCACCCCCATTCGTCATCTTCCCATTCGCATGGCTATGCAACCCCGTCAAAATACACGCCCGCGCCGGCCCGCAAATCGAATTCGCCACAAAACTCTGCTTAAAACGCATCCCCTCCTTCGCCAGCCGATCAATGTGCGGCGTCTTGTTCATCTTCGACCCATAAGCGCTCACCGCCGCCTCCGAATGATCATCCGCATAGATAAACACAATGTTCGGCCGACCCTTCCCAAACCCCACATCACACCAACTCCCCAATACCACTAC
>JANQQT010000282.1 GCA_028284925.1 Phycisphaeraceae bacterium | reverse complement strand
AGCGTCTCCAGCATCCGGATTGCTCTTTGGACGTCGCCAAGTCGTGCGACCATACTGGCGACCCGAATCTTCTGGCCGCGGGATATCCGCTCATGTTTGAGCAGTGTGGTGATTTTTGCGTTGGCAGACGCCGCATTACCCCTGGCGATGTGATAATCCACCAATTCCAACTGAATTCCGAGATTATCCGGATTCACCGTCGCGGCACGTTCCAATTGGGAAATCGCGGCCGCCAGGTTACCCATGCGATAATAAGCCTGCGCAAGCATCAGGCGGGCACGTTCATTGCTTCCCTGCCCGGCCTTCTCAAGAATCTCCACAAGTATCTTCCGGGCATTCTGCGCGTTCTCCTCAACGTCATAGTTCTGCGAAAGCATGAGTGCGACTTCCGCCAACTTTGCGCTAATCCCGTCCCTGGCGCCAAGTTCCCTTAAACGATCCACCACGACCTGCATATACGCCGGATCCTTACGAATCCAGCGACTCCTAAGCACCTCGTTCTGTATGCTCAAAAGCTTCTTATTCTCGTCGGCAAACACCTTCCACGCCGTGGCCGCACGTTCATCACCAATTTCATCAAGGAATTTTGCCCATGCGAGTTTCCAGCGATTGGCAATGTTTGGACCTTTGCCCAAATTCCTCTTGACCTGTTTCTCGAAGAATGCCACCGCCGCCTTGGTATTCTTATCCCTCACCATTCGCTTGGCCCGAGCATACGCCACTTGTACCGTCAGACCATGATCGCCCTCCGCCGCCGCAAATGCCTTTTCTTCAAGTCCGAGCTTGTGAAGCAAACTGATCTGAGCGACATTGATATAGGTCGACGCGGTCGGCTTTCGCTTGTCGGTCTTTTTCATGACGGCCTCGAGGACTTTGATGGCGTCGGCACGTTTGCCCGAACGTACCAGCGCTCCAATGTACACGCCAAGCGTCTGAGGTTCGCCCAACAGATCACTATCCGGCGCATGAATTTTTTCCAGCACACTCATGATCTGGTTGTCAAATTTCTGAACGTCCTTAGGCTTCGTACCCGACCGATTGTCCAGAGCCAGGCGTTGGAGGCGTATCCAACTAATCAATGTACGGATGTCTTTGGGGTTTCTCTTAAGAGCTTCGTTGATGAACAACGCTGCACGGGCATGATGCCTGTTGGCGGCCTCGATCTGCGCAATGTAGTAATAAGGCGCCGACCAGGAATATCGCATCTTTGTTCGAATCTCCGTAAACTCCTCCATAGCCTTGTGTTTCTCATCCATACGAAGATAAAGCTGGCCCAATCGGAAACGGATATACGGATCATTTGGATTGATCTTCCTGGCATCTCCCAGAACCTCCTCAATCTTCTTCAGGCTGAGTTTGGAAGGATCGCCAATGATCAGATTTTCGAATATGGGTAACCATGCCTTGGAAGTAGGATCTCGTTCGCGCCCCGCCAATGTCTCAATAATCTTGTCACGATCCGCCAGTCGTTTTTCACTGTGCGCCATTAACGCGCTGAATACAAGGATTTCGGACCGGGTCAGGTCAGACTCCAGATCAACCGACTTCATCATTTTCTTAAGCTGAGTCAGTCGCTTGGCCTCCCATAATCGCATCAGGTACCGTCGCTTGACAACCGGATCCTTGGCTTTGGGCGCATAAGCATCGAGCCAGCGCATGGATTGCTCAAACAGACCGATTCGGTCCAGATGCTCAATCAGCAAAATCGGGAATTGCGGATCATCCTTTGGCGGCTTCTGGCTGGCGACCTTCGCCAGCATTTTGGCGCCATCGACGCGTTTGCCGACATTGACGTAACCGAATGCCATCACCAGTTGGTGACGCGGATCGTCCGGCTTCTGTTTGTAATACTTTTCCGCCAACTCCATGACGGTCTTATCCACCAACTCATCCCCTGCAGTCTTGCCCTTCTCAATGGCCAGGGCGATTTCCTGGATATAGGGCCGTGGATCGTTGGGATAGGCTTTCTTCCATTGATCCAGATATTCTCTGGCTTTCGTCAACTCGCTCAATCTTACGTGCGCTTCAAACACCCGATTCAAGGCTCGCTTATCACTCGGCTTTTTCTTGAGAACGCTCTGTGATAACTTGACAATGCGGTGCCAGTCCTTCGTCAGGGGAAGCACACGCTCGAGCAATTCATACTCCGCCAGAAGTTTATAAAGATCACCCGCCTCATTCGAAGGCATATGGTCAGCAATGCGAGACAGATAACTCAGCGCCTCCCGAATGTGCTTGGCGCCCTCCAGAGGCAATTCAATTCGGGATATGGCAAAGGCATACTGCGTCTCCATGTCGTCCTTGACTGAGAGATGGTATTTGTTCAGTGTACTCAGGACATCTGAGGCGCGCCATTTGCCAACCTTGCCGTCTTCAAGGTACGGCGAAAGATGGGCCTTCAGTGCATTCACTTCTTTCTCTTCCAGGTAAAAGGCGGCGCGCTGCATGATGCCGCCGACCGCAGCTTTCATGCCGTCGTCATGCCGCTCGACCAGCGCAGCCTTCTGATGCTGGCCGACAATGTAAACGGCGGCCACGCCTCCTCCGGTGATCAATATTAGAATCGCCGACAGAATCAGCAACCGTTTCTTCGTTTTCGCTCGAATACTCATGGTATTAATCGCTCAATTTCAACATGATGAAGACTGTTTTCCAGATGATGAACAGGTCCATCATCCATCCACCTTTTTCAACATATTCTATGTCGTACTTAATCCACTCCTGAAAATCCAAACCGGGCTGGCGCGTGCGCATCACCTGCCAAAGTCCCGTGATTCCCGGACGCACGCTCAATCTCGCTTCGCGCCACGCCGGGCTACACTGATTTTCCTTCCGTGGAGACGGGCGCGGTCCCACAATGGACATATGCCCTAACAGAACATTGATAAACTGAGGCAACTCGTCAACATTAAGTTTACGCATCAGCTTACCCATTCGCGTCAATCGCGGATCTTTTTCCGGATCAACAAAAAACTGCGGACCGTCCGCCTTGTTTTCCTGAGCCAGATTCGCCGTAATTTCCGCCGCATCACGCCTCATCGAGCGAAACTTGATACATGGAAATTCTCGCCCCCCCATCGTTTCGCGTTTATGGGCAAAGAAGAACGGTCGCCCGTCCTCCAGCCAGATCGCCAGCATGATCAGCGGATAAAACGGCAACGTCACAAGCAACACGCCAAGTGCAAAAATAATATCAAATACGCGTTTCGTAAAACGACGCACCGGCGATGGCTTACTCAAACGAACCGGTCGCTCAAATATCGGCGACGGCTCTATTTCCTGCCACTCCAATTCGCCGATTTCAGGTCGCTCCTCAGGATTATCCCAGATCACCGCAGGCCCGACCACACTTACGTTCCTGACATCCGATCGTCCCGACCCGACCCATGCCGGACCAATGAAACGCACCGAATCGTCAAGCCTTGTATCCGATGCCGCCCATACACCACTGGTGCGACGTCCGATACGACGAATCGTCGCATCCGGCGTTTTCCAGAACTGAATCAGATCACGAAGGCAATTCATCACCTCCGCATCACTCGTGCGATCGTAAACATTCCCATCTTCGGAAACGGTAAACCTTCGGTTACGCGGCACACGACGCCTCAGCAAACGCCACGCCTGACGCGAATCCGCCGCCGATTGCCAATCTTCAGCAAGCCGACGATTCGAGGTCAGCGCAACCCTGGCAAGACGCGAATCGCCGCCGCCATAGATCCGCTCAAATTTCACGAACCGGTCATTTTCATCCGTGACCGCCATCTCCCGATAACCATGATCGCGGGACTCATGCAATCGAATACACATCAACTCCGGGTTCAGCCAGCTCAACTGATCAACCAGCCTCCCGATCCTGAAAATCGTAAACAATCGTCGATCCGTTAACAGGTAGAGTTCAGCGCCCTTGACGATCTCGTAGGGTTCGCCCTGCCGCACAACCTGCACACCTCGCGCAGCCCAGAACCGGTCATGCAACTGTGTGGGGTCAAGACCCCACACGGTCGGATGATGATCCGTGGCCACCGCTTTGATCGATTGCTGCGTTACCATACCCGAATCCTGAGTACTCCAATCATTCTTTCTTTCCGCCGCAAGAAGAGTCGGGCTGCTTATTCGCCCGGCTCTTCGTCCGCTGCGTCGCCATTGCGCGATCCGCGGGCTACAGCGCCGGCGACGGGACCAAATCGCTTGGTATGAACCGTATCACGCGAGCGAAGTCGCCTTGGGCGTGAGGTTGTTTCGGTATCGGCTCCGCCTTCAGAAAGAGCGCGGACTTCACTGGCATTGGCACGGTTAAACACAACGCCGGCAACGCGGGCGCCGATCGCATCCAAATGCTCAACCGCGCGCTCGGCATGGTCACGTTGAAGGTTTCGGCTGACAACCATCACAACACCATCCGACTCGGCCGCAGCGTGTGAAGCCTCAATGCTGGAAGGTACGGGACCGCTGTCAATGATCACGATGTCGTATAACTGGCGAGCCTCATTCAGCACGGCTCGCAAAGCCGATGGGGAAATGCGGCTGGAACCTCGCATGTCGGATTCACCAACCGGCAGCATATCCAGTCCGTCAAAACCTGTGTTTGCAACACAATCCTCCACAGGTTCGCCTTCCAATGCGTTGACCAGACCGACAGGCATACGTTCCTGATCCACCAGCGCCTGGTCCAGGTCGCCACGGGAAACAAAGCCCATCTCGATCAGCACTTCACCCAAACGACGATTGTGTGCCTTGGCCAGAGCCTCTTCAACCTGCGTTTCCGTGACCAAACCCTGACTCACGAGAATACGCCCAACCTTGCGTCGGATAATGGTGTTGACGCGTGTGGAAAGATCGCCATCGGTCATATCACAATCGACCAGGAGCGTCTTGCTTCCGGATTTGGCAAAGGAAATACCCAGCGCCAGACCAAGACTTGTCTTGCCGTCAAACGCCGCGGGCGAGGTAATCGAGAACACACGACGCCCGTGACTTTCGGCGCCAATCTGCAACAACGTACGAATCTGGTGAACACAGTGATCGGCGATATCCGCCTGCTCCGGATCCGAAAGATCTTCCGGCATCTCGGGAAGAATACCCAGCATCGTCCGACGCCCAAGGCTGTCGCGTGCGTCTTCGTAATTCCGCAGGCGACGATTCAACAGGCCCAGAAGCACAACCAGCGCGACGCCAAAACCGGCTCCCATCATGCCCAATACCGGCGCCACAAAAATTCGACGATTACGCCAGGGCTTCTCCTGCAGACCACCGTCTCGCTGGACAATCTCAATACGGCTACGAACTTCCTTCTCAATTTCCAACGCACGACGACGATCCTGAGCAAGCTTCAACTGCTCATCAAGATAATCCACCTGCTCCTTCAAGTTCGCGGCTTCCGTGGATTTCTTACCCAACTGCTGGATGGTCTTCTGTGTACCACCCATCACGGTCTGCAGGAACAGGAGTTGTTCATAAACCTGATCTGAATTGATCTCGGGTTGCGCGCCACCTCCGGTAATGATGAGCTTCTGATATTCCTGAAACCGATCCTGGATCGACTTTTCAACCGCCTCCATGGCAACTTCCGCATCACGCACGGTCTTGTGTAACGGGCCATAGTTTTGCTTGAGAGAGTACATCTGTCGCTTCAGAAGATCACGCTGGTTCAAAAGACCACGCATGATCGGATCTTTCTCTGCAACGCTCTCGACGGTCAGACTCGCCAGAGTTTGCGCAATATCGGGTGGAATGTTCGCAACACCGGCAGGACGTGCGTTCGGCGCGGCTTTCCCGTCACCCATCGGCGTATTACCGGGTTGAACATCGCCTGCTTTGGCGCCGTCGCCCGACTTCGGTGCAGTAGCATCGTCCGCCGCTCCGCCACCACCGTCTTTCGCGCCGCTATTGCCGGCATCCTTGGCGCCGTCCTTGGCTTCATTCTTTTTCTTCTGTTCATTTTGCAGCTGAATATGCCTCGGAATGAATCCGCGTCGATCCTCATCCTGGCGCAAACGACGATAGATCAACATCAACTGCGTGTGCTGCTGTTCGAGCGTCTGGAATTTTCGGATCTGCATTTGATAGAACGGTTCCACATCCGTCCCGCCAAACTCCTCCGTCAACGCCTCAATCCGCGCCTTCTTACTACGACGATCCGAACGCACCTGCTCAATGATTCGTCCAACCTGGTCCAGTTTATTCTTAAAGCTTGACAGGTCATCGGCCACATACAACGAATCATACGCTTCGATCAATGCACGCGCGCCAGCCTTCGCGGCCTCGGCGTTCTTGTCACGAAAACGAACCATGATCAGCTGCGTACCGGGCGGATTATCAACTTCAATGCTGTCCTTGAAATTTTCCCGATCCTTAAAGGTATCGCGACGGCCGAGTTTGCGCGCAACGATAGACCATGCGGGACGACGACGCGCCTCGTCCACCACGCGATCAGCCGTGATCAGACTAATCTGCGTCTTCAGGAATCCCTGATAACCGGGCATGACTTCGCTCTGCTCGGTTTTCTCAAGAATCCTTTCCGTAAACGGTTTGATGCGGATCACACCCTCGTTCCGATAAATCGGGTCGAATGCGAACCATCCCAGGATGCCGCCCATCAAGCCGAAAACCATGCCCAGCACGACCGCCAGCAGATAGCGACCCCGCAGCAAACTGTGAATCCGCTGCAAGGGCGTGATTTCCGATTCCTCATTCGGTGGACTCACCGTCATCGAATACGTTGACATAGGATCCGCCAACTCCGATTGGCGACTTTCCAAGGGTACCAGATGTTTCTGATCGTTCATTGCCGTACTCCAGCTTGTTTGGCGCTTCTCACTCCAGCTTTATTCTTGTGTTTCAACCCATACTTGATGCGCTTGATGACTTCCATGTTTTCACGGATCAACATCCGAAAACGATCCCGATAACGCGCTTCGTAACGCTCATCATCGGTCCAATCCGCGACCTTATGAACTACCTGCACCTGTGCCGCGCCGTAAAAGCGCGTCAGATAATCTCCCGTCCTGTATTCCACTTCCTCCATATTCGGATAGATACCACCCAGCGAAACAATGAAATTGTCCACCACCAGATTGGCACGCTGAAAATTCCGACTTCCAACGAAATAGTATCGCGTGCAGTGAAAAACCTCACCGTCAATCTCATATCGGACCTCTCCGCTCCTCTTCTTGTCAATCACGTATCCCTGCCCGGGATAACAGATCGGCGGGTAGTGACCATTGATATCACGCGTATCCTTCGATTGCACCAGCAAAAAACTCACCTGCTCACCCCGCGCAGGCCCCGCGTAACCTGAATCAGGCTCTCCGTCCGGCTCAAACCTGAACGCGCGCTGAACGTGCACATTGGGACGAAGTAGCTTATACGCCGCTGGGCTGATCTCGCTGTCGTGACCCACCCATGTTCCCAAACCTTCAATCTTGATATCCTTCGGCATCCATTCAGGCGTATCCGCCTCCTTGATATACGCGTGATAAGGCTTCGTATCGCTCGGCATCGGACGATACATGTACGCCTCCACCGCCATCCCCGCCAACACCAGCAGAGCAATCAAAGGAGCGCCAAGTCTGATCGTTTTCCTCACGTTCATCCGGTTAATCCCTCGCCAGCGTATAAGGAGATATTGATACCTGCGCCCACTTCAGTGCCTTCATGATGCCCAACAGAATCAGGAAGGCGATGATCAACATCGGCCAACCCGCATAGTCGTGAAACACATGGGCCGCCTGATCGCCCGACATACCGAAAAACGGCTCGTCCGCACGACCAAACATCCAGACCGTCGGGATCATCCGAATCACATTGCACACCATCGCAGACACGGGGCTCATCGCCACCACCACCACGCGTACCCAGTTCTTCAACGGCATCCCATACGCAAACGCATACGACACCAGGAACAATGCAAACACCATGCGAAGCCCGTTACACGCCTCGGCAATCGCCACAGGCTGCCCGTTGATCAAAAGCGAATTACCCTGACGATTGATCTCGCTACCCGCTACCGTAAACACAAACTCCGTGATCTGCGCCTGAAACCCCTGAAGCGGTATCGCAAGCTCCAGCCGTAAACTCTTCGGTACGGGAATCAGGAATACAAGCACGACGAACGCAGGAAGGAATCGCAATAACACATCCCTGCCCACCACGGAAATCAAACATCCAACCACGACGATGACAGCGCCGCCGTGAAACAACGATTCCTTCGGCCCCTTGCCAATCACCGCGCCCACCGCATCGCCCAAAAATGAAATTCCTATCTGGTCAAACAATCGTCCCGCCCCGTAATACCCGATCAGGGAGACAATCGCGCCCACTATCAGTATCAGCGGACCGATCTCCGTACCTCGGGGTTCACAAAACCGAAACCGCTCACGCCTTACCCACACCAGCCACGCAGCCACCAGCGGTACGAGAAACACATGGTGATCCTCTTCATCCGACCACGCGTTAATCGCGATGTCCGCCCACGCCTGATACGTCACCGCAAAACCGGCCGCCACCATAATCAGCGCGCCCCATAAGTGCCAGGCGCCCCACCCATTGCGTTTCCAGAAAAGCGGGAACATCATGAGCCACTCCCTGAATCACGACGCATCACCGGCACGACAACCCGATCAACCACTCGGCCATCCGGACGCACGCGTCCCTTCGGGCAAACCAGCGATCGCACCACCACGGATCGACGGCCAATCTCCGCATCGCGTAACACAACCGCATCCGTAAGAACTGCAGACTCATCCACCGTCGCGCCGTCTTCAATCAACGTGAACGTCGACTCAAACGCCTCGGCAAACGGATTCGCCACCGCCGGCTTATTCGCTAATCGCAAATGATGCAACCGAACCGCCTGAACATAATCCCCCAGCGTACGCACGGGCAATCCCGTCGGCTCATCATAGAAGACCACGCGAACATCATGCAACCGGGCAATCTCGGGCAGGGCCTGTTCCTTCATGTCCACAAAGCCATTGACAGACACATCTCGCATGACACCGCACCGAACCAGCATCAATCCGCTCGGCGTCCCATCGCGATGCGCCACCACACTCACATCCCCGCCGCATCGCCCCAACGATTCCACCAGCTCATCCAAAGGACGCATCAACAACTGAGCGCCATTCGCCACCAGCAGATACTCATCTTCAGGATACCCCCGCGAAATATCATGCAATACACCGCCCGTCCCGCGAAACGTATTCGGATCCCGCTCCACCGTAAAGACGACTTCACCCGTACTCACCGGCGCCGCCGGTATCTCACCTTCACCGCCCATGATCGCCCGAACAGGTAATCCCTTCCGATCCACCAACCTCGCAAGGTCCTTCATCTGGTCATGCCAGTCATCCAAAAGCGTCCGGTTACTTTCAATCGGAAGTTCCAGAATGCTACGACCGATCGACGAGCTGAGCTTCGTCGGCCGCACACCACCACACAACAAGATCGCAGCTGTAATCCGACTCAGCGGATTCGCCTCCTGAATCGTGGATGAAGCGCCTTCCGCGCCTCGATGTTCTGACTCCGCTCGGTGTTGCATACTCCTCGCTCCGATGTCGTCCTCACATCCTTCCCCGCAATATCCCGCTTCAGACTTCCCAATCACGTCTTGCACATGTGCCTGAGAGTCACCTGCACCATCCTGATTCAATGTTCTGCCGATAATCTCCTGCGTCGTCGCACTGACGTCCGCATCATCCATACACCTCCCCGTTCGTCTTCTATCGTCGATAAATGGACGCATAATTAACCGTATATCCCACCGATAAAATCGAAAACCATCTACTCGCACTCAAATAACACAGCCATACCACAACGCTGGCCGGGATTCTCCTGTCCACGAAATACATGATGCGCCCTGTGCCTCTACCATCCTGATCGGCGAATCAATGGGACGTGTATTCTCCTTATCTACTCCTTACGAAACCGTTCCTCCGCGGTTCGCCCTTTTCTCAAAGTTTTTTCACCAACCCACATTAGCACCATTTCTCCCCGACGCCAAAAATCCAACCACCGTTATCGGTCATAGCCATTCCGCCCCGAATTCCGCCCCAATACGCTCATGCAGGTCCTTAATCTGCTCCGCTGCCGCCTTGCTGCAAATCAACGTCCGGCCACCGCTACGCACCACCACCAGCCCCTCCACACCCACCAAACCCACAACCTCACTCTCATCCTCGCACACCACCAGATTCTCCCGGCTATCGACCATCGCCGCCCGCCCCACCACGCGATTCCCCTCTCCATCCACCTCCACCGTCTCCCCATAAGCTGGCCAAGCCCCTACATCCAGCCAGTCCACCTCCATCCCCACCGTCGCCACCGTCACATCCGCATCCGCCGAAGCAGGCTCCATCACGCCATAATCCACACTGATCTTCTCCAGCGTCGGATAAACGCGCTCCAATGTCCCCACGCGATCTCCATCATTCCACGCCGCCGCAATCTTCATCAAACCCTCATACAATTCCGGTTTGTATTTCCCGATGCAGTCCAGCAGCGTCTGCGCCCGCCAGACAAACATCCCGCTGTTCCATAAATACCCCCCATCACTCAAAAAACCCTCCGCCGTCACCACATCCGGTTTCTCCACAAACCGCTCAACCCCCCATGCCCCATCCACACCCGTCATCCCCTCTCCAACCTTCACATACCCATACCCCGTCGCCGCATGAGTCGGCTTAATCCCAAACGTCACCAACGAATTTTCCAACTGCTCCGCAATCTCAAAACCCTTCCTTACACAATCCCCAAACACATCCACCGGCTGAATCAGATGGTCTGCCGTAAACACCGCAAACACCGCATCCGGATCACGCTCACACAACACCGCCGCCGTAAACCCCACCGCCGGTAACGTATTCCTTCCACAAGGCTCGCCCAGGATCTGCTCATCCCCCACCCCCTCCAACCCGTCCCGCACAATCCCCCGATGCTCCTCCGCCGTACACACATACACACGATCCCGCCCCACCAACCCATCCAACCGATCCGCCGCAACCTGCAGCAATGTCCGCCCGGCAATAAAGGGAATAAACTGTTTCGGCCGATCCGCCCGCGACATAGGCCACAAGCGCGTCCCGCTACCGCCCGCCATAATCATCGCATACCGATTACCAGAACCACTCAACGCATTACCCTCGTCACAACACCACCCTTGTCAACAAAACAATTCATACCACCTGAATCCTGCGAAACCACCCCCTCTACCCATTCCGCTTACGGCTAAATCTACGAAAAAACGACCCGACCAGCAACCCAATCGCAAACGGAATATCATCCACAACATACCGCCTAAACAATCGACCCGGCTCCTGCCACAAACGATGCACCCACTCCATACCAATCTTCTGCATCCACTTCGGCGCCCGTTTCACCTCGCCGCACACAAAGCTGAAACTAATCCCCACGCCCAACCACCACGCCCCGGGAAGTTGTTCCCGAAGTTTGATAATCAGCTTCTCCTGCTTCGGACAACCCAACGCGACAAACACAATGTCCGGCTGCGCATCCACCACCGTCTTCGTCAACTCCGCCATCATCGCCTCATCCTTGTCAAACCCAAACGGCGGATAAAACGTCCCCACAATATCCAACCCCTCATAACGCTCCTGCAAGATCTCCGCCGCCTTCTCACTCGTCCCCTCATCACCACCCAGCAAAAACACCTTCCGTCCTCGCTTCGCCGCCCCCGCATTCAAACTCAAAATAAGGTTCGACCCCGCCACACGCTCCGGCAAAGGCGTCCCCTGTAACTTACTCGCCCACACCAGAGGCATCCCATCCGCCACCATCACACTCGCATCCTTCGTCAACGCCGCAAAGTCCGGCTCCTTTACCAGCCGCCTCAAAATATCCAGATTCGGCGTCACCACCCACCCACCTCTCCCCGCATCCAGTTCCTCCAGAATGTGCTCCACACATTCCCCCTCGGTGATCGCCGCAAAACCCACACCCCGCAAATACACCTGTGGCAACGCAGCGCCACCCGACTTCCCGGCATCGGATACAGCATCCCCAACGCCACCACCTGAATCCGGCTCCGAAGACTCCGAAGACTTCTTTATATCTTCCGGGGGCGTCTTTAAGTCTTCCGGGGGCAAGCTGTCAACCTTTTCAACATCCATGACCTGTTCCATGACTTCCTCAACCATACTTCTTCCCCATGCTACCGATCATCCCCTACTGCGTTCCACACCCCCTCCGGGTTTCACGCTCGAATTCATACCCCCACCGACACATCCTCCGTCTCCTCAACCTTCTTCCACTTACGCGTATCCGGTTCATCCCTACACGACCCGCCGCCTACCCCAGCATTCTCATCTTCAAACTCATCCCAATCCTCCGCCGTCTCCACATCCCGCTTCGTCCGCACCCAACTCTTCTCACGCTTGAACAGGAACGCCAGGTATATCGGCGCTTTCCACGCCAGATAAATCGGCGCCGCCGCCAACGCACCAAACGGCAAACGATGACGCGCAAACTTAAACCATCCCAAAAACACCGACACCATCACCGCCAAAAAAGCGCTCCCCGTCACCACCGCCGGCCCGAAACCCGTCAATCCACTCAGCCCCCCTGCCAACGTTAACCCCACACCCGCCGTCAACCCCATCACCAGCAAACTCAATGGCGGTATCATCAACTCGAAACCCAAACCGATCAATCCAATATTTCCCCTGACCAACCCATGCCCAAACAACTTCGGAGCCTGACGCAGCATCGTCTCCAGATAACCATGCTCCCACCGCGTCCGCTGCGTCTTCTTCGCCTCCGCCTCCCCCGGAAGATATCCCGTCACCTTCGCATAGGGACAGAACATCGGCGCCGAACCTTCCAACGCAAGATCCAACCCCAACCGCATATCCTCCACAATATCCCCCGTCGCCAACCGCTTACCATCCACCAACCCAAATGGCCACGCCATCCCCGTCCCGCCCAGAATACAAGGCAACCCCAACCACGCCAGCCCACCATTCCGCATCCGGTTCCGCACCGTAAACGCCAACCCGGAAACCAGATCCTTCACACCCGGATCAGCCGGAACCTCCATCTCATAAACACTCTGCACCGCCCGCCCGCGCACCATCGCCAGCCGCCCCACCGTCTCCACCATCCCCACATCCGGATGACAATCCGCATCAATCACCATCAGCACATCCGGCGGATCATCCGCCAGATACTCCCGCCCGAACGCCAGCGCATACCCTTTCCCGCGCTTCACATGGTCAAACCGCTCCACAACCTCCGCCCCGGACCGCCGCGCAACCTCAGCCGTCCCATCGCTGCAATTATCCGCCACCACCAGCAACCGATCCCCCGCCTCCAACTGGTTCATCACCACGCGAATCGTCTCACCAATCACACCCTCCTCATTATGAGCAGGCATCAACACCCCCACACTCGGTCGCTCAATCGCCTCCGCTTCCCGACATCGCCTCACCGGCAAAAGTGAAAACAAGCACTGCACCAGCAACACCGCACAAGGCAACGCAAGCAACCCCGCCAAAACGTATAGGACGATTTCAATCACCTGGTTTACCATCCAGCTTCACCTTCCTCAAACCCTTCATCGACCATCCATCTCAACCCCCATCATCTTTATCGGTCACACAAACCCCTCCCTCAACCGACGCCGCTATGGCTTTACTTCCGCAGGCGAGGCCGGGATCTACCCCACCAGTTCGATCTCCCGTTCTCTCCCCTCCTCACACTTTTTTCCCACGCCCGCGGCGCCCTCCGCCACGCCCTTTCCTGTTTCGTCCGGTTCTTCATTCGACCTCGTCACCGCATCATCAGGAACACCCTCGACATAAACCGCCTCCCCCAACGCCGTCCGCATCACCTCACCCAGCTTCCTCGCCTCCACCGCCTGATTAAAGTCCTGAATCACACGCTCCCTGCCCGCCATCCCCATCTCCTCCAATCGATCCACATCCGTATGAATCACCTCGCGCATCGCATCCGTCAGTTCATCCACACTGCTGGGCGTCACCAGCCAGCCGTTCTCACCCTCCTTCACCAATTCCACAATCCCCGTAATCCGCGTCGCTAGCACAGGTCGCCCCAACGCCAGCGCCTCCATAATCACCACCGGCAAACCTTCCGCAAAACTGCACAACACCAGCGCACGCGAATCCTCAATATGACGCCGAACCTCCTCACTTTCACACCAACCCGTAATCTTCACCACATCCTCCAGCCGATGCTCACGAATCACATCCTCAATCTCCTCACGACTCTCACCATCTCCCACGAACACAATCTCAAAATCCAAACCCTCATCCACCAGCCGCCGCGCCGCGTCCATCATCAACACCTGTCCCTTCACCGGACACAACCGCCCCACACAGACCAGCCTCACCTTCTCCGGCATCGGTCGCGGCGGAACATCCAAAAAAGTACTCCCCACACCGCAATGCACGATCTTCAACCGATCCCACGCCTCCCGTTCACTCAAAAACATGCACTGGCTCTTACAGAAATGCGAAATACAAATCGTAAACACACTCCGCTTCACCGTCTCACCCAACTGCCAGAACTTCGGCTCATAAAAAATATAACACCCGTGAACCGTCTGGCTGAACGGTATCCCACTGTACTCACTCGCCAGCATCGCCACCACCGATGAATTCCCCGCAATGTGATTATGAATCAACCGAATCCCCAGCCGTTTCATATACCCCGCCAACAACACCGCCTCCAGCACATAGGCAATCAGCCACACCGTCCCCCTGATGCCCCGATGCCCCGTCTTACGCGCCAACTTCCAAGTCCGCCACAACCGCCGCGGCGAACATACCAGCGCCTTTAACCCACCCATCACCAGCTTCACCCCATTCCCGCTCAACAAAGGTATCGTCCGCTCCGCCTCCGCACGAATCTCATCATTGATCAAAAACTGCTCCTCCGTCCTGCGAATGCAAAACGGCTGAACATCAAAGCCAATACGACGCAACTCATCCACTTCACCCCGTATAAACGTATCCGTCGCCCGCGGATACATCCCCGTCAAATAACCAATCTTAATACCGTCTGACATAACAACTCCTAACCCACACCCGACTTACCTTGCCTAACTCCCCACCGCCTCCAGCTCCTTGACTGCTCCTCCCGCATCCTGCCCCCTCCCCTCATCCAACTTTTTTCCCACACCCCCATCACCTCCCTCCTGCTCGACCGCCCCACCACCGTCATCACCTGATTCCTCCGCCTTATACGTACGCTTCAAACACTCCCCATAACTCAATGGCGGTTCCCACCCGATCATCGCCTTTAGTTTCTTATGCGAAGACCACGGCGTCCTGAACCGCGCCCGATACCGACAAGGCACGAACAAACTC
Organism: Phycisphaeraceae bacterium; assembly: GCA_028284925.1. Lineage (GTDB taxonomy): Bacteria > Planctomycetota > Phycisphaerae > Phycisphaerales > Zrk34 > JANQQT01. The sequence goes on along the minus strand of JANQQT010000282.1, from coordinate 2,476 downwards.
GGCAACTTCCCACCCTTCCCAAACACAATCCGACTCACCAGCTTCGCCCCCATCGACATCAACAACCCCACAACATAAGGCACGGGTATCCGCATCCCCCCCTCTCCCGTCCCCTTGCGATAATCCCCCACATATCGCCAGTTCCGCACCCCATGATTATCCACCACGTTAAACGTCTCACCCGCCGCCCGATCATTCTCACTCACCCTTACAAAAGCATCCGCACAGTTCTCCACATGCGTCAATGGAATCTTCCCGCAGGGATTCACCACCACATACTTACCCCCACCCTGCATCCCGCAACACGCCAGCCACGCATTGCCCACGCCCCAGATAAATCCGGGTCGAAGTACGCGCACATCCCACCCATGCTTCTCGCCATATTGCCGCGTCACCCGCTCCTGCCACACCTTCGCCACCGCATAACTGTCCCGGTCATAAGGCATCTCCGCCAGAGGGCTGTCCTCCCTCATCGTCCACCCAACCTTCTCATAGTCATACAGCGAATAACTGCTCGCCAGCACCACCCGCTTCACATCACTCTTCACCATCGCATCCAGCAACCGCTCCGTCCCCACCACCGTCGATCCAAACCGCGTCTCATCATCCCCCACCACGCACGCCGCCAGATGCACCAACACATCCACACCCTCAAACGCATCTTCCAGATCGCCACTCCCCCTCAAATCCCCACGAAAGACCTCCACCTCATCCCCCCACCCCAATCGCTCCACCTTACTCGCAGGCCGCACCATCGCGCGCACCTCATGCCCCGCTGCCAGAAACGCCGCAACCGTATGCCGACCCAGAAATCCACTCGCGCCAGTGATTAAAACCTTCAAAACATATTCTCCGACTTCGTCAAATCACTCACCAGTTGATTCACTTCCACAATCTGTTCTCGCGACACGGGCGATTCTCCTTCCCCCGCAATCGCCCCATACGTCCGACGTAACAATTCCCACAACCCCTCATACGCCCCGGGCCCACCCCCGAGTTTCCTGAAAAACGCCTTCCGCGCATTCTTCTTCTCAGCCTTACCCACACCCCGCGCATTCAAAATCGGCATCAATGGCCCTCCCCCCCTTACACGCTCCGCCGTAAACCGTGGCTCAAACAAATGCGCCTCCGCCCGCGCCTCCGTACCATACACCCTTACAAAAAACGCATCCGGCTGAGTATGCGCACTGAAATTCAACAACGCCGTCCCCCGCTCACCATCCACCAACGCCCGAAACTCATCACTCTCCAATATCCCCTCCTCATCCCGTTTCCGCCACAACGTCCTCACTCCCCGGTGCGCCCCCACAAAGTACCACGCCAGATAACTCAAATGCGTCAAAAAGTCACTGATCGCCCCACCCGGATACTTCAACGCCGGATGCGGCAGATTTGGATCGGTAAACCGACTCCCCTCACCCAGAATATTCAAACAGAAACTCACCTCCACATGCGTCACCTCCCCTAACTCACCCCGATCCTGCATCCCCACAATCTCTTGCACACTCTCGTTGAATAGGTAGTTGTGATCTTCCACCACCACCTTCCCCAACTCGTCCGCCTTCGCCAGCAGCTCATCCAACTCTTCAAAACTCGTCGTGATCGGCTTCTCCACCAACACATGCGCCCCACTTTCCAGCGCATCCATCGCCAGACGAAAATGCGTCGGCGCAGGCGTCGTCACATGCACCACCTCAGGCTTCTCAACCTCCAGCATCTCCTGGTAATCCACATACCACCGCTCCACACCCAGCATCTCCGCAGCGCTCGCCGCCATCGATGGGCTCAAATCACAAACCCCCACCACATCCACATCCTCCATCCCCACCATACACCGCAAATGCTGACGCGCTATATGACCCGCCCCAACCACCGCCCCCTTCATCACTCTGTTCTTCGTTGCTAACACGTCTTAATTCCTTTTCACTAAGACAATCCTGTCAACTCTAATCCCCTAACACGCCACACTCCCCACAACCTTATAATCAAACGCCCGCGCCACATCCCCCTTCTTATAATCCCGCAAATACTGCCACTGACCCCACAACTGACCCCACTTCGCCAGCATCATCAACACACCATAACCCAACGCCGTCCCCCATCGGATATCCCAGCGCCCCTTCGCTCGCCACGCAACTCTCATCATCTGCGCCGGCAACAACCCCGCAATCAAAACCCCCACAACCAACCCTACCCACCACGGCCCCACCAACCCGCCACCCACCACACCAAACACCACCGCAAATAACCACCCCACAGTCCAAACCCGTGTACTCAACGTGCTATGCCCCACATGACTCACCCCAAACCGCTTCGTCAGGTCCATCGCCCCATAAGCACTACGCACCTGTCGAATCCAAAACTGCTTCAACCGCGTCATCGCCGCATCATGATTCGCCATCGCCGAGTCCAGTCGCACGACCTTCCAGCCACCCTCCCCCAACCTCGAAAACATCTCCGGCTCCTCCCCCGCCCG
>JANQQT010000272.1 GCA_028284925.1 Phycisphaeraceae bacterium | reverse complement strand
GGGGGGAAGCGTTGTTGAGGTTGGTTGGACGGGTTGAAGAGGGAATGAGTGGTTGTGGATTCAGGAAGGAAGGACGGGTGTATAAGGCGCATATGACGGTGGGACGGTTTCGCGTCCCGCCGCGCGATGTGGATATGTTGAGTCTGGAGCGGTTGAAGACTGGTTTTGCTGCGGAGAGTATAGTCTTGTATGAATCGGTGTTGGATCAGGGTGGGGCAGAGTATTTTAAGGCTGGTGAGTTCGGATTTGGCGTTTGAGGCGTGGAGGAGTGGGTGGGAATTGCCGAGGAAGGATGAGTGTAAATAGCGTGAAGATGTTCGAGGCATGTGGTTATAATGGGCGGTTGGGTTTATTGGAATCATATTTGACCGCTTTGAAGCGGAGAAAGTGTTTGACGATGAAGGACATGAAACGGATCGTTGGATTGGTGAGTGTTTTGTTGTGTTTGGGTGTGGCGGATTTAAACGGGGCGGTGGTGGACTTGCCACGTTATCCATCGATTAGTCCGGATGGAAAGTGGGTGGTGTTTTCCTGGCGAGGTGATTTATGGAAGGTGGTCGCGAAGGGAGGACATGCGGAGCGGATGACATCGCATGGAGGGGACGAGACGTATTCGGCGTGGTCGGGTGACGGGAAGCGGGTTGCGTTTAATTCAACGCGTAGTGGTTTTAATGTGATTCATATGATGAATGCGGATGGGAGTGGGATTCGTCGTGTAACGAATGTAGATCGTTCGGTTTATTTGTCGGGGTTTGGTGTGGATGACGGTGGGAAGGAGGTGGTGACGTTTTCATCGTGGCTGGAGGATGATGTATATCGGTCGCCGCGACCGTTCATGATGTCGGTGGAGGGGGGGGATGTGCGGCGTGTGCATGATGCGTTTGGTGCGCGGCCAGTGGTGAGTCCGAATGGGAGGTATGTGTTGTTCACGAGGGGGAGGTCGACGTGGTCGAGGCGCGGGTATCGGGGATCGGGAGCGCGGGATGTGTGGCTGTATGATCGGAAGGAGAGAACGTTTAAAAGGTTGACGACGTTTGCGGGGAACGATGGGGCGGCGCAGTGGTTGAACGATAGGCGGGTTGTGTTTTTGTCGGATCGCTGGGAGAGCCATGACAATCTGTTTTTGATGGATGTCGGGGTGGGGGAGAATTCGGTGCAGCGGTTGACGGGGTTTAAGGATCGGGATGTGTCGGAGTATGGGGTTGCACGGGGGGCCGGGCGAATTGTGATGGCGGCATGGGACAAGTTGTATTTGATGGATGTGAAGGGTGATAAGGGGACGGTTAAGGCGATGGTGATTCATGGGAATGAGGATGAGGGCGATCGGCGAGTGCGGTTGAATGTATCGCGGCGGGTGAGTGAGGCGCGGTTGAGTCCGGATGGGAAGACTATGGCGTATGTAGCGTATGGGGAGGTGTTTGTTAGGGGGATGGCATCGGGCTCGCGAACTGTGCGCGTGACTAAGAATCATGCGCGTGAAGCGGATATTGCGTGGGCTCCTGACGGGTTAACGTTGTACTTCACGTCAGATATGGATGGTACGTTGAGTATTTATGGGGCAAAGGTTGTATTGACGCGTGGTGAGTTGAAGAGGGCGTTTGATAAGAGGTTGAATCCGCCTGTGGTGAAGAAAGGTTTCTTTGAGACGTTGAGACGGGCTGGGCGAGAAGCGGCGGCGAAGGCGAAAGAGAAGACGCGGTTAAATGACGCAGGGCGGTGGGCGGATGCGATGCGTTTTGAGATCAAGCCTGTGATGAAGGGGGAGACGCATGATTCGATGGGGGACCCGTCGCCTGACGGGAGGAGGCTTGCGTTTAAGCGGGGTCGTGGTGATTTAATGGTAATGGAGCTGGCGACGAGGAAGGTGAAGAAGCTGGTTTCGAGTTGGGATGTGCGGATTGGCTGGTCGTGGCGACCCGACGGTACGCAGATTGCATATGCGGTGGCGGATTTGAATTTTAATTATGATATCTGGATCGCGAATGTGAAGGGGGATGCCGGTGCGGTAAATGTGACGCGTCATCCGGACAATGATTTTAACCCACAGTGGTCGGCGGATGGGAAGGTGTTGTCGTTTTTGTCGGAGCGGGTTGAGGACGAGTATGACGTTTGGATGGTGAGATTGGACCCGGATTTGAAGGCGATGACCAGTGCGGAACGGAAAGCGTATTATGAGAAGCGGGCGAAGGCTGCGAAGGCCGCGAAGCCGAGGACGCCGGGGAAGGCGTTGAAGTGGCGGACGACGAAGGAGGAATGGGGGGTGGAGAAGGCGTATTTGAGGTTGAGGCGTGTGTCGAGTTTTAGGGGGTCGGAATCGAACAATGCGATGACGCCCGCGGGTGATTACTATTTTTATACGGGTGGATCGGGGTCGGGTGGGTTATACATGCATAAATGGGACGGGAAGGTGGTGAAGCGACTGCATGGGGCTGTGCGTGTGCAGCATGTTTCGCTGAAGGGGGATAAAGTCGTGTTTATTGAGAATGGGAGGGTCGGGACGGTATCGACGGCGGGTTCGGTTGCGTATCTGGATATGTCGGCAACGATTGATGTGGATCTGGCGAAGCAGTCGAGTCAGAAGTTTAAGGAGGCGGCGCGGATTTTGGAGTTGTTGTTTTATCATCCGACGATGAAGGGACTTGATTGGGGTAAGTTGACGAAACGGTATCATGAGCTGGCCAAGCGGGCGCGGACGGCGGATGAGTTTAATGATGTGGCGGCACGGTTTATTGGGGAATTGAACGGGTCGCATTTGACGTTACGGACGTCAGATGGAGTGTCGGGGAATGGTCAGGCGATGGGGCGATTGGGGATTTCGGGGAGGCGGGAAGGGATTGGGTATCGAGTGACGCGGGTGTTGGAGGAGGGGCCTGGTGGGAAGGGGAAGATGAAGTTGCTGGCGGGGGATCTAATTACGAAGATTGAGTTTAAGGGGTTTGGGAAGGGTGATACATTGATGGGGTATTTGGAAGGGCGTGTGGGTAAAGAAACGGTGGTGAGTGTGCGGAGGAAGGTGAAAGGGAAGATCGTTGAGTTGGATTTGTTGCTGACGCCGATGGGGTGGCGAGAAAGTCGGTCCATGCGGTATCGGGACTGGCGACGGGCGAATGCGGCGAAGGTCGAGAAGTTGACGGGGGGCAATGTGGGATATATTCATATTCAGTCGATGAATCAGAGTTCGCTTGATGTGTTTGAGCGGGATCTTTATGCGGCGGCGGAAGGTAAGGCGGGGTTGATTATTGACGTGCGAAATAATGGTGGTGGATGGACGACAGATCGGTTGCTGGCGTCGATTATGTATCGGCGACATGCTTATACGATTCCGCGCGGGGCGGGGCGCGGGGATAAGACGGGTTATCCGCAGGACCGGTTGTTTATTCAACGGTATACGCTGCCGATCAATGTGCTTTGTAATGAGAACAGTTTTTCGAATGCGGAGATATTTTCGCATGCATTCAAGACGTTGAAGCGAGGGAAATTGATTGGGAAGACGACGTATGGGGGTGTAATTTCAACGGGGCGGACGACGTTGATTGACGGGACGATGTTGTCGTTGCCTTTCCGAGGTTGGTATTTGCCGGACGATACCGATATGGAGAATAACGGTGCTGTCCCGGATATACGCGTACCACAACTGCCGGGAGATGAGGCGAAGGGGATTGATAAACAACTGGAGACGGCGGCGATGGATTTGGTGAGGGGTGTGCGGGGCAAGGGAAAGGGGAAAGGTGGGAAAAATGAACCGACGAAGAAGGTGGAGGGGAAGAAGAAGTGAGGGGTGTGAGCGGATTTATGATTTGAATGCGAGTTTCCAGCCGGGTTCGGTGGTGGGTTTTGTACCGGGTGGCAGGGGTTGGGAGAGTTTATCGTAAAGGTCGGGGCGGCGAGCATTGATGTATCGACGACCGGATGCCTGTTCGTATTTTTCAGCGGTGAGAGTTGCGGTTTGGAGATCGGGTCCGAGGTTTCGGCATTCGGTGATGATGTCGCCGTAGGGGTCGATGATCATTGAGGAGCCGGCTTTGATGGTGTCTCCGTCAACACCAATGGGGTTGGTGAAGACGCCGTATACACCGTTTTCGAAGCATCGTGCGGGGAGCCATTTGAGGAGCCATTGTCGATGTTTGGGGCCGTCGAATTGCTGGCGAAGAGAGGTGGGGTCGTTGTGTCGGTTGTGCCAAAGTTCTGGTGGGACGACGCCTCTTCCCGGCATAGGGGAGGGTGTGCAGCCGGTGACGTGGGGCATGACGACGATTTCTGCTCCGAGAAGCGCGTTCATACGAACATTCTCAGGAAGGTTGTTATCGTAGCAGATCAGGAAACCGAATTTGCAGCCGAGGAGTTCGATGACGTTGTAGCCGGCGCCGGGTGTGAGGTGGGGATTGACGAAGGGGTGGAGCTTGTGGAATCGCGTGATGAAGCCATCGGGTGAGACGGTGATGTAGGAGTTGTAGATGTTGCGGGCATCGTCTTTTTCGACGAGGCCAGCCATGACGATGATGTTGTTGGCTTTGGCGATGTCGATGAGGGCGTTGGTGGAAGGGCCTTTGGGGACGGGTTCGGCGATGTCGAGGAGTTGTTGTTGGTTAAGGTGTTGAAGGAAGGTGTAGCCGGTGACGGCGCATTCATGGAAGGACACGAATTGGGCGCCCTGTGCGGCGGCGGATCGGGTGAGGGATTCGATTTGGGCGAGGTTGAATTGCTTGTCGTTGTCGCGATGTTCGAATTGGGCGATGGCGATTTTGATATCCTGCATGGGAATGGTCCGGTGTGAATGGGAAATGGGGCTACAGGGCGCTGGTGGCGACAGCGGGAAGGTCGAATGTGTCGAATTCGTTGGAGATGAATTTGTGGTGCGCGAGGCCGGCGATCATGGCGGCGTTGTCGAGGCAGTAGGCCATTCGGGGGAGTCGGATCTGCAGGTTGTTGGCCTGGGCGAATTCAGTAGTGGATTGCCGGAGGAGGGAGTTTGCGGAGACACCGCCGCCTACGAGGAGGGTTCGGTAGGGCGTGTCGGAGTTTTGAGTGAGCGTTAGGGCGCGATCGAGTTTTTTGATGACGGTGTCTACTGCTGCATGTTGGAACGCGGCACAGGTTTCGGTGATCTGTTCTTCGGTGAGGTCGGATGCATCGCGGGGAAAGGTGCGGTCGCGTCCTCGTCCTTGGGGGTTACCTCGGACGTGGTATAGGACGGCGGTTTTGATCCCGGAAAATGAGAAGTCGAGGGAGTCGGGTTCGAGCATCGTGCGTGGGAAGCGGAGGTTTTTCGGTTGTGGTGTGTTTTGTGCGCGTTTGTCGACGATAGGGCCGCCGGGGTAGCCGAGTTGGAGGATGGAGGCGACTTTATCGTACGCTTCGCCGATGGCATCGTCGATGGTTTTGCCCAAGAGTTTAATGTCATGGGGTGAGTCGACGGCATATACGGACGAGTGCCCTCCTGAGGCGACGAGGCCGAGGGCGGGGTATTCGGGGGGTGATTCGTCGAGTGCGCCTGCGTAGAGGTGCGCGTGGACGTGGTCGATACCGATGAGCGGGATTTGAAGCGACCAAGCGAGGGCTTTGGCGGCAGAGAGTCCGACAAGGAGGGAGCCGATGAGGCCGGGGCGGTTGCCTATGGCAATGGCGTCGATCTGATCAAGGGTTGTGTTGGCTTCGGAAAGCGCCTGTTCGATGACGGGTAGAATTTTCTCGATGTGAGCGCGAGACGCGACTTCAGGGACGACGCCTCCAAATTTTTCGTGCAGGTTGTGTTGTGATGCGATGATATTGGATAGAACGAGCGAGCCGTTGGTGACGACGGCGGCGGCGGTCTCGTCGCAGGAGGATTCGATTCCGAGGATGGTGGAGGTTGATCGAGTCATGGTGTTGTGTTGAAAACGGACCCACGCGAATAGCGTGGGTCCGTGGCAGCGCCGTTTCGTATATTTAGTATATAGGGTTTGGTGGGCTTAATTGGGCTTGGCGGGTTGTTTTTTGTCATCGGGGGTATTTTGGGGTGCTTTGGCGGATGTGTTGTCGTCTTTTTTCTCTTTCTTCTTGGGGTCGCCGCCGTGCTTGGAAATGGTTCTTTCAAGTTCTTCAATCTCCGAGTTGATCTTGTCGAGTGCCTTCTGGAATTCGGTACGGCGTTGCTCAAGCGTGTTTTTCTTGGTGACGTGGGCTTGAAGTGTGGCGTTTGAGCGACCGATTTTTTTGTAGTCACCGCTGGCGAGTTTGGCCTGCATGGACTCGAGGGCATCGGCGAGCTGGAGGTCAAAGTGAACTTCTCGGAGAGTTTTGGGGGTGATCTCGGTGGGTTTCTTGTCTTTGGGGTCTTTCTTGTCGTCCTTTTTGTCATCCTTGATGACTTCATTGTTCCGTCGGGCTTCGAGCATCTTGCGTGTTTGCTCGATGTTCATGGGGACGTAGAAGCCATCTGTGGGATCGACGCCCCAAACTTCCTTGCCTTTGCGTTTGTGGAGATTTCTACCGGAGGGGAGGTAGTAGTGCGCGGTGGTGACTTTGAGCGCGCCCTGTCCTGATTCGAGAGCAAGGACTTGTTGAACGGAGCCTTTGCCGAATGTGCGTGTTCCGACAACGACGGCACGATTGTTGTCCTTGAGCGCACCGGAGACGATTTCGGAGGCGGAGGCGGAGTATTCGTTGATGAGTACCATGAGGGGGAAGTCAGAGTAGGTGTTTTTGGATCGTGCTTCCCAGGCGCGCTCGGGACTATTGCGCCCTTTGGTGGAGACGATGCGCCCCTTGATGAGGAACATATCAGAGATACGGATGGCCTGTGAGAGGAGGCCTCCGGGGTTGAAGCGAAGGTCGAGGATGGCGCCTTTCATGCCTTTGGCTTTCATGTCGTCAATGGCTTTCTTGAGGGCATCGGCTGTGGGATCGGAGAACTGGGTGATTCGTGCGTAGCCGATTCCGGCTTTGGGGTCGAGCATGAAGTCCCAGTGGTGTTCGGCATCGCGTCGAAAACCTTTGACGGTCTGGACCTTAATCTTCTTGCGGATGATTTTGATGTTTTCTTCTTTGCCATCGGAGTGGCGGACTTTGATTTGGACGGGTGTACCTTCTTCGCCGGTAATGACCTTGACCGCATCACGGGTGGTCATGCCTTTGGTGTTTTTGCCATCGACCTCAAGAATGAGATCGCCCGCGAGGATGCCGGCCTTGTAAGCAGGTGAGTCTTCGAGAGGTGAGATGATCATAAGTTGGTTGGTGTCGTTGACGCCGATTTGTGCGCCGATGCCGGAAAATGTCCCGCGGACGTCCTTGTCGAAATCTGCGAGGTCATTAGGCGAAAGGTATGTGGTGTAGGGATCGTTGAGTGAGTCGACTATGCCCTTGATGGCGCCGTTGAGCATCTTTTCCTTGTTGGGGTTTTCGACGTAGTGCTTCATGATTTCGCCGCGTACATCGACGACACGATCGAAGAATTCGTATGCATTGTTTCCGGCAAGGGTTGCGCGTCCAACGAAGATGCCGACGAGAACGGCGATAATCATGAACTCGAATTTGAGCTTATTTGACATCCAATTGCTCCAGGTCGATGAGTAGGTGTATTGGTGTATGTTCTATTTTACGTTTTTAATTTGTCCAGGTGTAGTATCGAACGGTTTTTACAATGGTGTGTCATGGGGCGGGGGATACTGAGAAATACGGTCTTGAGGGTTGTAGGGTTCAGTCAAAAAGATTATCGGCAAAAGGTGAGAAGTTTGTGGTAAAGAAATTGGCGGACTACGATGCCCGTCGAGTTTGAGGTTATTGAAAGGAATTTGTATTGGCGGATGTTCGTGAAAAGGGCGTATCGGTGGTGAAGGAGAGGGCTATTCTCGCGGCGGTGTTGCCGCAGGGGGTTGGGAATAGTGATGATTGGATGAACGATCCACTGGAGGAGCTGGCAAGTCTTGCGGAGACGGCGGGAGCGGTTGTGGTGGATACGCTGATTCAGAATCGGAATCGCCCCATTGCAAGTACGCTTATGGGGAAGGGGAAGCTGGAGGATCTGGGAAGTCTGGCGAAGGCTATGAAAGCGGAGGTGATCATCTTTGAGAATGATTTATCGCCTTCGCAGATTCGAAACATCGAGGAGATTGTTGAATGTAAGGTGATCGATCGGAGTGAGTTGATTCTGGACATTTTTGCAGCCCGGGCGCGGACGCATGAAGCGAAGTTGCAGGTGGAGTTAGCGCAGTTAGAGTATACGTATCCAAGATTGCGGGCCATGTGGTCCCACCTTGAGCGTATTGCAGGTGGTTCGCCTGCTGGGATTGGGACGCGTGGTCCTGGTGAGCAACAGTTGGAGATTGACCGTCGTATGGTGCAGAGGCGAAAGGCTGAGCTTCGCCGGGAAATTGAGAAGGTTCAAAATCGGAAGCGTCGCGAAGTGGCGAATCGGAATACGGATTTTTATACCGTAGGGCTGGTGGGATATACGAACGCGGGGAAGAGTACATTGTTTAATACGTTGACCGGGGCAACGGTGTATGCGGATGACAAGTTGTTTGCCACACTGGATACGCGAACGCGTAAGTGGGAGCTGGGCGGGGGGGATCATGTGATGTTGTCGGATACGGTGGGGTTTGTCAGGAATTTGCCTCACCATCTGGTGGCGAGTTTTCGGGCGACGCTGGAGGAATCGATACACAGTGATTTGCTGTTGATTGTCGTGGATTTGTCCGACCCGGATGCGGAGGAACATTTTGAGACGGTGGAGCAGGTGCTGAGTGATATTGAGGCGGATCAGGAAGAGCGGATTATTTTGTTGAATAAGATCGATGTACTTGAGGATAATTCATCGGAGTTGGTGTGGCGGCAGCGTTTTCCGGATGCGTTGTTGATTTCGGCTGCGAAGGGGATTGGGCTGGACAAGCTTGTGGAAGTGGTGCGAGAGAAGCAGTGTGGTGAGGAATTGACGATGACGTTGCGATTGCCAATGTCGGATGGGAAGTCATTACACTTTCTGGAAAACCGGGCGGAGATATTGGATCGTAATTATGATACGACGCATGTGACGTTGGCGATGACGATTGGGGCGAGACAGTTGGCGCAATTACGGGCGATGGGGACTCGGTTTGAGATCATTGAAGGATGATGGGATCGAGATCGGCGGGTGTGTGAGATCAGCAAAAACGGTCAAGGCGAGAAGGGGATGTGTTGTGTAGTATGGTTTCACCATGAAGCCGGATACTGAACAAACCTATCGCCATCGGATTTTGCGGGTGCTGTTGTATATTCAGGAGCATCTGGATGATGATCTGTCGTTGGAGGAGTTGGCGAGGGTGGCGCATTTTTCGATGTTTCATTTTCATCGTGTTTTTAAGGCGATTGTGGGGCAGCCGGTGCGGGAGTATGTGCGTCGGTTGCGTTTGGAGAGAGCGGCGATCGACTTGAAACAGGGGGAAGGGAGTATTGCGGAGTTAGCATTGGAGGCGGGGTATGAGACGCATGAAGCGTTTACGCGTGCGTTTAAGGGGATGTTTGGCGTGGCGCCATCGGTGTTTCGGTCGGATCATCAGGCGACGCTTGGGAATGTATTGGAACCATTGAAAGAGAGGTATGCAGTGATTAGCGAAGTGGATGCGGAATCGGTAAGGATTGAGAACTTCAAAGAGAGACGTGTGGTGATGCGGCGGTATGTTGGGCCTTATAACGAAGTAGGGCCGACGTATAGTGAATTCATGATGTGGGCCGGTATGGCGGGATTGATGGGGCCTGAGGCGATGGCATTAGGGATTTCTTACGATGATCCGGATGTGACGCCCGCGGATCAGTTGCGTTATGACTGTGCGCTGGTGATTGGAGAGGAAGACACGGTGGATGAGGCGGAGTTGGCGCGCGGACAGGCAAGGTTGGGACATATACCGGCGGGGCGATATGCGGTGGTGACGCATCATGGGCCTTATGAGGGATTGGGAGAGGTCTATCGTTGGATGTTTGGGCGGTGGTTGCCGACGAGCGGGCAGGAGTTAGGGGATGTGCCTTGCTTTGATGTGTATTTAAACAGTATAGAGGATTGTGATTCGGAGGATCTGTTGACGGATGTATGTATTCCGTTGAAGTCGTAGTTGGGAGAGTGGGTCGAAGTGTGAATCATGTAAGAAGGAGTGTTTGGCAATGGCAACGCATGAGAAGGTAGATTTGTATCGGGAACTGAAGGGGGATTATACGGCGAAGAAGAAGCCTGTGATTGTGGAGACGACGGCAGGGCAGTATTTGTGTGTGGATGGGGAGGGGGCGCCGGGCAATGAGCGGTTCACGAAGGCCATTGGGGCGTTGTATACGGTGGGGTTTACGGCGAAGATGCATAGTAAGTTTGCCGGGCGGGATTATGCGGTTTGCAAACTGGAAGGGATCTGGTGGACGGGGCGGGACAATGGAGACATGACCGGCGCGGAGCCGGAGAATTGGAAATGGAAGTTGCTGATCCGTATACCTGATTTTGTGACGCAAGAGTTTATTGAGGAGACGATTGAGAAGTTGTTGGAGAAGGGCAAGCCTGAAGAGGTGAGTTGGGTTGGCCTGGAGCGGATTGAAGAGGGGAAGTGCGTGCAGATGTTGCATGTTGGACATTATGACCAGGAACAGGAAACATTGGAGCAGATGGAAGCTTTTGCGAAGGAGGAAGGGTTGAAGGTCTACGGGAAACACCACGAGATATACCTGAGCGATCCGAGACGGGTGGCGCCTGAGCGGTTGAAGACAATCTTGAGACGGCGCGTGCGATATTTGGAAAGATGTACCTGAATAGTCGGAGAAAAGTTCCGGGACTTCCGGGGCGGTTAGTGGAAGGATTTGGCCATATCAACTTTTGCTTTCTTGACCTTGGGTTTGACGTAGGTGGAGTTTTTGATGAGTTCCTTAAGCATGCGATCGTAAGCAGCCCGGTTGGTTGGAATAGGGACAGGCTTGTTGGTCAGGCCCGACATGAGCATGGCGTTGCCGAGTTCGAGTTCGGCAAGGGCGTCTTGGCCTGAGCAGATAAGTTGGGTCGAGGGTTTCTGAATTTTTCGGATGAAATTGGCCGTGACGATGCGGTGGCCGGGGTCATCGCCGCCTGCTTCGATGGTAAGGGTATCGGTGGCGGGGGTTGCGAAAGCTTCATCGGTGGTTTTGGAGAACGCGAGGATGGATTCGTGGGTCTGATTGAATGTAATGATCCCATCCGCAACGGTGAGTTTGCCGCGATCGCCAATGATCTCAAGTCGGTCCGTGCCGGGGTATTCACCGGTGGAGGTGACGAAGACTCCGGTCATGCCGTTTTTCCACTGAAGGAAAGCAGTGACTTCATCCTCCACTTCGATGTTGTGGTATTTGCCGAGGGCGACCTGTGCCTGAACGGAGGATGGCGAACCGAGTAGCCAGCAGAGAAGATCGAGATTGTGTGGGCATTGGTTAAGCAGTACGCCGCCGCCTTCGCCTTTCCATGTTGCGCGCCAGGCGCCGGCGTTGAAGTAGGCTTGGGAGCGAAACCAGTTGGTGACGATCCAATTCATGCGCTGGAGTTTGCCAAGTTCACCGTTGTCGATCATGGCCTTGATGCGTTTCCATAACGGATGGGCGCGGATCTGGAACATGGCGGCATAGACGAGTTTTTGGTGTTTGGCGTGAACCGCTTCCACTTTGACGGCGTCCCTGGCAGTGACGGCGACGGGTTTTTCGGTAAGGACGTGGAGTCCTGCCTTGAAGCCGGCGATGGAAAGTTCAGGGTGGAAATAGTGAGGTGTACAGATGAGGATGGCATCGACGAGGCCAGATTTGATGAGTTTCTGGCCATCGTCGAATGGAGTGATGTCATGGTCGGCACGGACGAGATCAATATTCTCATCGAAGGGGTCCGCAGCGGCGGTGAATTTGAGGCCGGGGATGGTGGGAAAATAGGCCATGTGTGCTCTGGCCATTCCGCCACATCCTATGACGCCGAGTCTGACGGTTTTCATGTGGGACTCCTTGGGGGTGTTGTGATTGCGATTAACTTGGGGTGTTTCTTATAGCAGTGATGACATGTGATCGCCAGTGGTTGCGGAATGAGACGGATTCAAAAAAAAACGGCGGAAATGAATCCGCCGTTGATGTGGGTGGAGTTATTGGGGGGTGGGTCAGGCGATGATGCGGTCGATGTCCCAGCCCTTACGGTAGGGTTTGGTGATGTATTGGTTGGCGGCTTTGATGTTAGTGACGGAAAGTGATTTGGGGTCGAAGTGAATTTTCTTGTTGCCGATGCGGTGGGAGACGATGCCGAGAAGGACGGTCTCTGCGAGGGCGCCTGAATATTCAAAATTGCAGGTTGTTGGGGAACCGGTCTTACAGGCCTTGATCCATTCGTTGTGGTGACCGATGGAGTTGGGAATGAATTGGTCAGGAGATTTGTAGTCTTTGAATTTATTTTCCGGGAGTAAGGCGTGGGAGCCGTAGTCGGAAATCAGGAGACCTCTCTTGCCGATGAACAGGATCTTGTTGCCGCGGAATCTCCTGTTGTCGATGTTGTATTTTTTGAAGACATCCACATGGAAATCGGGGCTGACACGCTTGCCTTTGCGTTCGCGGACGACGTGTGTTCCTCCAAGATGCCACGTGAGCTTTATCTTGCCGCGTGACTGCGTGGCGGGATAGTGGAATTCAACCATGGAGTTGCGGGCGGCGCGGAGGGGCATGGGGTCGTGAGAACAACGCGTATGAATCGTTTTCGGGTGGGTGAGATCCAGCGCCCAGTGGGGGAGATCCATGTAGTGGCAGGCAAGGTCGGTCGTGCCGCCTCCGCCGTAATCCCACCAACCACGCCAGGTGAACGGATGATAGATTTTGGGTTTGTATTCGATTTTGGGAGCGGGTCCGAGCCACAAATCCCAGTTGAGGTGTGCAGGGGGTTTGAATTTCTTTTCGGGAATGCGCCCGCCCGAGTAGGTTCCACCGTAGATCCATACGTGCACTTCGTGGACATCTCCGATGGCACCTTTTTGTATTTTTTCGACCACGCGTCGGTAATTACCGCCGGCATGGATTTGCGTGCCCATTTGGGTGGCGAGCTTGTGGCGTCTGGCCTCCTTTTTCATGAGGGCGATTTCGTGGACGGTGTGAGCAAGGGGCTTCTCGCAATAAAGGTGTTTGCCCAGTTTGAGGGCGCGGAGTCCGGCCTGTGCATGTTGGTGATCGGGCGTAGCGACCACCGCGGCGTCGATGTTCTTATGTTCCTTTTCGAACATGACACGGAAGTCGTTGTAACCGTTGGCGTTTTGGCGGGCTTTTTTGAGTGTCTCAAGTCGTTTGTTGAGGGAGTTGCGATCCACATCAGCGACGGCCACGATGTTCTGTGATGCGCAACCTCCGAAACTGAAGCCTGCTTGGCCCTGAGCGCCGACGAAGGCAATGTTGAGTTTGTCATTGGCGGATGCTGCGCGAGCGAGTGCGGGAAGCGTGAGGGGCGCGACCGCGCCGGCGTATGCAACTTGTTTGATGAATGTACGACGGGTGGCTTGCCGTTTCTTCATGATGGTGATGTCCTGCTGGGAGTGAGGCGAATTGTGGTGCTATCTCATCAGGCGATGTTTCGGATTTCGTGCCCTTTGCGGTATTCGCGGGCGACGAATTCGTTGGCCTTTTTGTTGTTTGTGAATTTGAGTGCTTTGGCGTCCCACTGGAGAGTTTCGTTTTTGAATCGGGTTGCGACGCCGCCAAGAAGGACCGATTCCGTGAGAGGGCCTGAATAGCCGAAGTGAGTGGACGTCTTGTCGTCGCCCGCAACGGCGTTGATGAACTGTCCCCAGTGGTTGTTGCCCTTGATTCTGGGGTATTTGAATTCGGCGTATTTTGCATTGGGGAGGAGGTAGGGGCGACCTACGTGGGGGAGAAGCATTACGCCTTTTTCACCGATGAAAATTGAACCTTGGCCGGGTTTCTTACGACCGTCGAGTTGATCGGTGACGTACTTGGGTGGTTGTTGTCCGCCGTCGTACCATGTAACCTTGACGGGGTTAAGGGTAAATTGAGATCCGGGGAAAACGTAGTGAATTTTGGCATCGATTTCCCAGTTACCGAGGTTGTGTTTGCCCGGGGCCGGGCCTTCGGAACGGACACTTGTGGGGGCGTCTACGCCGAGAGCCTTAAATACCGGGTCATAGATGTGACAGCCCATGTCGCCGAAAGTACCCGTGCCAAAGTCGAGTCGTTTGCGCCAGTTGCCTGGATGGTAGTAACCTCTTCCGATAAAGGGGCGTTCGGTAGCGCAGCCAAGCCACAGATCCCAGTGGAAGCCTGCGGGGACCTCATCCTTGCGATTGGGGCGTGCGGATCGGTCGCCCCAGCGTTTGCCGGAGAAGGAGTGAACTTCCTTGACTTTGCCAATGGCGCCGGAGTGGATTAGTTCGACGGCGAGTCGATAGTAGACGGAGGAGTGAACCTGGATTCCCATTTGCGTAACGACGCCTTTGGCCTTAGCGGCTTTGGTGAGCATGCGGGTTTCGAAGATGTTCTGGCCAAGTGGTTTCTGGCCGTAGCAGGCTTTGCCGAGTGTGATCGCGGCGAGGCCGATGGAACCGTGCATGTGGTCAGGTGTCGAAACGTTGACCGAGTCGATGTTTTTATGCTCCTTATCGAGCAGTTTGCGATAGTCGGTGTAGGCCACAGCTTTGGGATGGCGTTTCTTGAAGTTGCCCATACGACGCTCATCAACATCACAGAACGCAACAAGTTTGAATTTCTTTTCACGGCTCAAATTGCCCACATCGGCTCCAGCCATGCCATCGGCTCCAAAACTGGCGTGGCGAACCATGCCGTTAGGAGATTGGGCTCGCGCGAGGCCGGGCATGACCAAAGGGACAGAGAGTCCCAGATACGTGGCTTCTTTGATGAAAGTTCTTCGCGTTCGATTGATCGACATAGGTAAACTCCATGATGTTTCGGGGATTGACCGTATTGGTGGGTATTTTACCCGATGAGACACGCGCATCGCGGGTATGTTTGTAATGTTTTTTACGTTCTGTGGGTGCGAGGTGATCTATCGGATGCCTTTGATCTCCCAGCCCTTGCGATAGGGTTTGGTGATGTATTGGTCGGTTATTTTGTTGTTTTCAAAAATTTTTAGTGTGCCTTTGCATCGTCTCAAATCAACATTGCAGATGGAACGGGCGAGATTTCGAGAGGTTAAAGACCGTGGACTTCATGCCCTTTGCGGTATTTACGTCTTATCCACCTGGCGGCATCGGTGTTGTTTTTGAAGGTCATAGTCTTAGGTTCCCACTGAAGAGTTTGGTTCGGGTATCGTATGGCGATGTTTCCAAGAAGAACGGTTTCTGTGAGGAAGGCAGCTTCCTCGAAGGTAGAGGCGGTGGTTTTGGGGCCGGTGCCTGCCGCGGCGTTAGACCAACAGGTGTAGTGATTCAGTCGTTCGAGTTTGGGATACTTGTAACCGCGGTACTGTTCTATTGGGAGCAGTTGTGGCCCTGAGCCGGTATGTCCAATAAGGAGTGAACCCATCTGGCCTTTGAGGAAGACCCCGTTCTTGCCGATGCGAAATTTCTTATCGAGGGGGATGATATCACGCGGCGGTTTTTTGCCGCCGTCGTACCAGGTAAGGGGGAATACTTTTTCGGCCGTACGTTTCGTGCCGTTGAAGGTGTAATTGATGGTGGACCATTTGGGGTATGAGACTTTGTTCGGCGCAGGGCCGAGGGAGGTGACGGTGAGTGGCGCGGAGAGTTCGAGTGCCCAGAGGACGGGATCAACAAGGTGTGCCGCCATATCGCCCTGAGCGCCCGTCCCAAAGTCCTGCCACCCGCGCCACGTGAAGACATGGTACTTGCCGGCCGTGTAAGGACGCATCGGGGCCGGACCTACCCATTGGTTCCAGTCGAGGTGGGACGGGATCCTGTCGACGCGTTTGGGCATGCTCATTCCCTGAGGCCAAAGTGGGCGGTCGGTCCATGCGTGAGCTTCTTGGACCTTACCGATGGCGCCCGCCTGGACGAGTTGAACGAACATTCGATATCCGACGCCACTTCTTCCCTGATTACCCATCTGGGTGATGACGTTAGGGTTGGCTTTGGCGAATTTGGCAATCTGTCTTGCTTCGTAGATGGAATGGGTAAGGGGTTTTTGCGTAAATGTGTGAATCCCACGTTGCATGGCGGTCATGGTGATCGGGGCATGGAGGTGGTCAGGCGTGGAAATGGTGGCGGCGTGGACGTTCTTGTCATCAAGGCATTCTCGGAAGTCGCTGTAGGCTTTGGCTTTGGGCCATCGTTTATGAGGACGATCCAATGCGCGGCGGTCGGGGTCGCAAATGGCAACGACGTGATGGCCGACTGATGACGCTCTGATATCGCCCCAACCTTTCCCGCCAATGCCGATGCCCGCAATCTGGAGTTTGGAATGCGGCGCAACGGCGCGGACCAGACTGGGTAGCAGTGTCGGGAGGGTTGCTCCGAGTGCGGTGGTGTAGCCGACAAAGGATCGACGTGTGGAGCTTCCGGGCGAGCGTATCATTCGGGCGTCTCGGTATTCTCGGACGAGTCAGTCAGTTTGGTTTAGCCGAGGCCTTTTACCTTGTAGCCATCTCGATAAGTCTTACGAAGCCACTTGTTTGGATCCTTTTCATTGGTGAATTTGAAAGCAGAGTGGTCCCAATTGAGCGTCTTGCCGGGATATCGAAGAGCGATATTCCCAAGCAGCACCATTTCGGTGAGAGGACCTGAGTAGTCAAAGCCGGTCGTGGTTTTGCCGACGCCGCGGATGGCGTCAGTCCACTGCCGGTAGTGGCTATTGGGCTTGACTTTGGGAAATTTGTAGCCTTTGAAATTCTCTTGGGGGAGAACATAAGGTCCTTCATTGAAGTTGACGTAGAGATTGCCTCTTTCGCCGAGTAGAAGTGCGCCGTTCTTAGGTGTTTTCTTGCCAGTGGGTAGGCCGAAGAGTTTGCGTTTGGGGAGTATTCGGCCATCGTACCATGTCATTTTCAGTTTCTTGTCGGTTGTGTGTTTGGTGCCGGGAAAGACATAATGGATGACTGACTTGGAAGGAAAAGTCTCACCATTGGGGGGAGTGCCGTCTGAGCGAATGGAAAGTGGTGCGCCCAGATCGAGCATTTCCATAACGGGGTCGATGATGTGACAGCCCATGTCGCCGAGGGCGCCCGTTCCAAAATCCTCCCACCCACGCCATTTGAAGGGGTGGTACACGTCTTTGGCATAGGGCCGAACGGGAGCGACCCCGAGCCATTGATCCCACTTCACCGCATCAGGCACGGGATCCGAGTGTTTGGGCCTACCGATACCCTGCGGCCAGATGGGGCGATCCGTCCATGCGTGGACTTCCCTGACCTTGCCGATGGCATTGTCCTGGAAAATCCTGACACCGAGCTTAAGGCGGATCGACGAATGCAACTGGATACCCATCTGGGTGACAAGGTTCTTCTTTGCGGCGAGTTTGGTCATGACGCGCGCTTCGTGGACGGTGTGGGAGAGCGGCTTCTGGCAGTAAATATGGATACCTTTGCGCATGGCGGTCACGGAAATCGGAGCGTGACTGTGATCGGGCGTGGAGACAGTCATGGCGTCGATTCCGCCCTGGTCGATCATTTCCATCCAGTTGGTGTGTTTGCGGGCCTGGGGGTACTTCGAGGCGGCGGCATTCAGCCTGCCGACGTCGATATCACAGAGGGCAGCAACGTGGATGTGTTTGGATTCCGCGGTTCCGGCAAGGTCGACAGCGCCTTTGCCGCCACATGCCGCAGCCGCGAAATTGATCTTGGAATTTGCAGATGCGGCGCGGATGAGAGGTGTATGGGCCAGTGATACAGTAAGACCGAGTGTGGCTGTTGATTTGACAAAAGTTCGCCGACTCTGTTGGGTGGACATCGCATTGGTCTCCAAGGGGGGTAAATTCGCATGTATTGTATCGTGATGTGGATGGTCGATTCGTTGAAAAATTTAGCTCTGGAGAACTTTGCGTGTGAACGGCAAATAAATACGTTCTTATTCGTAAAAATTGCAATTGTTCATTGTGCCTAGCCGTTAAGGAGTGGGTCGGCTGTCCGACGACCTGCCGGTTACCTTTCATCGTACGTGGAGTAATAATAAAATTTTGGACCATTACCCCCCAACCCTTAGGAGGACTTGGAATGTATGTAACGATTAGACGAAACTTTCTGATAGCCATGGTGCTTGGTTTGTTTGCCGCTGCGCCAATGGAGGCGAGGGAAATTCGACGGATTCAGAGGCCGGATTCGCGTCCGGATGTAGCACCTGATGCCGATAAGATTGCGGAGGAGTGCGCAACTCGTATTAAACGTATCGCATCGGCGTGTGTAACGAGCCACGAACGACTTACCGATCGTTGCAAGAGATTAATTGAAAGATTGCTTTCGATTGGCCATGAGCGACGTGCGCGTCAGATTGCAGGGCATTGCATTCGAATCCTGAATCGAAATTCAGAGGCATGTGTGAGGTCGATTAAGGCAATTTGCCATCGATGTGTAGTGGTATTGAAGCGTCTTGGAGCGGAAGATGCGGCCGAACGATTGAGAACGTGGTGTGAAGAAGCAGTGAGCGAGATTCGCGCATCGCAGCGTGAAGCAGTCGAAACCATTCGATCATGCTTCGACCCGACTGGTCCGTCGTTGCCTGATCCGGATCTCGCGCGAGGCTAGTTGTATACCGGACATACAGAAGACTGCGATGAATTGAACCCCAGCACTCACCCTGAGCACTTTTTGTAAGGTCGCTCGGGGTGAGTTTTTTGAGTGGCACAATTGAATGTGGGGTGTTAAAGATGGGGGAGATTT
Source organism: Phycisphaeraceae bacterium (assembly GCA_028284925.1). GTDB lineage: Bacteria > Planctomycetota > Phycisphaerae > Phycisphaerales > Zrk34 > JANQQT01. The sequence continues at coordinate 21,765 of JANQQT010000272.1, read as the reverse complement.
AGATCGATATATCCAATCACGGGATCCGTAATCACCGGCGCGGCGTAGACCTCATACGTCATGTTATCGGAGATTAAGAGAAAAGGGATTCAGGAACCATAACCGGGGACGGCGAGACTGGGGAAGTTTAATGAACCGACGAATCTTATTGGTAGACGACGATGCGGCGATCCTTCGAGAGTTGGAAGGCCATCTTGCCTCTAAGCGGGACGAGTGGGACGTGGTAACGGCGGAATCCGGTGAGGAAGCTTTGGATAAGCTGGAAGGCCATACGACAGATCTGATCCTGTCGGATACGCGCATGCCCGAAATGGACGGCCCGATGTTGTTGGATCGCGTCAGTGAGGTTTCGCCGAGCACGATACGGTTTTTGATGGCATCGGTACGTGATGCAGATATGGCCATACGACTTGGAAGCGCGGCGCATCGATTTTTGGTCAAGCCATTAGGGGCGAATGACCTGACAAGCACGATTAATGCGGCACTCGAGTTACATGAAATGCTGGATAGCGAATCGCTTCGTGAGGTGGTGACAACGATTCGGTCGCTGGTGTCTCCGCCTTCGATCTACAGCGAGTTGGTGGATGCGGTAAGGCAGCCGACGTTCAACATGGATGATGTCGGGCGAATCGTAATGAAGGATCCGGCAATTGCGTCGCGCGTACTTCAGATTGTTAATTCGAGTTTCTTTTCTCTTTCTCGCGATATTACCAACATTAACGAGGCGGTGGGGTTGGTTGGCCTCCAGATGATCAAGTCACTGATCTTGAGTGTGCATATCTTCACAACCTTCTCAGAGGCGATGCAGGTTGTGGTTGGGGTGTGGGATCACTCGATGCGCACGGCATGTATTGCGAAGACGATCATGAAGATGGAGCGAGCGTCATCCGTGGATGTCGATACGGCGTTTACCGCAGGTCTGTTGCATGATGTTGGCAAACTGATTTTCGCAACGGAGTTGGGTGATCGGTACTTAAAGGTATTTGAACGTGCTCGCATGGACGGACAGCCGTTGCATGTAGTAGAGCGTCGTGTAATGCAGGCGTCTCATAGTGATGTTGGGGCATATATGTTTGGAATGTGGGGCTTGCCTGATTCTCTTCTGGAGGCGGTGGCCTTTCACCATGAACCGCGGCGAGTTGGGACGACATGGATTTCTCCGTTGATCGCCGTCCATATCGCTGATTATCTTGATCATAGTGAGTTGGGTGACGAGTCGGCGTTGGCAGAACAGGCAAACTTGGATCTGCAGCAACTTGAAACGTGCGGCATTGATTCGGAAAGACTGGAACAGTACAAAGAAGCTTGTCGTCAGGCCTTATCCGAACAGGCGGCGCAGTAAAAAGACAACTCAAGCGAAGAACAGCGATGGCAATCGTGGTGGAGGGGATGTCATCTCATTCATAACGCAGCGATTCGATCGGATTGACACGAGAGGCTTTCCACGCGGGAATGAGCGCACCGACGAGGCTTGACCCAATCGCGATGATAATGATGATGGTCACTTCAAATGGGTTGATGTTGTTGGGAATAGAATCAAAAAAGTAAGTTTTCTTGGACCATATGACAAGACCGAACGTCGAGCCAAGCCAGTCGTGGATTTCATTGATGTAGTGGACGATAAGGCATCCCATCGTCGCGCCCAGGGCGGCGCCGACGGTTCCGACGGCACTCGCAAAACCCAGAAAAATGCTTGCAACGCCGGCGCGTGACGCGCCGATGGCACGGAGTATGCCGATGTCTCGCGTCTTCTCCATCACAATCATATAGAACAGAACAGCGATCAGAACGATGGCAACCGTGCTGATGAAACCGAAGAGGAATGCGAGCAGTCGTTTTTCATTGGTAACGGCGTTGATCATCCCCTGGTTTTTATCCTGCCAGGTAATGTATTGCATGCCAAACAGGGATGAGTCGAAACGGACCTTGTTTCGCAGGGCATCCGCTCTGATTTGATCGAGGATCCCGTTTTCCGTTTCGAAACGTTTGGTAATAACTTTCTTGAGTTCGACGCTTGAGATTCCGCTTGCGGCACGGATGTGGATTTCGGAACATCGGGCGGGCTTGTGCCAACCCGTAAGCTCGACTTCGCCGTCGTCGTTGATAATGGGAGCTCCGTCCGGGCCGGTGACAACTTCGGAACCACTCTGCATGTTCATCATGTTCTGGAGTCGCTCGAACGGAATAAAGGCGAATTTTTCGTCTACATCGGCATAGCCGCTATGCGTTTCATTAACAACGACAAAGTCCTCATCGTTGGAGTCAAAGGTTGTACCCGATGCCGTGGTTGTGGGAACGGTGAGGCTGACTTTCCAGCCAACGATGCTGTGAGGTACAAAAAAATAGCCGCCTTCGTCGTTTCGATTATTGAATCGATTGACCTCTATGCCGAGGATGATTCCGGCCAAGTCGTTCCTCGAACCACTCCAGGGAGATTTGAGGTCCAGAGCGGCGTTGACCAGATCCCTGTTGTCGATGACGCGAAGAGTAGTATCCAAGCCCTGGTAGATTCGAAGTTTCTTATTGAGATCCCGGATGACGTCTTTGCTGATTTCATCCATGGGTTTATTTTCATAGGGTTTCTTGGACTTTTTCCAATCCTCGAGCGATCTCTCCCTGTACTTCTTCATTTCAGCTAGGCGTTCTTGCGTCCAGTAAATGGTGTCTTTGAACGCGGTTACTTCCGCCAAGTCCCGGGTGTTTACCCCGATTGCCAGAACGAATCGTGTATCCTTGAAACCCTTTCCATCGAAGGCGGCGTCGAAAGTCATCTGCAAGAGACCGGGTGATTGGATGATGGGTATGGCACGCTCAATTTCCGGAAGCTTCTCGAGTTCGGCAATGATCTGTTCGTAGTGCGCAAATCCACCGCGACCGCCCGCAGTAAGCATGACATCACCCATATGGGCCCGACCTGCGTCCTTGAGCATATCAAGGAATCCACCCATGATACTGAGGACGACAATGACCATCATCGTGCAAAGTGCCACGGCGACCCCTGCGAACAGAGGGGATATTTTTCGTATGAGGTATCTTCGTGCCAGGGAATGTCGATACAGGCCGCCGAACGGGATGGCGATCAGGAGAATGATCATGACGGCGGGCGAAAGGAAAACAAGCGGGACGACGATGACGAGGAGTCCGACGACGAGAAGGACGAGGAGAATAGCAATTTTGATCGCAATTTTTAGAAGATCGAGAAAAAAACCAACAATCATGGACACCCAGCCGGGGAATGCGTATTCGGGGTTAGGGTTGGGGTCCGTCATATTGATCCGTCAATCCAGACAGCGTGTTCGTGGGGGTAATAGTTGGAAGTATATCCGAGCGGATGGCTGTGTTCTGTAGGTTCACTAGCCGGGTCTAAATTGGAATCAGTGTTTAAACACAGATGTATTGTTTCCCCACATGCTGGCATTGGAATGGGGGATTGCATAAAGGCACGTGGAACTTTGGCGGCTTCAAAAACTCCTTACCATCTTTTATGACGATATGTTTGGTCGAAGTCTTGGAATGTCGATGAGTGACACGGCACTTCCGACGCGGACTCAGTGTATTGACGGTAGGCGTTGTGAGCATTCTGAAGAAAATCCAACTTGCCCAAGCCGGAGAGGGGCAGAGCCCATCGGATACGTCTGTCATCTTGGCCATCGCATCTGAACGATCGCCAGACTTGCCGCCCCTTGAACGTTTATCCGGCGTCATCCAGAACCTGAAAGCTTGTCCATGTTTGATCGCCAGGCATGCGGCAGACATCTGAACGCTTTTCTGATCTTTTGGCGCAGTTCCTGCAAATTTAGTACTCTTCTTTCGTACTGACTCTTGAAGACCTCGCTCTTGTCAGGGTTAGAAAATTAGAACGCTGGCTCCAGACGCCGTTGAGTCAGCGATTTTGGGTGGAATGAAACGAATCTCGAGTCTTTTAGTGGCTTGGAGATGGAGAATATCGGTTGGTAATTCGCTGCGAAGTGCTTCTGATGCTGGGTATTTTACGCGTATCGGTCAGGTTTTCTGGCCAAATCAATGCTTAATCTGACACCAACTCATCTGATGGTCCAATTTGGAAACGGCTCACAGAAATGTGGGCTGTTTCTTTTTCGAGGGAAAAGGGCGATTTTTCTGAAAAAAACAGGGTGGCAAGCCTCGATTGAGAACTTGCCACCCATCCGGGGTCCAAAAGCATCTTTAGTGCCATATTTATATCACAGATTTACGCAGAATGCAAATTTTTGCCCATCTCCAATATAACAGCTATTTCGCCAGTATTTTCCAGTGAAAACTCGCTTGGGCACAAACTTTGCCGTGATCCAGATGGTCCATTACCTTTCTTTCTCGCTATCCATCACCTCAAGTCTGCATGGAACGTCGCGTCTCATGTTTCATGAGGCCTTCGAGGTAAAAAAGCCAAGGCGATCAGCTCCAACATGTTCATCAACGGTGAATTCACATGGAGAAAATCGGTGGACATAAATATAACCCCATCACACACGGCGAATAAGGCTTCCTTCGAATTCTCCAAAACCTTGATCGCGGACGGTTGCTAACTTTCACGGCTATTCCGATGGATAAAGCGATAGCGCCTGTCTGAATCCGAGAAAGCCACGATCATGTGTGGAGTCGACGGAGAACCTGATTTCGGGTGGATGCCGTTTTGTTTTCCAAAATCATCGGTCGGAGTGTGGTTCGAGCCCGCACAGGCAAGCTTATCCCGCAAATTACGGAGTATTGCTGATGAAAGTCCTTTTCTTTGGGGTCGGTCTATGCACACCTGTTTCATGAAACTGGTTTGGACGTGTCGATCCTTGCCTGCGGCGAGCGTTTTGACTGGCTCATGGAAAACGGTCTGGTTATACGAAATGAGATAATCGGGCGAAACGAGTCATCACATATCAATGTAGTGAATCAACTGAAATACAACGATGAATACGACTTGGTAGTCGTTCTTATTCGAAAAACAAACTTTCTCCCGTCTTTGAAGTTCTTGCTGATTGCTCCGGCGTCAAGAATATCCTTTTTATGGGCAATAACGTCCTGGGTTTTGATGAGATTCTGCAGCGTTTGCCGGCAGAGAAGCTGCTGTTTGGATTTCCCGGTGCGGGTGGCGGGATATGTGAACAAGTCGTCCATTATGCTGACCGTGTGAAGCCAACGGGAAAGCGGAAAGCCGTGACCATCGGCGAAATTGATGGCCGGAACATTGCCAGAACGTTCGCGATCAAAGCCCCTTTTGAGTCAGCAGGCGTCTCCGTTGACCTGAGTCCCCAAATCGACGGATGGCTCAAGTATCATGCCGCACTGGTGATTCCGTTAACCGGAGCACTCTACAAGTATGGTTGTGATAACTATCAGGTCGCGAGAGACCAGAAGATACTACATGCTATGGTCAGAGCGGCTAAGGAAGGGGGACGTGTACTCCGGGCGCTTGGATACGGAAAGCATCAACCTTTTGCGTTCAATTTCTTCTACTGGCTTCCCGAATTCATGAACAGAATGGCCGTAAAGAGATTACTCCAGAGTAAGTTCGCAGTAGTGGCATTCGCCATGCACGCGAAGGCCGCTCGAGATGAAATGGTGCAACTAATCAATGAGTTTCGGGAATTGACCTTGAAAACTTCGGTCGACACACCGAACATCGATTTGCTTCGAAAATATATAGTCTGAAGGGAAATTGGCGAACAGCCGGCTTGTACGTCTTGAAGCCCTGTCACGCAATGAAAAACAGCTCGTCGTGAATCGACGCGACGAGCTGTTTTAATCCTGAATCGGGGCGACTGGATTTGAACCAGCGACCTCTGCGTCCCGAACACAGCGCTCTACCAAACTGAGCTACGCCCCGTTGACCGGGTGGGATATGTGATGGCGATTGTAGGTGTGGATTCTAAGGGATGCAAGGCGGGCGTATTTAATGTGGTTGGCTGTGATTTATCGCTGAGATGATGTCATTGCTTGGGCAGGGCAGCTTGGTACTGGTTGGCGGTCTTATCGACAATATTCTGGGCATCCTTCAGCTTTGCACTCGAGTCGGCGAGGGCGGCCTTTGCCGATTGGAGCGAATTCTGAATGTCGGTTTGGGCGGTTTTTGCCTCCTTGAGGCGCGCCGGGAGTTGATCGTATAGCTTCTGTGCCTGGATGAGCTTCGTGATGGCTGTGGTGTTGGCGGTGGATGCAGACTTGTATGCGACATGCTTAGTATCGAGTGTCTTTTTGGCAGCAGGCATCTGCTTCTGCGCTGCGGAAAGAGAGACTTTTGCCTTGTTTAGTGCGTTTGTGGTAGTTTTGTGCGCGGCCGTCTTGGCATTGGCGTCGCTTTGGGCCATGCCAAAAGACTTTTGTGCTGCGTTCACAGCAGATTTTGCGGTGACTTGCGCTTTTTGGGCGGCTTTGAGTTGAGCATGAACTTGGGTAAGCTTGGCGGCGATAGATTGGAGTGAATTCTTGGCTGCGGTCTGCTGCCTGGTCAGTTCATCGACGGTGTTCTGATTTGGCTGATGAGCAGTTTTCGCGGCCTTATGGACGATCGTAAGTTGCTTGAGTTGAGCATTGAACTGGTCAAGTGTTTTAGAGACTTGAGTATGGGCGGAGGTGCGTTCTACAAGCATGTTTTGGAGTTGTTGGACGCGTCTTGCAAGTGTCGTAACGGCATGAGTCATAGAATCTAACTCAGCCTTCAGTTTCTCGACTTTTTGGGCGGCTGCCTTTTGCTTGGGATTCGCATTGGCCGCTTTGATCGCTTCTGCAAGCGCTGCCTGCAATTTGGGAAGCAGCGCTTTGTTTTGGGCTAGCTTCTTGGCGGCTTTTTGAAGCGCGGTTTGGGTTTCGTCCATGGTGGCCCGTCGCGCGGCCACAGCGGCACTTGCGGATTGAATCTGTTTGGATTTGGTCGTCACAGCGAGGTTGGCGGCAGTCATTGCATCTAACGTGGGCTTGGCAGCGGCCACCGCTTTTGTGAGTTTGGACGTGAGATCAGCCAAATATGTTTTGGCTCTTTTATGGGCGGGTCGTGTGGTCGAAATATCGGTGGTAAGTTTGTTAATGTGGACTTCGGCACGGGCAAGCTTGGATTGGGCTTGATTAAGCTTCTTTTGACTGTCAGCGGCGAGCTCGGTTGCCGCCGCTGCTGTCTTTTGAGTGCTGACGGTTGCGGATCGAAGTTTGGAAATGCTCGCGGTCTGCTTGGTAATCTCGCCTTGGATGGAGGCCATGAGTGTCTTGGCTGAAGTGAAATCAGATTTGGCGCGGGCCAACCTAGTCTTGGCGGAGGCAGCCGTCTTCTTGGCGGCCTCGAGCTTAGCAGGGGAAGCGGTGAGTGCGGACTGAAGAGACGCGACTTCGGAAACCTTGGCGGTAAGGGCTTGTTGGACTTCTTTGACCGTTTGGTCAGCAGATGCGTGGACGCTCTTCGCTTTGTCCAGAGCACCGTTTGCCTGATCCAGTCGTACGAAGATTTTGGCCGCGCGGAGTCGCCCGATCTGATGTTCGGTATGCTGGAGATTAAGGCGTGCGGTTTGCACGGTCTTGGCGTGTGCTGCGGCTGTTGTGACGGGTTTTTGAAGTGGGGTGAGTTGTGCCACGAGTGCGCCGATGTGTGACTTGACGGACGCGGCGGACTTGGCAAGGGCGGGTCTCTTTTGAGATAGTGCCTTGCCTGCCGCGAGAGCCTCGGTGTGTACACCCAACATCGCGGCAACATCCGCCCGAGTTGTGGTAACGTTCTTCTTGGCCTGGTTGACGGTGTTGGTAGCCGCGGCGATGGTCGTCTTGGCTGTAGATGCAATATGGTTGGCTTCGGCAAGGACGGTCTGGGCCTTGGAATTGGCGTGGGCAGCGGCAGCGGCGGCGGACTTGAGTTGCGCATCATTAGGATGTTTGGCGGCCTCAGCGGCAATGTAAGCAGCAGCTTCGGCGGCTTTCTGAGCTGCTCGTTTCTTCGCATTAAGTGATTTGGCGTTGGCGGCGATTTTCGCATTCAGATCTGCAAGAGCCTTTTGGGCGATGGGGATGGCTTTCTGGTGTTGACCGATCTGATTGCGAAGCGTGGCGATCACACTGGTCGTGCGAGCGAGACGGTTAGCATTGGTTTTGATGGAGGTATCAAGCTTGGCAAGGGCATCGATGATGCGTTTCTCTTCCGAACGCTGTTGCGCTATTTGAGTATTGAGTGTCCTGATTTGCTCTCGGGCTTTTGCACTCTGGGCTTCGAGTCTGGATTGTTTCTTGACCAATGCCTGATAAGCGATCTTGGCCTTGGCGTGTATCGCAGTAGCCGCAGCGATCCGCATGTCGAGAGTGGGAAGGGCGGTTCTGACGGAAGCGACCTGCTTGGCGGAAGTGATATCCCATGCCCGAATGTCACCACGCCAGTCGCCTGCAAAGATTTTCTTGCCATCCTGCGTGAACGTGGCCCTGAGTGCGAGGTCCGCAAAGGCCGGAAACTGTTTGATGATTCGACCGCTGCCATTCCATACTTTGACGCGTCGATCACGTCCTGCCGTAACGATTCGACCATCATGGGCGTAGCGAACGTCCAGGGCGCCGCCTGAATGAGCTGTAAAACGCGCGATACGAGTGCCGTTGAGCATATTCCAGATCATGACCGAGCCATCTTCTGAGGCGGAAGCAAATGCATTGGCATCAGGTCGCCACGCAATGGCGGTAATGCGGCCGCGGTGGCCCCGAAGGTCGTAGAACCTTCCGCCATTATCGGCTTCCCAGACGAAAAGTCCGCCGTTTCGATCGCCGGTGGCGAGGAGTACCCCGTCAGGACTAAATGCAGCGGCTGTCACCCAGTCGGTATGCTTCTTGATTTGATACTTCAGCTTGGTGGATGATGTCGAAAAAACCTTAACAAGCTTGGAAGGTCCGCCGATTACGATCATGGATTGGTCAGCACTGATGTCTGACGCGAGCACTGAGTCAAGCTCATCCCCGACTTGCACGATGCGTTTACCGGTTTTGACATCGAAGACAACGCTGATGCCTTTCTGAGCACCGCGACCGCCCGCAGCGAGGAGTAGCGATCCATTTCGGCTGAAACGCAGTGCGTGAATCGGTCCTTCGCGGAATGGAAGGATGCCTAGCGTCTGATGGGTCTGGGAGTTGTAAAGAATGACTTGCTTTTGCCCGGCAATGGCAAGCAGGGGGGCCCACGGACTGTGCGCGATTGCAGTAAGGGCGGTCGTCTTGGGTGTGTAGACGACCGGTTCTTCAAGGAGAGTCGTGGGAAACGCCGCCGGGCCCGTGGGTTTGCCGATGGGCGCGCCGGTTAGTGCGATGGAGACTTTTTTCTTCAGCGGCTTGGCCTTCGAGCCGGAGTTCTCAAGAAGGCCGCCGCTGATCCAATTCTTTATGAGAGATATCTGCGCTGCGGGAAGCTTCGGCTTTTTAGGTGGCATGTGTGGTTCTTCCTGATGATCGATATTCAGGAAGAGCGTTGAGTCCGCCGGGTCGCCTGCGACGACCACCTCGCCGGAGCTTGAGCCGGCCATGAGATTGGTAAAGGTTGTGAGGTCGAGGTCCGCCTTCTTTTTGTCAGGGTTATGGCAGGAAAAGCAATGTTCACGCAGGAGAGGTTTGACGTGTTCCTCGAAGGTGATCTTCTTGAGCTGCTTCTCAGGCTTGGCGGCGCCATGAAGCAAAGCCGCGGGCAACATGAAAAACAGGGCGGTAAGTAGGGTTAACCGTGTTAAATGTAACATACGTGACTATCCGAATTGAAGGGAATACCGAGGCGTCATGCGACTGTCCGGTAATTAGTGGTTGAAGATGAATTCCTTGCTGTTGACTAAAGCCCAGAAAATATCTTCGAGGACTTGTCGTGTATTCTTGTCTTCGGCTAGGAATTTGTTGAACCGATCCATTTCCTTCTTGGAAGGCTTCCGGGAAAGCAGATGCATGTAAAGGTAATCAACGATCTGCTTTGGGGATTTCTTCGTGGCAAGGAGTTTGGCGACGACGCCTCCCTGAGCAATCTTGGCCTGAACGCTTCCATTGATGAGATGAAGAGCCTGAGATAGATTCGGTTCCATCTTTACCTCGCACGAGCAAACGGTTTCTCGTGTGGCTCTGCCGAACGTCGTGAGGAAGTAGGTGGACGTCCGACCGTCCGCAATCTGGACGGCACGTGCGCCACGAGGGAGACCCCGGAATTTGTTATTGTTAGCCGTATTCGTGACAGAGGAGATGACATCATAAAGGACTTCCGCGCGAATGCGCCGCACCGCCGAGCGTGAAAAATTGCGATGATCCAACTCGTTGGAGGGATTGGCACGCGTTGAAAGTTGATATGTACGCGATGTACAGATGTCCCGCACAAGCTTCTTGAAATCATAATTGTATGATGTGAAACGCTGCGCCAATGCATCAAGAAGAGGGCCGTTGGAAGGGGGGTTGGAGATACGAACATCGTCCACGGGTTCAACAATACCGCGACCAAAGAAATGCGCCCAGACGATATTGGAGAGGTTTCTGGCAAAGAACGGGTTCTTGGGTGAGGCGAGCCACTGCGCAAGAACTTCGCGTCGATCCTTGCCCTTGGTATCGGGCGCCACGCCGCCGAGAAACTTCGGTGCCATGACACGTCGCCCGACCGGGTGGACGGAGTTGCCGGACCCACGGTTATAAACGATGGTCTCCCGGGGATCCTCCGCACGCTTACGGCCGATTTGCGTAAAGAACGCCATAAACCCGTAATAGTCATCCATGGTCCAGCGATCAAAGGGGTGGTTGTGGCACTGGGCACACTGAATGCGCATTCCCATAAAGACCTGGGCGACGTTTTCCGTGACCTTCAGGTTATCCCGTTCGATCTGGTAGAAGTTGGATGCGGGGTTGGAGAACGTGCCGCCCTTCGAGCTGAGTAGCTGCTGAACGATCTTGTTCATCGGCACGTTGTTGGCGATCTGTTCTTGCAGCCAGTTGTAGTAAAGGACGGTGGCCTTATAACTGATACCGCGATTGACATTGCCATCGGAACGAATCTGCAGAAGTTCAGCAAACTTCATGACCCACATCTCGACGAATTCCTTGCGGCCGAGTAGTTCATCCACCAGCTTGTCCCGCTTCTTCGGATCCTTGTCAGCGATGAATTTCTGAAAAGCTTCTGGTGTGGGAACTTTACCAATGATGTCAAGATACGCTCGTCGAATAAAGATGCGGTCGGAGCACAGCTCGCTGGGCGTCATGCGTAGCTTCTTGAGTTTGGCATTGATGAGTTTGTCAACATAGTTGTTTTCAGGGATGTTGGGCCAGTCGAGCTTGGCATTCTTGGGCAAAACGATGACCGGGCTACCGACCGTGAATGCGTCGAAGCGAGCCATCACAAATGCTTCCCCCCGTACACCGGCGGTTATGGCCCCCGTTTCACTTATTGCGGCTGATCTTTCATTGTTGGTGATGAAAGAGGCACGGGAGGTGATGTCGCGATTGGTTCCATCCGAGTACACAGCGCGAACAGTGAGTTGCTGTTTGGCGCCGGCGCCTTCAAGCACCATCGATTTCGGGTAAATCTCAATACGATTGACCTTGGCGACCTTGGAGACATCGTCATTGGGCGCTCCCGCTTCGATCCAGCGGACCAGTGTCTTGTAGAGTGGAGAACCCTTCTTGATCTTCTCACCACCCGTGTGATTAACTGCCCCAATTCCCTTCTCAATTAGCAGGCTTTCATGTGGAAGGGCGAGATTGATACGTCGACCGGAAAGCTGTCGCGTTATATCGTTGTAATCCCTTGCTGGGTCATACCCAAAGAGAGAAAGATGAAATCCGTCTTTGCCTCGTGCGGCTCCGTGACAGGATCCGGTATTGCAGCCCGCTTTGGTAAGGACCGGCATCACGTCTAGGCGAAAACTGATAGGCCGGTCCTTAGTCGCGCCGGAAACTTTCAGCGGCAGGTCAAACTTTCTGCCTGCGTATTGAATGCGAATTTTGGTGGCCCCGTCCTTAACGCCCCTGATCACATTTCCCGAGGCTTTGGCAATGGCGCTGTCAAGGATGGAAAACCTGGCTTTGGACGTGACGTCAAGCGTGACGCCGTCCGCGCGTACCGCCTGGACAATGATGGATTGGGAATCACGCGATGAAAAGAGAGACACATCCTTGGGAAAGACTTGAATGTCAACGATCTTGTGAGATGTTGCGGGAGACTTTGTCGCTGCATGGGATGCGACGGGCAGACAAAAAAACAGTGCTAGTGCTGTGAGAAAATGTATGGGTTTCTTAAAGTTCAGCATATGGATCGACCTTGATAGATGTTTGCGAAGAATTTGGCTTCCAGTGGACTAATTCTAAAAAAAGACGGGTTATTCGCTTTTTTTGGCGGTTGAGCCACCCGCCGCCGCAGCGGCCTTGGCAGCGGCTCGCTGTTTCTGTTCAAGACGAAGTTGCTCCAAACGCGTGAGTCGGCGTTTGGGTTTAGGCTTGGGTTTGGCCGGCGTTTTGGCAACAGGTTTCTTGACCGGCTTCTTGGCGACAATCTTAGGTCGCGGGCGATCAATTCGCAGGACACCGCCGCCGGCAAGGGACTGGACGATCTGTTCGCCGTGTTGAACAAGTACAAACTGACAAAACATGGATCGATGTTGACCGGGTGGACTCTTCTTCGTGGTCGTAACCGTGAAGACGGCTTCCTTTTGTCCCTTCTTGATCTTCAGGGGAGTGGCTTTGCACTCGTGGACAAGACCGTAGAGTTGGAGCGTCGCTTCTCCCTCGAAAGAAGTAACGTGGTTGAGATTAACGATCACCTCAACGGACTGTCCCTGTTCGGTGACGGCGATAGGGATGGAGCCGGTGACGAATTGCGGAGCGATCGTGAGTTTGGCGAGTTGGGTGGAGACGTGTTGGGTGTGGCCGCCGACGGATGCCGAACCAAGCATGGCGATTTGCCACTCACCGATAGACGCGCCGCCGTTGGCATTGATGGGGTAATAGGCAACGGTCTTACCTTTGGGAATGACGACGGATGACCGTGCGCTGACGCCTGGTGGCCGGAAGGGGAGTGTGAGTGTGATAGGGCCGTCGAAGCCTTTGGTTCGTGTGGCGATGACTTTGATATTCATTCGACCATCACGCGTGATGGGTACTTTAGGTTCGACAATATTAACTTTGAATGGCGCCGGTTGGGTGACGGCCACATTAAAGTCACGAAGGGTTGTGCTGTAATAAGCGGTTTGATTGGGATTGCCTCTGACCAGATCGACAATCTGGACAAACTCACCCGAAATGGCTCGCTTGGGATCATCGAGTTTAGCCTTAAGCTTCGCACGCGTACCGGCGACTTTGGCATCAGACGCCGCTTCAAAGACAACAGGGACTGCCGAGACGTTACTCTTGACAATCGGAACATGCATCGTCACGCCCGTTGGAAGCTTTTCCGCCCACAATTTAAGGTTGCCGCCAAAATTCTCCCGTCGCGTACTGACATAGACCAGATAGCGATTGCCTGCGGGGATCGAAGCGAATTGACGGGATTGCGAATCGTATCGACGCACGTGAGGGATGGAGAGGGTCAGCCGGGCACGAATGGGCGTTACCTCCACACGGTACACATAGTCAGCTCCGCCCTTTTGCAGATGATCGCGAATGCGGAAGTGGATCGGGCCGTCCGCAGGGGCGGTGACGTCGACACGGGAATCGTGATTGCCAGTCCCGGAGTCATCATTGCCGCTGATATATTTAATCTGGTGGTTGTAAACGTGGACGACGGCATCAAGCTTGGAACGAAGCGATCGGGCGAAGACGCGGATTTGATAGCGGCGACCTTTCTTGGCCATGAAGCTGAACCAGTCGGCATCCTTGTCTTTCTGAATAATGCCGTTGAACGCAATTGGAGGAGCGGCTTCGTACTTGTTAGGCGCCCGAGGGGAATCATTCGGTTCTTTTTCAAGGAAGTTGCCAAAATCCGACACACGAATCCAATTGGGTGATGGAGAAATTTCCTTTCCGGTCGACGCAAACAGACCGTGTCGTGTGGACGTTTCTTTAGGAAGTTGGACCTCGGCCTTGATGACACCGGCTTTGTCCCCGAGGAATTGTACATTAAGTTTTTCACCCTTCTTCCCGCCTGCCGGGTAAACCGCGGTAGGGCGGGGGAAAGAGCCAACGTGGAGGCGGTAGTGACAAGCCGTACTTCCGCCGTAAGCACTCTCACGGACGACAATGAAGTACTTGCCATCTGCCGGAGCGATGGCACTGGCCACAGGATCCTGTTGTAGCAGCGCCGTGTCATCTGCAGCGTCCAGCTCAAACCGCTTGGCGTCCATAATGGTAACGTGCGGATCGAAAAGCGTGACACCCAGGCGAATCCCTTCAACCTCTGCCGTGATCCGTTGCCCCTTCTTGGCTTCGATAATGTAGTAATCAATATCCTCAGCCGTAACAACGCCATGCACAGTCGTGTTCATGGAAATCGCTTGCGCTTGTTCAATAGTGCTGTTCGGTTCCTTCTCACGCGTAACCTTCAAGGCTCCAACAAACACCGTGCGTGCATCCGACCATCCGCGATTCGTGCGAAGACGAAGGCGATGCTCGCCGAGTCTGCAATCAGCCGAGACCTGAACCGTGGCTTTGATCTGATTGTTATTGACAGGTGTGATCTTGATCGGCTTGATCCCGGGGTCATGCATAACCAGTTCGAGCGTGTCCTTGATGTAACTGCCGTTAAAGGTGAGTTCAACCGTCGTGCCGCGCTGAACGCCGCGTGGATAGACGGAAGAAAGCGATGGCCGGGCATACGCAGTGGAGGAAATAAGTAGCGTCGCCAGGCAAATCGAAAGAATGTGCTGGGATGGGGCGCGTTCGTAAGTGGGTTTCATCTATTCAGCCTTTGTCATCGACAACGGGTTTTGAAGTTCGCTGTTCCAGGAAAAAGCGTCGGCAGCGAATGCCGACCGTGGCGAAATTGGATATAACTCAAATCAGGCAAGCAATCCCTTGACGACTTTGCCGCCGTCAACGATTTCAATGGGGCGATCACCGGGAGCCATCAACTCCTTGTCGGCCATGATACCAAGTTGATTGTAAACCGTCGTGGCCATATCGGGGACGTTCAACGGGTCTTCCTCGGGTTCAATGCTGGTGGCATCGGACTTGCCGTAGATCGTTCCCTTCTTGAATCCACCGCCCGCAAGGACGATACTGAATACCTTAGGATAATGGTCGCGACCCGCTGTGCCGTTAATTTTCGGCGTACGGCCGAACTCCGAGGTAAGCATCACAATGGTGGAATCCAAAAGTCCCTTGCGTTCCAGATCCGTAATAAGTGCGGCATAAGCCTGGTCGAGCGCGGGAACCTGACGCTTCATGTTGCGCTCAATGCCATCATGGTGATCCCATCCGCCATAGGTGAGGGATACGAACCGAACGCCCGCTTCGACAAGGCGTCTGGCCATGAGCATGCGCTGACCCGCGGTATTCATCCCGTATGCCGCGCGAAGCTTCTTGTCTTCCTTGTTGATATCGAATGCCTGTCGTGCCTCCTTCGAGCTGATCATTCCATACGCCCGCTGGTAAAATGAATCCATCGCGTCAAGCGCATCGGATTTTTCAAGCTCACGGAAATGATCATCAACCGCCTGGAGCATGCTGCGGCGACGGGAGAATCGTTTGTCGTTGATATTCGAAGGCAGCGCAAGATCACGCACGCGGAAGTTGGATCGCGCCGGATCAGAGCCGAGGCTGAACGGACCGTACGCCGAGCTGAGGTAACCGCTCCCGGCGAACTCGTTTGGCTGATTGGGAATACAGACATAGGGCGGCAAATTCTTCTTGGAACCAAATTCATGGCTGACCACGGAACCCATCGATGGAAACTTGAGGGCCGGGCTGGGACGGTAGCCTGTGAACATGTTGTGCGTACCGCGTTCGTGTGCGGCCTCGCCGTGTGTCATGGAACGAACGACCGTAATTTTGTCCGCGATCTGGGCCGTTCTTGGCAGAAGGGATGAAAAGCGTTCGCCGGTGATCTTGGTCGGAATGTTACCGATGGGGCCGCGGTACTCAACCGGCGCGTAGAGTTTAGGATCGAATGATTCCTGGGATGCCATCCCGCCGGGAAGGAAGATATGGATGACGCTCTTGGCTTTCCCTTCTTTTGATTTGTAAAACTTCTGAGCGGCGTTAGCTTCCGTGCGAAGCATGTCACCGAGTGAAAGCCCCAGTCCCCCAACCATCCCAACGTACATGAAGTTACGTCGGGTCGTCTTGCGAAAATGCCACGGATCGTCCTGCCATCTACCTTGATTCTGCTGGGTCATGTTGCGTCGCCCTTACTAAAGAGGATTACATTCTGGTCAGTATTCAGTGAATACGCACCTTGACCAATGCCGCAATTATATAGTGTACGTATAAAATTTGAAACAGAATGTCTATTTTTTTGGATTGCGAATCTCTTCGTTTTTCGGGGTTTTTGAGTGAAATATCTATCGGTTAGATATGGACCGGACTATCCCATGTAGATTATCGGCCCAAAATCGCGGGTCACAATGGGCAAAAAGTCATGAAATCCCACCAAACCCATTGGTTAGTTGAGCCGGGTGAAGCTAAATTGTGCGCTTGATGAATACGTCGGATTCGAACATCACCGATTTGATCTCGCCACAGGCATTAAGACAGTTGCTGCGCCATTTTTCCGCAGCAACAGGCTATGGCGTGGAAATTCAGGATGCCGAAGGACGGACGCTGGCAACGATGGATGCGCCGGACGGATATACAAGGGCCGTGGCAGCCCTCCAGGCGGACGTCGCTGCATATGGCGCAAACCTGCCGCCCGTGGCGCCGGTTCAGGTTGATGGAAGATCCATCGCTTCAATCATCCTCAAGATGAACGGGACGGACTGCGAGCCAACAGGAGAACGCACCGGCGCGCCGGGCCTGTTGTTTCTACTTGCCGATACGCTCGGGCAGATGTGTCACCAGGGATTCCGGGCTGAGCGATACCTCGAGGGGTTAACAACGCTGTTCGAGATTTCAACCATGCTGTCGGGAGAACGCAACCTGCACCGCGTGTTGAAAACCACCGTTCGTGCCGTCGTGGAGTTGATGAACGTCAAAGCGTCTGCCATACGATTGCTCGATTCGGATGGCGATCTGCTGGTCACCGAAGCGGTTCACAATCTGTCAAGTAAGTATCTTGAAAAGGGAACAATCCGATTAAGCGAAAGCCTCATTGACCAGAAGGCGCTTGCCGGTGAATTGGTTTACATCGAGAACATGGCAACATCGCCGAGCGTCCTGTACCCCGAAGATGCGAAACGCGAGGGACTCGCTTCCATTCTGAGCGTCGGGATGATTTATCGCGGTCACGCAGTAGGCGTCATGCGAATCTATACCGCAGAAGTCCAGCAATTTTCCGCGACGCAACGCAATCTACTGCGCGCCCTCGCTCAACTGGCCGCCGCGGCGATTCGTAACGTGGACCTGGATGAACAGCATCGCGAACACCAGAGGATTCAACGCGAAGTTGAATTAGCCTCGGATGTGCAACGACGATTACTGCCGGATCGTGATCCGGATTTCCCGCCCTTCGACGTGGCCGGAGTGTTCGATCCCTGTTTCGAGATCGGCGGCGACTTCTATGACTTCATTCCGTTAAAGGATAGTCTGGGCGTCGTGTTGGGCGATGTCGTGGGAAAGGGCGTCGGAGCAGGTCTGTTGATGGCTTCCGTCCGATCATCCCTGCGTGCACACGCAGAGGATGTCGGTGATCTGGATGAGGTTATGAGTCGAGTGAATCGGACCTTGGTGCGCGATTCAAAACCGGAGGAATTCGCAACCGTATTTTATGGGATGATCGATTCCACCAATAATCGGTTGACCTACTGCTCAGCTGGGCACGAACCTGCCATCCTTTACAAACAGGGTATGTTTGATGAGTTGGTGACCGGGGGCATGGCCATCGGCATCGACGAGGGGCAGCAATACGCAAAACGCGGTGTCGACATGGGTGGGGGGGATATCCTGGTCCTTTACTCCGACGGTGTCACCGACGCGACGAATTTCGATGGCGAACGATTTGGTCGCGAGAAGGTACGTCAAGCCATCGAGGAAGCAGCCGAACGCTCGGCAAGAGATATCCTGAATCACATTCTCTGGCAGATTCGACGATTTGTAGGCCTCAACCCCAGGCCGGATGATATCACCCTGGTCGCCGTCAAAGTGCCGGAAAATGCATAGCCGGTTGAGCCAAATCTACGGTTTTTTCAAAGAAAAACGAGGGTCGGGTTGAAATTGAGGACTGTTCTAAAGAGACCCTGTTTGTCGGGTCGATATGTTTAAATAAGTAGAGTTGTTCAGATTCACAGAAACCAAAGAATTGAACCTCAGCGACAAAGGAGCCAATCATGAGCTCCATTCCTCCCGGTACCAGCATCGTCTCCAGCGTGGCCCAAGGTGCGCTTCAGCAAAGCCAGGCCGCCAAAGCTCAGGATATGCAGCGCAATCGTCGTCAGGAACAGTCCCAACGTATGCGCCAGCTTATCGAAAAGCACCTGCAGACAGTGGAAGACTCGTTCGAAGCCTCCGATGAGCATTTGGTGGTTCAGGAAGATGAACATTCGCCGAATCAGCCGGATCCGGAACAGCTCTTGGAGGAATTGAATAAGAATCGTGAGAACGAAGATATACCCCGGCTGGATATCCAGGCATGACATCCAATTGTCGGCCCCGCCGCTGCAGGGGGTGACCCAATTTCAATTTGCCCATTTTCTTGGCGTGTCAGAGACACGCTTTTTTGTTGGGCGTACTTCCCATTCCATTGGATAACACTCCGCTGCCGTATCAACCGGTATAATGACGGGCTTGATTACGATTCACAATACACACGCGGTAATTGGAGTGAACACGATGGTTCGGTCAAACGTCTTGGCGATAGGTCTTTCAATGTACATGGTTATGGTTTCCGCCGGACAGGCGATGGCAGAACAACGGTCGGGCGGCTTGTCGCCTGAGTTGATCCGGCAGCTACGCGGTTCATTCAGAATGGACGATCAAACCCGCGTGCTGCATAACGCGATTGCAAATAACGAGATCAACGATCTCGTGCTTAACCGATCGATCATCGTCAAGCACAACACTCAGTTTTCGCACACCATCAAGATAAGCGGCATCACCAATCAGCACAGATCCGGACGTTGCTGGCTGTTCGCCGGCTTAAACACATTGCGTCCGCGCATCATGGATTCCCAGAAACTCGATTCCTTCGAGTTTTCGGTCTCCTACCTGCAATTCTGGGACAAGATGGAAAAGGCGAATCTCTTCCTCGAATACATGATCGAATTTCGTGATCGCGACTATCTGGATCGTGACTTTGAGATGGTCGCCAAATCACCTCTCGGAGATGGAGGATGGTGGAACTACGTCACGGATCTGATCGACAAGTATGGCGTCGTGCCCAAGTCCGCAATGCCCACAACAATCTCAGCCGACAATACCCGCACCATCAATAAAGTGTTGACCGCAAAGTTGCGTGCCGATGCTGTCAAACTTCATCGCATGCACCGTCAGGGCGCATCATTGAAGAAACTGCGCGAATACAAGGAACGCTCACTCGCCGATGTTTATCGCGTCCTCGTGATGGCCCTCGGCGAACCGCCTGCCGAATTCGAGTGGCGACCCAAAAAGAAAAAGGATCAAAAGAAAGATGCCGCGAAGAACGACGCATCGAATACCAAAGGGCAAAAGACCGATGGTGATCCACGCCCCATTCTTTCATTGCCCCGCAAATTCACACCCAAATCCTTTTATAAGCATGTGGTGGGGCTGAATCTCGGAGATTACGTATGTCTATACAGCGATCCGAACAACGTATTCAACAAACACTATCAATTTAAGTATGCCCGCAATCTATATGACAAGCCCGACATGCACTTCGTCAATCTGCCAATCAATGAACTGAAAAAGATCGCCATGAATTCCGTGAAGGCCAACCAGCCCGTCTGGTTCGCAGCCGATGTCGGGCCCGACCAGAGTTCCAAACACGGCATCATGGCCGAGAGACTGTTTGACTACGGCCCACTCTTTAACCTTGACCTGAAAATGACCAAGGCCGATCGCATTCGTTACCGCGCAGGCGGGTCCAATCACGCCATGGTTTTCATGGGTGTCGATATTCAAAGTGGCAAACCCACCAAATGGCTGGTGGAGAATAGTTGGGGAAAGAAAAACGGGGATGAGGGCAAATGGACGCTTTACAACGACTGGTTCGGTGAGCATGTCTACGTGATCATCGTACATCGCAGGTTTGTAGGGAAGAACGCGCTGAAGATATTCAACGACAAGCCGGTTGTTCTGCCTTCCTGGTATCCGGGCCAGTCAACCTTGCGTTGAAAAGTCCTGCATTCCGACAAAGGTTGCCTCCACACCTACCTTGATTCTGCTCCGAAAATCGGGTTTTTTGAGTTTTTTTTGGTAAAAAAGCCCATATTTTGCCGTACGCCCCAAATTGGGGGTTGACGGATATCCGGCAAATTGCTTAAAATAGATTTGAAATTTAGCACATCACCCCCGTTTGGGAACGGGTGGATGAAGGATTGATCACAAAACTCTAACTTGGAGATGATACCAATGGGAACGCGAAAGAATGGTCGCAAGACGTCATTATGGCGTCGGTTGAGGCGATTCGTCGCCGCCGCCGCGATTGCCGGATCATTTGGTCTGGGAAATCTCACCCCGGCTCATGGCTATGACCTCATCGTGGCTGAAAACCTGATTGTGGATCTTATCCCTGAAGCCCACGATATCGGTTCCGGGACATGGTTCAACCTCGCCGGAGGAAGCGTCGGCGATTTCTCCTTCTTCGGCTCGCCGACGTTTGGTCCGGTGGGCCCCGAAAGCTCCCCCGCCTTTACGCTGAACGGTACCACCGACTACTTCCAGGGGGGGAACGCCCCCGCCGGACTCACCGGTCCGAATCCCACCCGAACCATCGAGGCCTGGGTTTACAATCCCAGCATTGCCGGTGAAGAGACGGTCGTTGCGTGGGGTAAACGCGGTGGCCCGGCCGGTACGAACATGGCCTTCAACTATGGAAACCACGGCGCATTCGGTGCGGTGGGCCATTGGGGTTCCCCGGATATCGGATGGAATGACGCCGGTGGCGCTCCCGATGCGGGCGTCTGGCATCACCTCGTGTATACCTACGATGGCACGACCACACGGGTCTATGCCGATGGCACATTGGCGAATCAGGAAGTCCTCGGCGCCGGCGCCATTAATACGCACCCCGGTACCAATATTACCCTTGGCGCTCAGATTGAGCCGAATGGTACTTCCGTAACCCCCGGCCTTCGTGGTAGCTTGTCCCTTGGCCGTATTCGTGTACACGATGGTGTGCTTTCCGATGCTGATGTTCTCAACAATTTCGACGAGGAAAAAAGCCTTTACCAAGGCGCGCCACCTCCGCCGCCAATGCCCGAGCCGCTCATAAGCGGTCCCGTCCACCGCTACGAATTCACGAATGATGCTTCAGATTCAGTTGGCGGCGCACATGGAACGGCCCTCGGCCCCATTACCTTCGTGGACGGCAAGGCCATCTTTAACAATGATGGGTTACCCGGCGCCAACTCCAACGGCCAATCACCTCCCGGAAATCCGCCCGGCGCATACGTTGACCTGCCGAACGGGATCATCTCAGCTCTGGGCAACAACGCCACTTTCGAGTGGTGGGGCACATGGGACGGACCGAGCAATAGCTCATGGCAGCGAATCTTTGATTTCGGAACGAGCGATCAAGGTGAAGACTTTTCCGCCGGCGCCCCCAATTCGTATTACGTGTTC
>JANQQT010000265.1 GCA_028284925.1 Phycisphaeraceae bacterium | reverse complement strand
TGCGCCCCCGGAATTTTGGCGACGACGGTTGGTGGTAGTTGGATGTTCGGTCTTAAGGTGTTGTAAGGCAAGGGGTTAGGGGGATTTGGGTGGAATTGGTAGGGGATACTCGCGCACAAGCGTTGCGCTTTTTACAAACGGAGGTGTGCCGAGGTCAAAATGGTGTTGTGGTGGATGTGTTTGGTCGCCGGTGTTGGTGAAAAATTTTGCATCAAGTTGCGGTGTGGATATTGGGAAATCGAAAGTATGTGAGATGGTGAGAAAGGCGAACCGTTTGTGCGCACCGGTGGGGTATCGATCATTAAGAATGACGAACCTGCTGTGCGCGCGGAGGGTGAGTGTGTTTTGAGGCAGGTCGTGGGTTGGAGCGTAGTTGCACCGGAGAGATGGGGACGGATTTGAGTGAGTGAGAGACGTTAGAATAGAGTGAAGTTGGTCCGGGAAGATAGACGCGGGATTGGCGCGGGAATTTGATTGTGTATGAGCTTTCCGGACTATGGCTGGATTCCAGATCGTCGGGGTGTTCCTAGTGGATTTGAAATGTATTGCGGTGGAGGCCGGAGTCGACTGGTGATGCGATATCGGTCATCCGAGGGCGGGCCGGTTTGGTTGGTGTTTCCGTTGGTGTTTGGCCTTGTTAGCGTATTTGCGTTTTGTTGTTGGGATATGTTGTCGGTACTGATACCGCAGTTTGGCCGGGCGGTGATGGATTGGGAAGGGCTTGAATATTTGTTTGGTTATGTGATGAAGCTTTGTTTTTTAACGGTTCCCGTTTTCTTTGCGACGGCATTCGTGATTGCGGTGTTGTATATGTACTTTGAGGTGTGCTTTCTATGTTTTGGCAGTCAAGTGATTGTGGCGGATCATTCAGGAGTTCGTGTGACAGGTCGGTTGTTTGGATTGTGTTGGAAGCGGACAGCTGAACGGGGGGATATCAAGTGTATCGTGGAGGTCGAGGGGAAGAGCGGTGACGATTCGCCTTGCTGGAGCGTGTATGCGCATCTGGATGAGGAGAGGCGGGTCAGGCTGGTCAAGGTGGATTCGCAGGAAGCAAGTGATTGGTTTGGTCGACTGGTTGCCGGGAAACTCGGTATCGGATTTGAGAGAGAATCCAAAAGCTGAAACCCTTGGGACTGGGTTGGTGCGGAGTCGCGGGGCGGGTCTTTGGGCCAGCTCATGTCCTGTGAGGATTGGTGAGTCGCTTTTAGATTGGTGTGGCAGATTGTGAGTTGTCATCTTAGATTTGTGGCGATTGGATTGGGCGAAAAAAGTCTTTGAGAATGGGTTAGGGATGTATAATGGCGCGATTAAGAGGGCGTTTTAGATATTATGTGATGCCTTACGGGTATCGAAAGGATGGAAACCATGTTTGGACGATTCCGGATCCGCAGCAGGTCGTGTCATGGATTGGGTGAAACGGGGGTGAGTGTTGGCGCCGGAAGGGGGCCATGGTTGGAGGAATTAGAGGGGCGACTGTTGTTGTCGTCGATAGAGGGTCAGGTTTTTAACGACCTCGATGGTGATGGGGTTTTGGATGGCGGAGAGGGTGAAGCGGGTTTGGCAGGTTGGCGTGTGTTTCTGGATGAGAATGGTAATGGCGTATTGGATGGGGATGAGGTCTGGGAGGAGACAGATGGTGATGGGAGTTATTTGTTTGAGGGACTGGTTGAGGGGGAATATGTGGTGGGTGTTGAGACGCATGAATTATGGCGTCAGACGAGTCCGTTTGACGGCATGGACCTTGAGTTCACGCTGATGCCGCCGGAAGGCGGTGAGTTGTCATTCGGATCTCGTGTTGCGTTTACGGATGATTATGTTCTTGTTGCGAACTGGCGTTCCTTTGGAGAGTCCGCGTTTGAAGTTCATCAGTATGATCGTTCGACGGGTTCCTATATCAGGCGACTAGAGGATTTGCCATCGTTTGACAGCAATGTGGGATTTGATATTGCGGCGGGAGGTGATTTTTTATTTGTGGGATCGGGAGGCGTTGATACGGGAGTTCAAGATTCGGGTGGTGTATTTGTATTTGACTTAAATGATGGTCGATATATTGAGACGATTGTCAATCCCTCGCCGAATATGAATGACTATTTTGGATATCAGGTCGAAGTTCTCGGCGGACAACTGTTTGTTTCGGCCTTATGGGAAGAGGTTGGAGGTATTAGCCGTGCAGGGGCGGTTTATATTTTTGACGTGTCAACGCGTGATCAGGCGGGGATGATTGTCAGCCCCAACCCGCGTAGTGAGAGTTTTGGTATCTCGTTGGGTGGACATGGCGGGAATTTGATTGTCGGGTCGATTGCCCGGCATCCTGATTTTGGTTCGACCGGATATCTATATGACGTTGAAACGGGAAGTCACCTTCGTTCTTATGAGGTGGTATCATCGGGAACACCGGAGAATGGGCGTTATGAATGGATTGGGGATGGTGATCGACTGTATGCCGTTTCGTCACGGGATAGGACGCTTTTGACTGATTCGGGGGCGATTCATGTGTTTGACGGGGCATCGGGGGCGATGCTGGAGAGTTGGTACGATCCTGATCCGGTGGAAAGGGGGTATTTCGGGGATCAGTTTGCGCTGTTGAATGGTGTGATGGTTGTGACCAGCCCGAGGCGGTCACCGGGTACGAATGACGCTCGCGTTTATTACCTTGATGGTCGAAGCGGCGCATTGCTTGATACGTTAAAGAATTTGCCTGGTGATGAACGTGACGGGTTTGGCAGCTTTATCGTGTCGGACGATGATCAGGTTGCGGTATCGTCGCCGGGCCGAGACAACGGATCGTTGCCGTCGGGGGCGGTGGATGTTTATGCAGCTCCGAAGCTTGTGCATGAAGTGTCGCTGGGCATGGATGGTTCCAGTGTGGGGCATGATTTTGGTTATCAGTTTATTGATGATCGTTGGGAGGAAAACGACAGTCTTGAGACGGCGCATGATGTCAGTGATTTGCGTGACCAATGGTTTGGTCGGACGGGGTCTCAGGTGAGACAGTTTGATGAAGACTGGTATCGGGTGGACCTGGAGTTGATACCGTCGCATCTGAGGGTGGCTTTCGATCAAGATGAAACGGTCGTCGATATCGATCTGGAGGTCTATGACGGAGAAGGTAATCTGTTTTACGAGGCGGATGTTGTGGGAGGGCATAACTCTGTGGAGCTGGAGGCGGAAGGGCATAAGACGTTCTATTTTCGGGTATTCGGTTCGGATTTGGGGCGGGAATATGACATGCGTTGGTCGGCAAGGGAGCGTGGTGTCATCCAGGGAATGGTGTATGAGGATCTGGATGGGGATGGGTTTTTCGAGCCAGATCTGGGTGAGTTTGCGAGGCCCGGCTGGACGGTGTTTCTTGATGCGAATCGCAACGGGCAGTTGGATGGGGGAGAACGCTTTGTCATGACTGATGAGTTTGGCGCCTATGAGTTCCGTGAGTTGGTGGAGGGTAACTATCGAGTAAACCATGTTTTGGAGGCGCATTATCTTGATAGCGCGACGGAAGATGGGGCGGTGCCGAATGTGACTGTCATGGTTTACGATGCGAGACGAGAAATCGTTGACTGGGGCGTTCAGGCGTTGGATGATCGTTATGAGGAGAATGATGTAATCGGGGAGGCGTGGGCGGCGGGGTTGCTTGAGGGGGAGTTGTTGTCGAGTGTGATGGGTCGGGGTAGGCAATATGATGATGACTGGTATGCGTTTGATGTGGAAGGTTCGGGACGGGTATTCATTGAGATTCAGCGTCTGGACCAGGCATCCATGTTGGAGGGTGAACTTTATGATTCCAGCGGCGCGCTGTTGGGTTCATTTGATGCGTTTGGTCGCGGGCATTTTCGGGTTCAGGATGTCGTCGGCGGTGAGCGGTACTTTGTTCGAGTATTTGGGGACAATTCCGGTGATCGTTATGACGTGATCCGGCGCAAGGTTGATGAGGGAGGCGTGGATCTGGAGGGTGCGGGTATCTGGATTGATGATTTCGAGGTTGGATGGGGGGAGACGGTTGAGGTGTCCTGGGCAGTTCGGAATGCCGGCGATGCCGGGGTTGTGAATGACTTTGATATGGTGTTTTATTTGTCGGAGGATGATGAGATTGGGGTTGGTGATCTGGAGTTGGGTCGACGAGAGGTTATGGGGATTGGGGGGGGTGAATATTATGCGGAAACGTGGGGTTTTGCGTTACCTAATGCCGGAGCATTGCCGACGGCGTGGCCTGATGCCGGCCCATTTTTTGTGTTGATGGATGTTGATGGTGGCGATGCGATCGGGGAATTGGATGAGGCAGATAATCGTCATGTGGGGTACCGGGTTGACACGACCACGATTCAAGTTGGGGCTTATTTGTTCCCGAGCGCGAGTTCTGAGGTGGGGCATATTTTCGTCACGGAAGAAAGTAAGCGTGATCCCTTGTCCTTTGAAGTGGTTTATGAGTCGGTTCACGGGATTGATGTGCATACGCCTGTGGGTCAAAGTGTGACGGTGTCTGCTACCAGGCGGACGTATGAGTATTCGGCGGATTTGATTGGTGTGGTCTCATCGGAGTTTGGGTCGGAATTGAGGGCTCGGTATCAGTTGAAGCCGCCGCCACCGGATGGGACGTGGTGGGATTTGTTTGCTTCGACATTGCATTTGTCGGTGTCGGGTGAGCACGTTCGTGACCTTCATGGCAGGGCGGTGCCCGGCCGTTTGATTGATCGTGTGGTTGTGACGTCGGGTGAGGCGACGTCCGGGGTTGTGGCGGTTTATCCGGATGATATAAACCGGAATTCCGGCGACCGGTACAGTGTTGCGCTGCATGAGGGACGACTGTATATGGCGGCGTCGACGTTCAACCCGGTATCCAACGAAGGTGAATTGGTGGTTTACGTTTTTGGCATGGATGAGGGTGTATGGATACAGGAAGAGCGTATTTTGGTGGCAGATCACTCGTCGTCAGGTAGTGACGTATGGTTTGCGATCGACGGTGATTACTTTGTGGTTTCGCATGAGCGCAACCAGGAATCCTACTTGTATCGACATGACGGTGTCAGATGGGTCGCGAACGGTGTTTTCGCGGGTGGTGGGCCGGTTGATATTGACGGTGATCGTTTCGTCTCGTCGGGGCTTCAATCGTTGGTTTTTCGGCGGTCCGGATTGAATTGGGCGGTGGAGGGTTTTTTGCCTTCGGGCGATTCGGTTGGGATATTTGATACGCACATTGTGATTGGGCAGTGGGATGTGGACGAGTTTTCGGTCGATTCCGGTCGTGTCCTGTCTTACCGTTATGAGGGTGGGAGTTGGGGCGATCAGCGTTCACTGAACTTCAGTGGTCAAACACGTGATGCTCGATTTGGAACGTCGGTGGATTTCGCGGATGGGCTCCTGACGGTTGGGGCAGCGCGTCCGTCGACTCATAACGATCCCGTATTTTATCGTTATTTTTTCTTGCGTGGTGAGTGGCGTGAGGTTGATGCGATCGTGAATCCGGTTGGGCCGTTCCTGAGGGGTTTGGGACGGGAGATGTCGACGACGCAGGATCGAATTGTGATGTCGGGGACGGTGGATCGGAACAATGTGGCCTATGTCCTGGAAAAGATCGGCGGGGATTGGGAGATTGTGACGACGATAACCGGGGCGCGAGATTCTGAAGATATTCGCGCACCGGTTGCGATTGAGGGGACATTTTTTGCGTTGGGAGACTATGAGGACTTCGGTCGGATTTTGGCGGCTCCCGTGATTGCGGAGGATGGCTATGAGGAGAATGACGAGTTTGGCGATGCGTATGACGTATCGGTTTTCGGGGTGGGATCATTGGGTGAGATATCGGGTTTTGGCGTGTTGCATGATGATGACTGGTATGTGACAAGGACGGTGGATCCGAACGTGGTGGTTGAGTTTGTCGTGGAGGGAGTGTCGGGGGATGAGGCATCGGCGTTTGAGATTTATGATGAGGGTGGGGTTTTGATGGGGCAATCGAGGGAGGTGGATGGGGAGCAACGCGGCCACTTGTTGATGGAAGAAGAGGGGGTGGTGTATGTGCGTGTGATGAGGGGTGAGACATCGTCTCGTTATGATCTGAGTTGGACGATGTATGAAACGAGTGGGGAGTCGGACATTCTCATATCGCCAGTCAGTGGTTTGATGACGACGGAGGAGGGGGGGCGTGATGAGGTTTCCATTTCGCTTGGGGCTAAGCCGACGGATAATGTGACGTTGGCGATGCTGTCGGGCGATGATTCCCAGGTCAGTCTATCGACAAATTTGTTGACGTTTACACCGGAGGACTGGTTTCGTCCGCAGGTGGTGGAGTTTGTCGGAGGTGATGCTGATTTTGTGGATGAGGAAGATGTGAGTGTGGTTGTTACGATCTTTCCCGCTGCGTCTAATGATCCGTCTTATTCGGGTAAGGATCCTGAAGATCTTGTGGTGTTGAATCGGGATAATGATACGGCAGGTGTCGTTGCGTTTGGTGAGACATTTCTGATAACGACGGAGCATGATTTGGCGGCTCCGGGGACGGTTCCGTCATCGGCGATGCTGGTGGATTCGGGTTCGGAAGTGAAGGTTTGGGTTCCTGCGGGGCCGGGAACGGAGACGGGATGGCAGGGGGAAGATGAGGATTTCGTTGACGATCACTGGATTTCAGGCGTGACGGGTATTGGTTATGACACGAATCCGCATTATCTGCCGTTTATCAACCTGGATCTGTCGGAGGAGATGCAGGATGTGAATACGACGGCGTATGTTCGCGTACCGTTTACGGTGTCGAATATTGGGCAGATTCGATCGCTTGTGTTACGGATGCGTTTTGATGACGGTTTTGCGGCGTATTTGAATGGTGTGCCGATGCACTCGTGGAATTCGCCGGCATGGGCGGAGCTTGACTGGGATTCGAGCGCGACGACGCAGTCGCCTGATCCTGAAGCGGTGGTATTCAGGGAATTTGATATTACATCGTATCTTTCGGATTTAAGGGAAGGGGAGAATGTCCTTGCGATCCATGGGTTGAATTTTCTTGCGAGTTCGAGTGATTTTCTTATTGACACGCAATTGGAGGCTTTTTTTCATGAGGGGCCGGCACGTGTGGGGGTTCGATTGAATTCGGAGCCGACGGATGAGGTGCGAATCGAGTTGGGTGTGTCTGATTTGACGGAGGGTACGTTTGGTGAGTTTGACGGTGAGTTGCTGTTTACGCCGGCGAACTGGAATGTGGTCCAGCATGTTGAAGTCTTTGGCGTGAATGATGATGAGAGTGATGGGAATCAGGTGTATGAGTTGTTATTTGACTCGATTGTGTCCGATGATGAGAAGTATCACGGGTTGGGCCGTAGTTCGCTTGAACTGGTAAATCTTGATGATGAGGATTTTGAGGCGGGTGAGTTTCGGGGTGTGGTGTATGAAGATGTCAATGGTAATGGCGAGCGTGATGGGAGCGAGGAAGGGTTAGCAGGATGGACGATATACGTTGATGTGGACGGTAGTGGTGTGTTTGATTCGGGAGAACCTTTTGCGGTGACCGGAGAGTTCGGGCGTTATGAATTGAAGGCTCCGAGCAGCGGGACGTTTGAGATACGAGAGATCAGGCAGGCGGGCTGGGCATTGCGTGATCCGGAAAGCGGTGTATATCGGGTGAATATTACGTTTGGGCAGGTGGCTGATGGCATTGATTTTGGGAACGAGAATCTGGATGACGGATACGAAGAGAACGACCGGTTTGAAGAGGCGTTTGATCTAACGGTGTTTGAGGGTTTGAAGTTGTCGGAGGTAGGAGGTGTCGGGAAATTGTTTGATGAGGACTGGTATCGGATTGATTTGGGGGGCGATCAATCGCGTGTGTTGATTGAGGCGTTTTTTGAACACGGGATGGGTGATGTGAATTTGCACTTGTTTGACGAGGCTGGTGAGTTGGTACGGGACGCGATATCGGTGACGGATGATGAGGTATTGCTGGCCAACGTGGAGGCGGGTGGAAGTTATCACCTTCGCGTCTCGGGCGTTGATGCCGGTCAAGATTATGATTTGATGTGGCGTGGTTTTGATGGAATGTCGCCGGGAGGGCTGGTGGTTGAGACGGATGGGTTGTTGACGGATGAATCGGGTGGAAGCGCGGGGATTTCCGTCCGGTTGGATGTTCCGCCGACGGGGCTGGTGCAGGTGTTGATTGAGTCATCGGACGAAGGTGAGGGGGTGGCTGGGGTATCGGAATTGGTGTTTCATTTAGGTAAT
>JANQQT010000264.1 GCA_028284925.1 Phycisphaeraceae bacterium | reverse complement strand
GGGGGGAGTGATGGGGCTAGGGAAGTTGCCCGGTCATGAGGGTGGAAAGTCCAGGGCGTTGGGTGTGTCGGGTGATGGGCGTACGGTGGTTGGTCAGAGTTGGCATAGCGATTTGCGTGAAAGTGAGGCATTCTTGTGGCGTGCGGAGACAGGGATGGTTGGGCTTGGTTCATTGCCTTCGCCGTTACCTGACCCGAGCTATAAGGAAGGGAGCTTTGCTTCGCATGTTTCGTATGATGGGACAGTGGTAACGGGAGAGACTTATGGAAGACGAGAGGTTTTAAATTACGACGGGAGTACGAGGATCGGGATTGCGGTTGAGGCGTTTGTATGGCGAGAGGAGACGGGGATGGTTGGGATTGGCGAATTGCCGGGCGGAGATTATATGAGTCAGCCGCGGGGCATTTCGTTTGATGGGAGGATTATTGCGGGGACGACGGATGGGGACATGCCACAGGGGTTTTATCGGGGTCATGAGCCGTTCATTTATACGGACGAGCGTGGATTGGTTGGGCTTGGCACACCGGATTGGCATCATTTGACGGTGACGGGGATGTCGTCCGACGGGGAGGTGTTGCTTACGGATTGGGAGGAAAACTATGTTGCTTATTTCTGGGATGAGTACTGGGGGTATCGATTGGTGGATGATGTGTTTGAGGAGCGTGGGGTCATGGATATTCTGGGGGAGTTAAATTATCTGTATGAGGTGTTGGCGATATCGGGTAACAAGCGTGTGATGATTGTGGAAGGCCGTACGGATGCAGATTGGGGGAATCGAACATTTTTGGTTCGCCTCGATCTCGCGGTAAATGCGATTCCAGAGATTGGGACGGGTGTGGGTTGGTTGTTGGTGGTGATGGGGGTTGGGGCGAGGAGGAGATGCCGGAATTGAGACTCGTGAGGAGTGGGAGGATATGGGGTTGGATGGAATTGGGGGATGCTTGCCGGGGGGTGGCTCAGATCGAAAGCGAAATGAATGGAGGTATTTCTATGTGTGGTGAAAGGGAACTGTCGGAATGTCGGCTTTTCATTTTTTTGATATTTGTGTGGGGGTTTAGTTGTGTTGGCGCGGATGCGGCATGGGGGGGCGAGGTGGTGTTTCTGAATGAGCTGTTTGGGCGGGATGTGACGGGGAGTAATATGCTGCTTTCTGATGATGGATCGACGGTTATTGTCCGGTCCAGTAGCGCAAGTAGTGAGAACGGCTGGTATATCTGGACTGAAGAGGGTGGCGTTGTTGGAACGTCTGACTTGGATGGCTCTCGTGCATCGCATACGCTGTATGGTGTTTCATCGGATGGGAAGGTTATGGTAGGGGGAGGGGGTGGCGTGAATGGTCGCGGTGCATTTTTGTGGAGCCAGGAGGTTGGGTTTGTAAGTTTGGGTCATTTGCCCGGATATGAGGGGGGGCGAAGTCAGGCGCAGGATGTGTCGGATGACGGCAAGACGGTCGTCGGGTGGAGCGAAGATGAGGAGTTCAAGAGAGAGGCGTTTGTGTGGCGTGCGGGGGAGGGGATGGTTGGGCTTGGTCATTTGCCGGATGAGTTTGAGCGATCGAGGCATGACAAGCCGGATAGTCGGGCGAGGTATGTGTCGAACGATGGTCGTGTGGTGACGGGGGTTAGTGATAGTGCGCGGTATTTAGAAATTTATGGGGAGGTCGAAAGGGTTCTTGCGACGGAAGGGTTTGTATGGCGCGAGGAGACGGGTATGGTTGGATTGGGGGACTTGCCCGGCGGGGATTTTTTTAGTGAGCCGGCGGGTATTTCGTACGACGGGCGAATCATTGCGGGAACGAGTGACAGTCATACGCCATTAGGATTTTATCAAGGGAATGAGGCGTTTATTCGTATGGAGGGTGAGGAGATGCTGGGGTTGGGGATGATTGAGGGAGGGGATAATACGCGGGTGGTGGGAATGTCATCGGATGGAGAGGTGTTGTTGATTCGAGAGGAGCATCGTGATCGTGCGTTCTTCTGGGATGAGGTATCCGGTTTTCGTCTTGCGGAAGATGTATTCAGGGAGCATGGCCTTATCGGAGCGTTTGGGGACTACAATCATATTGACAGTGTTTATCAAATGTCGGCGGATCGTCGTGTGATTCTGGGCATTGCATCAGACTTGAGGTTCCTTGACTCGGCGGCATTCATGGTACGGCTGGATCGGGCGGTAAATTCGGTGCCGGAGGTTGGGATGGGTGTGGGGTGGTTGGTGGTGGTGGTGATGGGGGTTGGGGCGGGGAGGGTGAGGAGTGTAGGGAGAGGGTGAGATTGTGGGAGATTTGGATTTGTGGGAGGTTCGGTTGGTTGCGGACACGTTGATGCGCGCGAATATTCTGTATTCCGCGGCGCGCCCCGGACGAGGCGTCCGAGGTTCATTCTCGCAATACCAAGGGTGTTTTGGATTAGTTTATAGGGTTAGCGCTATCGAGAATGTCGATTTCCTGGAGGGGGTCGGCTGGGGGTGGGGTGGATTCGGAGCGGGCGTTTGGGGGAATAGTGATTTGGTCGAAGGATTTGGCGAAGTTGGAGAGGAGGAGGTTGAGGTCGGATTCGTCGACGGTCTGGTCGTTGTTGAAGTCGGCCCAGGTTGCGTAGGGGGGTTGTGAAGCGTCGAGGGGCCGGCCTATTGCGGGGAGGAGGAGAGCGAGGTCGGCGAAGTTGACGGCGCCGGAGTTGTCGAAGTCATAGATGACGGCGCGGGTGTCGATGTCGGGGGTGAGTTCCTCGAAGTTGGTGGGGACGGGGCCGAAGTTCTGGAGGGTGAATGCGTAGGGTTGTGCCTCGCGGTCGAGATCGGTATCGAAGGGTCCGAAGTCGAGGTTTACAGGGTCGATTGGGGCCTGGGAGGAGAAGAGGATGCGTGCGAGGAGGACGTGTTCATCATCGCCGAGATCGGTAGCGGGTGTTGCGGCGGAGAAGTCGACAGTTCCGTTGATAAGGTCGATGGTGTGGAGTTGGTTTTGCGAGAAGTTTGAGCCGAACTCGACGGCGAGGGCGGAGGCGTAGAGGGGATCGAACTCGAGTGTGAGAGACGCCTGGGTGATGGGATCGGGTTGGCCGGCAATGCGGTCGGATTTGACCCAGACTTCGATGGCGTATTCGTTGCCGGCGCCTTCGCGTACCCAGAAGTCGTCGACTTCACCGCCCGGAACATTGGGCAGGTCTGTCAAGGGGGTGGGGATGGAGGTCTGGGATGGGGTGGGGGAGTTACGCGGGACGAGGAAGACATCTACTTCGGCGCCGATGCCGATGAATCCGGGTGTACCGTGTGTTTCGTAGGAGGCTCGCCAGTTGTCGGCATCGGAGTAGTTGACATCGGGGTCGATGAGTTCGAGCGTTGCGCCGTGGCCGTCGGCTTCGATGGGCCACTTTCGACCATCGTTGTACTCAAAGTCGAAGACGATTGCGCCGATGGGGTCGACGAGAATGATGTCTTCGCCGTTGTTGGATAGTGACTGGTTGTATTCGCCGAGGATGTTGAGGCCTGCTGTGTCGTAGCGAACGTCGAAGGCGGCAAGGTCGCGTACGAGAATGGCATGTTCGCCGGGCTGGAGGATGGTGTTTTCGGGGAAGGTGAAATCGATGCCATCGATGAAGGAGAAGCCATCGAGTGAGCGTGGGGAAAGGGCGTTGTTGGTGATTTCGATGAATTCGAAGTCATCGTTGCCGAGGTTGGGGTTGACGAGGAGTTCGGCCTCGGTGGGTTGGGCGGGGTTGAAGTTGATTTCGGTGATGGCGATGTTGGGGTCGTCGAGGGCGAAGGAGGCATCGGTGAGGGCTGACCATTCATCGCCTGAGAAGACGCGGGCTTTGATGCGCATGTTGTCGAGGATGTCGATTACCGTGCCGTCGTATTGGCTTGCATTGGGATTGACCCCGGCGGGTATGCCTTCGCCGGCGACGAGTTCGGCGGAGATGAGGAAGTCGCTGGAGGTGATGGAGACGTTTTGTCCGTGGATGGCGAGGAGGTTTTCGCCGACGACAAGTTTGTCGAGATGTTCGGAGACGTTGAAGGATTTGAGTGTGCGGGCGGCGGCGTCGGAGTGTGAGTCGGTGGCGTTGGAGTTGTAGGCCGGGGTGAGGTCGTCGTTTTCGCCGGTGATTCTTTGGCCGTTGAGGTAGGCGGTGAAGCCGTCGTCGAATCGGATGTTGAGGTTCATGAAGTTGAATGAGGCGAGGTCGTTGGCGTCGACGATGAAGGGGATGCGGGCGAAGGCGGAGGTGTTGTTGTCGTTCATTATGGGTTCGAGATTGAACGGGCCTGCGTTGTCGATGAAGTCGTAGTAGGTTGTGCCGGGGCTGGTGTTTTCATCATAGCCGAATGCGCCGGTACCGAGGGCCCACGTGGAGTCATCGAAGAGGGGGTTTGTGCCGAGCCAGTCGGTGGGCGTGTTCTGGTCGGGGACGATGACGCGTTTGGAGGCGTCTTCGGGGACGAGCGTGACGGTGGTGGTTTCGGAGCCTGAGGAGAGACGCGGGTCTTCACCGTTGAGTGTGTAGTAGATTGTGCCGGAGGGGTTGGGGT
>JANQQT010000263.1 GCA_028284925.1 Phycisphaeraceae bacterium | reverse complement strand
TAATCCCAACATTTCATCGCTGGAATCCCCTTACCCCCTCGCTATAATCCCCTCTTCCGACGCTGGCCGGCGTCGGCGGTCAGCCGCTGGTGACAGTCCACCGGCGGGACCGAAGCAAGCATCGCCCAACGCGATGTAAAGAAGCGCCTTACGACTCGCAATTTCCGCCAACCGAACGGACCGGCCAAATTCGCTCAGAGTCAGGTTGCTGAAAGGACGTTGTCTCTATGGCTGAATCCCTCGTCAAACAACTGCTCGAAGCAGGTGTCCACTACGGTCACAAGGCTTCTCACTGGAATCCGAAGATGCAACCCTACATCTTCGGCAAACGCAACGGCATCCACATCATCGATGTCCGCGAAACCATCAAAGGCCTCCTCTACGCCAAACGCTTCATCCAGCGCGTCGTCGCCTCCGGGAAGGATGTCCTCTTCGTCGGAACCAAGCGACAGGCCGGCCCATCCATCGAAACCATCTGCTCGGAAGCCGAACAACCCTACGTCGTCGAGCGTTGGCTCGGCGGTACGCTCACCAATTTCCGCACGATTCGCTCGCGCCTCAAACGACTCGAGGAACTCGAGCAACTTATGGACAGCGAAGAGTGGGCACACTACTCCAAGAAGATGGCCTCGCAGCTCACGCGCGAGCGCAAGAAGATCCACCGCAACCTATCCGGCATTCGCAACATGGACAAACTCCCCGGCGCGGTCGTTGTCGTCGATGTCCACCGCGAAATCAACGCCCTGCGCGAAGCGGCGACACTCAGCATTCCCACCGTCTGCCTCATCGATACCAACTCCGATCCCAAGCTCGCCGACATTCCGATCCCGGGTAACGACGATGCGATGCGCGGCATTGAAATCATCGTTTCCCAGCTCATTGAAGCGGTAAACGAAGGCAAGACCGCACGAGCCCAGGCCGATCTGGAACGCAAGGAACAGGGCGGCACGGAAGAGAAACCGCGACGCCGCTCGGCCCGTGCCCAATTCCGTGCCGATGACCCCGCCGAGGCCGCAGCCGCTGAACCGGCCCCTGCCGCTCCCGCAACGCCGGTCGCCACAGCCACTGCGGCTCCGCCGTCCGAAGAGGCGCCACAAGGTGAATCTTCGGTCTCCATCGAAACCACGATCGAACCGGCCCCTGCGGAACCCGCCGCCGAAGCCCCGGCAGAAGAAACCAAAGCGGAATAACCCCTGCACCACCTGCCCTTAAACAAAACCACTCACGCTTAACACTCAGGAGCGACCACTATGGCCATCTCAGCCAAAGACGTCATGTCCCTTCGCCAGCGCACCGGCCTCGGCATGATGGAATGCAAAAAAGCTTTGACGCAAACCGACGGCGACGCCGAAGCCGCCATCGAAATTCTGCGCGAAATGACCAAGGGGAAAATGGATGAACGCACCGATCGCGCCGCATCCGAAGGTACCCTCGCCGTCGCCAAAGCCGATGACGGATCAGCCATCGCCATCATCGAACTTTCCACCGAAACCGACTTCACCGCCAAGAACTCCGACACCGAAGCCGGCGCCGACAAAGTCGCCGGCATCATCCTCGGAAACCCAGATGCCGAAGGTGACGTTCAGGCCGTCGTCGATGAACTCCGTATCACCACCAAGGAAAACATCTCCTGCCCGCGAACCCTTCGTGTAGAACAACCCGAGGGCGGCAAGGTTGGACATTACCTGCACCACAATCGTCAGGTCGCCGCCATCGTCACCGTGGATGGTGATGTCGACGATGAAACCATGCTCGGCCTCTGCCAACACGTCGCCGCCATCGTGCCTTACCCCGATGCGGTAGACGAATCATCTCTCCCTGCAGAAGAGGTCGCCAAGGCAAAAGCTCAATTTATCGCCGAGGCGGAGGAATCCGGCAAGCCCACGGAAATCGCAGAGAAAATCTCCCAGGGACGCATGGCCAAATGGGTCGATGAACGCACCCTACTCGGACAAACCTACGTCAAGGACCCCGATGGCAAACAGCAGGTCAAGGACATCCTCCCCGAAGGCTCGTCCGTCAAGTCCTACATCAAATACCAGGTCGGCGTCCACGACTGATTACACGAAAATGACTCTTAATCATCCGAAAACGCGGATCAGGTCGATCCGCGTTTTTCATGCGCCAAGCACACCGGTCCCACCACTTTCGGTGGCTATGTAACACCAATGCCTATCGACGGGAACTTTTCCGTCTCTAAAACGTCCGTTTACACGCAGCCCAACTCCCTTTACGTGTAAAATAAACCCGCGAATCACGCGACATTGCATGGGGATACGCCTCTCCCACAGGAGCCAGTCATGCTAAACCCCCTCGCCCATCGTCCCACCAAACCCAATTTTCTATTCAGCATCGCATTAGTGCTGGTCCTCGCCATCACCACCCAAACCCATGCCCAACGACGCGGCGTGGCACTCTACGACCCTCAGGGTGTCTTCGTGGATCCCGATGGCGTCCTCAAGACCAAAACCGTCGCCAAGGGAAAAGCCCTCCGTCTTCTCCTCAACAAAACACGCATTATCCGCAAGGACCATGACCTTCGCTATATCTCCCTGCCAAGGCTCTTTGCCCAGGTCAGAAAACTCCAGGAGGCCGGCAAGCCCATCCCCGATGACATCAAATACCTCGGCGGGATCACCAAACTCCAATACCTTTTCGTCGACTCCAAAAATAAAGACCTCATCATCGTTGGTCGCGCTGAAAAGATTGACAAACAATTCCCCGGCAGACCCATGGGAGTCAAAACAGGTCGCCCCGTCCTGCAGCTTGATGACCTCGTCGTCGCACTCCGCACGGTCGGCCCCGGAAAACAAATCCAACCCTTCGGCGTCAACATCGAACAAACCAAACGGCAACAAAACGCCATGGTGGCGGTATTTAACTCTCGTATCGCCGACCTGCAGATCCGATCCAAGCGCGCCTCGGTCTTTGACGCCATGGCCAAAGCCGCAGGTCCCCAGACCGTTCGCCTCATTAACCTGGCGCCCGACACGCGCTTTGCCCTCGTCTGTCTCGAAGCCGACTACCTGATGAAACGCCTCGCCATTGGCTTGTACAAATCACCCGTCCCCGCCGTCCGAAGCTATCTCTCCCTCCGAAAGTCGCTCAACGAAGCGCCCAACCGATTCTGGTTCGAGGCTAAATATGACGCCCTTTTAACGTCTCCGGACGGCACGGCATTCAAGCTGCAGGGCCAATCCCTCCAGATCCTTACCCAGGAACAATTCCAGTCCAAGGAAAACGCCAAGTCCGACCCCGCGGCAGACGGATTCGCGTCCCAGGCCACCAAATACTTCGATGATCTGGCCCACTTTATCCCCTCATTCGCCGATCTCGCCAACCTCACCGATCTATCCGTCTTCGCAGCCCTGATAAATCAGGAAAACCTGCATAAGAAAATCAACTGGAACATGGCCTGGGTTCTTGATGCCAAGTCCGGCTATCCCGTCCCCAGGGTCAAAGTCCCCACCACAGCTGAAACGCTGGTTAATTACAATCTCGTACGCCTAAGCCCCCGCCAGCACGCCATTATCCACGCTGCAGGCGGCGTCCTGCTCAAACTTAACAAGACAATCCGCAACCGAAAGTCCTCGTCCGCAGACTTCACCAACGCCCAGAAGTCCATCCCCGCCGGCTGGCAAACACTCGTACCCCATTCCGCTACCAAAAAATAAGTTTTCCCAATTTTCCGCCAAGGTAACGCTTATTCCCCAATCACCAACCAACCGCTTTCCCGCGGATACCTATCGCGGTAAACTGTACCCTCGTTCGCGTCACCCCTTAGCCCATTTTCCGGGTCCAATCGACTCAAGGATTCAACATGAAGGTACAGGTATTTACAATCGCGATGTTATTGTTGACCCCATGCGCTCTAACTTCAGGGGCGGAAGATGATGCAACACGTAAACCCACCATAAACCCCGCTCCCATCAAGAAAACCACTCCGCCCGATGCCGTCTATCTCCAGGACGGCTCCAGGCTCGTCGGCCACATCCAAACCCTCGCCGCCGGCCAACTCACCATGACGACGAAGTTCGCCCCAACCGTCACGCTCGACGCCAAACAAATCAAGGGCATCACCACCGGCGGTAAGATGGTCGTCGCACTCGCAGGCGGAGACCGTGCCATCGGAAAACTCGTCTACGATGAGCAGAACGGACAGAAAATCACCGGTACGGCCTTTGGTGACGTGACACTCCAAAATCCCTCCTTCGTCGGTCTCTGGACGCCCGGCCAACCCGATCCCAACCTCGCCGCAGCCAAAAAGGTCGGTGCGGCCGAACTCAAGAAAGTCAAAGACGACCACAAGACCGCCGTCGACAAGATTAAGGCCGAATACGCCAAGCAGGTGGCCGAACTCACCAAGAAAGTTGATCAGGTCGAACAGCCGTGGAAGATTCGACTCGAACTCGGCCTCAACGGATCAACCGGCAACACCGAAGAAGTTAACTTCCGCGGCCGAGCCGAAGCCAAACGTACAGGCCTGCACGACCGCCTTACCGTCTTTACCGAAGTCAATTTCGGCAGGCAAAGCGGTACGCGATCCAAGAACGAAGCCCTCGGCGGCGTCAATCTCGAAATCGACATCAACGAACGCTGGTACACCTACGGACGCATCGGCCTGGAGTATGATGAGTTCGAATCGCTCGACATCCGCGCGACCGCTGCCATCGGTGTCGGCTACTTCGCCATCAAGAAACCCAACCACGAACTTAAACTCCGCGCAGGCGCCGGCTATCGACATGAGAGCTTCAACACAGGCATCAGCACGGATGAAGGCATCGTCGAATTCGGCTACGACTATCGAATCGACGTTAACGAATTCGTCTCCATTACCGACTCGCTTACCTACCAGCCAAGCCTCGATGATCCGCTCGGTGATTACATCCTCGTCCATCAGATCGCTGCTGAAATCCCCCTCGGCAAGAAAGACAACAACTGGAAACTCAAGGTCGGCATGAAGAACGAATACGACTCCATGCCCCAGCCGGGGATCGACAGGCTCGACACCTCTTACTTCCTCAACCTCGTCTTCGATCTCGAATAGCCCTCAGCCTATTTTCTGTAAGCAAACAGCATTCCTTTATTATTCATCGTGAAGGTCTCACCCTTAAACGATCCGGTGGTGGTCCCGGCGCCCTTCCACTTCATGGTCATCTTGCCGCCATCCCGCTTATAAGTCGCCTCCACCTCACGCACGATCTCCTTCCCGTTGGGCGCGATAAATACCGTCTTCGCGCTACATGCCCCATCTACCTTGAACGTAAAACCGCCCGATCGGATCTCCAATTCGGCCTTGCCACGCTTTACCTTTGCGGGCAACTTCTTCCCGTTCACCGAGACCAACGCGTAAGAGCCTGTGATGTCAGCCCCAACATCATCCACCTTCTTGACCGAACAACCAACCATCACACATCCGATGACCCCAACGACTCCCATCGAGAATCCCAACCTCATGACAAACCT
The DNA here is from genome assembly GCA_028284925.1 of Phycisphaeraceae bacterium. Taxonomy (GTDB): domain Bacteria; phylum Planctomycetota; class Phycisphaerae; order Phycisphaerales; family Zrk34; genus JANQQT01. Next base: position 24,248 of record JANQQT010000263.1, on the reverse strand, counting down.
CTCATTCTTCAACACGGACCATAGAACCGTTAATTCTCAACTCGAAGGTTACTGCGCGCACCCACGACCCCGCATCACACTAAACGCCGGGTGCTTACACATGGGTTTCGTCGAGAACAGCCGAAATGAAAACCTCCCCCTTCCCGCCACCCACCTCAAAACTCAAACACCAACGCCCCGAAGAACTTAAAGTCGTTCTGCACAGCCGACCCTTCCGTATGCGATTTATACTCATTCCGCACACCCAGCTTAAACGTCGCCCCCTCCATCGTGTTCAACTTAATCTGCCATGCAGCGGATGATGTCACCCGATATTCAAACATCGATGACAGATCGGGATAAAACCGGAACTGTCCCGTCAACTTCTGAAATGCGGTCATCTTCCACGACAACTCTCCCCCGAACAACGCCTCCGGCCGAAACTCCTCATCATCCGATCCCAGCTCCTGCGCCCCACCCACTCCCCCACGAATGGTCAATGCCACATCCTTCGTTTTCATCAACTGGTTCCCGAACCCAATATTCCCACTCAGTCGCACGTCGTAATCTTCAAATTCATCCACATCCAGTCGACCCTGGCCAAAATAGAACCATGCCGACTCCGGCAACAACCAGTCATGCAATACCCCTGCCATAAATTCATGCTTCGTCGTCGCGCCACTGGTCGTATTCAAAAAGTACGCCGAATCAATCTTCGAACGATACTCCTTCGTCACCTTATCCGAATTCACGGACAGATAAAGATTCAGCGTATCCCGCCTGCCACTCGACCCATTAAATCCCACCTCAAATCGATTCTTACGCTTATCCCAATATCCGTCCGCTGAACGTTTCCCGCTGACTCCCGAAGGTTTTGGAGCTGGCTTTACTGCAACCCCGGTCGGCCTGGGTGCATTCTTCACACCGGCTTTCAAATTCACCGACTTTTTCACCGATTTTGCCTTTTTACTTTTCAGCACGGCCTTTGAAGAGGTCTTCTCAAGCCCATTTGAATGCGGAACAATTTTCCCTGCCGGAATGATCAGCTTACCCAATACCGGATGCGAAAAGAACACCAACCCATCCATCCTCGCCGTAACCTTTCCTTCCAGGACCTCTCCCGTCACCAGTCGGATCTTCTCACCATAGACCTCTCCACCCCACAACATCGACACCACCAGCACAAGCGCAGCCCGATAGACACAACATCGCATCTTCATTCATCCAGGTTTCTTCAGTTACGCAGCGGGCACGACCCGGGGAGAGTCGACCAACCCGTCCGCTGCAATATTCTTAGTCCCGCAACCCACCCGGACAACATCGTCAATACTCAAAAGTCAATCACAACGGACGCAAATACACGCATATCGTTGTTCTTAAAGCCCTTCGGAACATCTGTTTCATACTCATCCCACAACCCAACCTTCAAACTCATCCCCGAACTCGGATCCAGCTTGATCGTCCAGTCCGCCGTCGTGATCATGCGAAACTCCGTAAAATCCTCCTGATTCGGGTACAGCGTCGATTTGAAATTGATCGAGTGCTTCTCATTGATCACCCACGTAAACTCGCCGCCAAACAACGACTCAGGCTTCAACCGATTGTCCGCCGTCCCCCATTCCTTCGTCACACCTGCCCCCAGTCGCAACTTGGCGGGAACCCCATGTTTGTTCATGTCATAACCCAGCCCGCCGTGAACGCTCAATCGATGATCATAAGGCTTAAACTCATCCGTCCGGTACCTTCCCTCCACAAACCAGAACCACGGTGACTCCTTAATCTTCCAGTCACGCTGCACCCCAATCTCCAGCGCATTCTGGGACCGTGCCCCATTCGCCTCGGCAAACCAGAATGTCGCATCCAGTTTCCACGCTCCCGCATCGTCTTTCTTATTGGCTTTCAAACCTGTCCGAATATTAAACCCATCCGTATTCCCAGCAGTCCCCGTCAGCCCGAGCGATAACTTCATCTTCCAGTCTTTGAGCCACTTTCGTTTCTCATCCTTCGCCAACGCCTTCATCTGCCCAGGATTCGGCTTCGGCGGCGCTTGGGGTTTCGACTTGGGTTTAGGTTTCGGCTTCGGCCTGGCAACCTTCGGCGTACTCACCACCACCTCGCCATCCTTCACCGCCCCTATCTCCACCTTCTTCACCACGCTGTGAGGCAAACTGATCTGCCCCAACAACTCATGCTCCACCACCAACTGACGATCACCACGCGACACCACCTTGCCGATGAGAACCTCACCGCTCTGCAACTCGATACGATCACCGGCCTGTGCCGTCACGCTCAACATCATCACAAGCGCGCAGCACACCGCCGACTTCATCGTTATTCCCTGGGCTGTACCTTTCCAAAACATTCCGTCGTCCCACCAGAAGCACTATTATTTCTTCTGCACGACTGTCATACTGGAGTCATTGCGACTCACGTTTCTACAATGTATATCGGCATCCAACTTTGATACGTATACATTCTTTTCCATCCTTCTTCGATAACCGAGATTTCACATGAACAATCGCTCATACGCCATACTCGGCTCAGGCGCTCTGGGCGCCTACTACGGAGCAAAACTCCATCACGCCGGCTTCGACGTTCAGTTCCTGCTCCATTCCGATTACCAGCATGTCTGCCAAAACGGGCTCAAAATCGAATCAAAAGACGGCGATCTTTCAATTCAAAATCCTGATGCCCAACCCAATACATCGGAAATGAGACCCGTCGATGTCGTCCTGATCGGAATCAAATCCACAAACAACCACATTCTCGCCGACATCCTCCCTCCCATTCTCAAAACCGATACAACCGTCATCCTCATGCAAAATGGCCTGTCCGAAGAGGAGAAACTCGCCCCAATCCTAGACAGCCCCGAACAGAACATCCTCGGCGGTCTCGCCTTCCTCTGTTCCAATAAAATCGGTCCGGGCCACATCAAACACCTGGATTACGGGCAGGTCCGCCTCGGACACCACGCCCCCAACAACCAACCCACCGGCATCACCCCCGCCATGCAAGCCATCGAATCCGACTTTCAAAAGGCTCAAATCCCCATCGAACTCGAAGAAGACCTCCACCTTGCCCGCTGGAAAAAACTCATCTGGAACGTCCCATTCAACGGCCTGAGCGTCACCCTCAACACCACCACCGACCAACTCATCAACTTCCCCCCGACACGCCAACTCTGCGAAGACCTCATGGATGAAGTTCTCGCCGGCGCCATAGCATGCGGCAGAACCATTCCACGCGAATTCGCCAACTACATGATGGAACTCACCGACAAAATGACCCCCTACCGTACCAGTATGAAAATCGACTACGATGAGAAACGCCCCCTGGAGGTGCAATCCATATTCACCAACCCGGTCCTCGCCGCGGAAGCCGCTGGCGGAACCCTCCCCCTCATCAAATCACTCTCCGCCCAGCTCCAATTCCTCGACATCCAAAACAGGCAACACACACCCGCCTGAGCCTCGCCCCCAACGAAACGGGTATTGCCGAGATGCCGTTAAAGCAATCTCACACTATCTCATCCGCCAGACAAATCTCCAACGCCTCCGCCAATCGCTCATAATCCTCGATCCCGTTATAGGCATACGCGGAGATCCGTAAACACCGATCCAGATCGTTCGGAAATTCGAATACCGGAACTTCCACATTAAACTCCCCGTAAAGTCGCTCCTGCAATCGCGAGACCGGCGTGATATCCGGCTTACGCGGCTCAACCAACTCCCTGTCACCCTCGTCCCGTCCCACCAACATGCTGGCCATCGCCCCCAACATCTCGTCCGGACAGCACGCATCAATACCCAGCCTTTCCATAAGCAAGCGCCGTCCCGCCACCACCAGCGCATGATTCCTCGCCATCAACCCCGGCAATCCATCTTCATGCAGACGGCTGATAAACTCAATCGCCTTCCCAACCGACAGGAATGCCGTCGGGTCACCCGTCCCCATCCAGTCAAATTCCATCAGAAACCGCGAGCGGTTTCGCCTCTTCGCATTCGCCGCATGGGAAATCACCGTCGGCCGAACCCCACCCTGCCGGTCCTTCCTGACATACAAAAACCCCGCCCCCTTCGGCGCGCCTAACCACTTATGGCAATTCCCGGTGTAGTAAGCCGCCCCTATATCCTGTACATCCACATCAACCTGACCCAGCCCATGCGCCCCATCCACGAGCGTATCCACTCCCCGCTCCGCCAATGCCCTCACGATCCTCCGAATCGGAAACACCATCCCACTCGAACTCGTCACATGCCCCACCACCGCAATCCGTGTCCGCTCGCTCACACCATCCACAATCGACCCGACCACCTCGTCCTCTGACCCCGCCGGGAACGGAACCACCACCACCACCACCCGCCCCCCACACCGATCTGCCACAAACCTCGCCGCATTATTACAGGCGTTATACCCATGATTGGTGATCAGTATCTCGTCGCCCGTTTCCAATTCCGTCGACCGTAAGACTGCATTCACACCCATCGTCGCATTCCCCACCGGCGCGATATCCTCATAATCCGCCCCGATTAGCTCGCCAAGCGCCTCCCTGCCAGCATCCAATAACTCCTCCAAACGCCTTAACATAAACTGAACAGGGTCGCGCTCCAACGCCAGCTTCAACTCAAACTGATACTCCAGCACTTCACGCGCACATGAACCGAACGACCCATGATTCAAAAACGTCACGCCCTCATTCAAGATCCATTCGCCCGCCTTCAATACGTTCTCATGCTCACACATCCACTAAAACTACCCGATTTCGCCTCAGAATCAACGTCCAACCCCCACAACCAAACGCCGACCCCGTCCCGGATACCCCCATCCATGTTTTTACGTCTTTTTTGCCCTCTCATTTGACGCAAGCCACCTGCCAAGCGACGATACCGCCTATGCCAAACGGAGAGCAAATCCCGGTAGCGGTGATTGGCGTCGGCCGAATGGGCCGCCACCATGCTCGAATCTATCGCGAACTGGACACCGCCGACCTCCTCGCCGTTGTCGACACCGATGACGACCGCGCAGGCTCCATCGCCGACAACTTCGATTGCGATGCCCTCACCACCGTCGACGAACTCCTCGAAAAATACCCCCAAGTCAAAGCAGTCACCATCGCCGTCCCCACGGTCTACCACCGCCAGATCGCCCAACCTCTCCTGGAACGCGGCATCGCATGTCTCATCGAAAAACCCATGGCTGACTCCGTCCAAGTCGCCAGGCAAATCGTCGACATCGCAGACACCCACAACGCCCTTGTCCAGGTCGGCCACACCGAGCGATTTAATCCCGTCGTCCGAGCCATCTCCGACCTGGAAATGACGCCTCGATTCATCGAAGTTCACCGTGTCAGCCCCATGACATTCCGATCCATCGACGTCGGCGTCGTCTTCGACATCATGATCCACGATCTGGATATCGTACTCATGCTCGCCCGATCCCCCATCAAGGAAATCCGCGCCGCAGGCGTCGCCGTCCTCGGCGAACACGAGGACACCGCCAACGCACGCATCGAATTCGATGACGGCTGCGTCGCCAACCTTACCGCCTCGCGCCTCGCGCTCAAAACCGAACGAAAACTCCGCGTCTTCTCCGAAACCTCCTACATCAGCCTCGACTACGCCAAAAAAACCGGTGTCATCATCAATCGCACAGCGAACACCGAAACCATCAAAGATGTCCGTACCCAACTCGCCAACGGAGCCGATCTCTCCGACCTCGACTACACCGAACTCGTCAACGTCGAAGATATTCAGATAGACGATGAGGAACCTCTCGGCGCAGAACTCAGCAACTTCCTGGAAGCTGTCGCCGGACAATCCGCCCCAGCCGTGGACGCCCACGCTGGTTACGCCGCAGTCGATGCCGCCGAACAGGTCGTGAAAGCCATTAACCGTCACAAATGGCAGGGTGTCGAAAGTCCAAAACTCGTCTGATAACCCTCCACACGCATACCCAAACCCCCTCTGCAAATCCTCATCATCGGAGAGGCATTTTCACGTTCGTCTGCTATTATCCCCGCATGACAACCGACACACAAAACAAACTCATGGATGGTAAGGCCACCGCCCAACGCGTCCTCGATGCCTGCGCCCAAAAGGTCCAAACCATCATCGCGCAAACCGGAAAGACGCCATGCCTCGCCACCGTTCTCGTCGGCAACGATCCCGCCTCCGCAACCTACGTCAAAATGAAAGGCAGGCGTTGCGAAGCCGTCGGCATGAAATCACTCCGAATCGAACTCCCCGCTGAAACCACCACCGAACAACTCGTCCAAAAGATCTCCGAGCTTGCCGCCGACCTCAATATCAACGGCATCCTTCTCCAGCACCCCGCCCCCTCCCACATCGATGAACGCGCCGCCTTCGAAGCCATCGGACCCGACAAAGACGTAGACGGCGTCACCGCCACCGGACTCGGACAAATGTGGCTCGGCATCGCAAAATTCGGCTCCTGCACGCCCGCCGGAATCATGACCCTCCTACGCGAATACAACGTAGAAATCTCCGGCAAACACGCCGTCGTCATCGGTCGATCACCCATCCTCGGCAAACCCATGGCCGCCATGCTCCTCGACGCCAACGCCACCGTAACGATCTGCCACTCACGAACCACCAACCTGCCCGATATCGTCAAACAGGCCGACATCGTCATCGCTGCCGTAGGAAAACCTAACTTCGTCCAGGGCGACTGGATCAAGCCCGGCGCCGTCATCATGGATGCAGGCTATAACGAAGGCAATGTTGGCGATGTCGACTTTGACGCCGCATTCCCACACGCCTCACTCATCACACCCGTCCCCGGCGGCGTCGGCCCCATGACCATCGCAACACTCATCGACCAGACCGCAGACGCCGCCGCAAACCAATGGGGCGTCAACCTTTAATCCCAAACCAATACCTCCCAGGAATCCACCATGATCGTCGGCGTACCCAAAGAAGTAAAATCCGATGAATACCGCGTCGCACTCCGTCCCGTCGGCGCTCAACTCCTCACCAACGATGGCCACGAAGTCCTGATTCAGGAAGGCGCAGGAAAAGGCTCCGGCATCGAAGATGAGGCCTACATCAACGCCGGCGCTAAAATCATCCCCAACGCCGATGACATCTGGAAGAACGCCGAACTCATCATCAAGGTCAAAGAACCACAACTCGAAGAGACAAAGAAGATCCGCCAAAACCAGATCGTCTTCACCTACTTCCACTTCGCCGCATCCCAGTCTCTCACCCAGGCATGCCTCGATTCCAAATGCATCGCCGTCGCCTATGAAACCCTCACCTACCCGTCAGGCCAACTCCCCCTGCTCACACCCATGTCCGAAGTCGCAGGTCGAATGTCAATCCAGGAAGGCGCCAAATACCTCGAAAAACCCATGATGGGCAGAGGCATCCTTCTCGCTGGCGTACCCGGTGTCGAGCCCGCCAACGTCCTCGTTCTTGGCGGCGGCATCGTTGGCATGAACGCCGCCCGTATCGCCGCCGGTCTCGGAGCAAACATCGTCATCATGGACATCAACCTCGACCGACTCCGATACCTTGACACCATCATGCCCGCCAACGTCACCACCATCTACTCCGACCCACATGCCGTCGACCACTACACCCAAAAGGCCGACCTTGTCATCGGCGCCGTCCTCATCCCCGGAGGCCGGGCGCCTCAACTTGTCAACGCAAAACAAATCAAACAAATGCCCCCCGGGGCGGTCATCGTCGACGTCTGCATCGATCAGGGCGGATGCATCGAAACCTCCAAACCCACCACTCATCAGGAACCCACCTACATCGTCGACGATGTCGTCCACTACTGCGTCACCAACATGCCCGGTGCTGTCGGCCGAACGTCCACCCACGCCCTCTGCAACGCAACACTCCCCTACGCAAGGCAACTCGCCTCCCTCGGCGCGGACCAATTCGCCGCACAATCTTCAGGACACGCCGCCGCCGTCAACACCAAAGACGGACAAATCACAAACGCCGCCGTCGCGGACGCGTTCCCCGATCTACCGGCACAATCATAAGATCCCGTCAAAACCAGATTTCCTGCCCAAAACACACTTCCATGAAAAGCAGCCATCCGCTATGCTATTGGGATCAACTGGACTAGGTCGATTTAGTCTCTGATTGACTGAACACGTGCTACGGATGCGACCGATGCCCAACATCTACTCCCGATCACGATACGTCATCGCCGCTACCGTATTCTTCATCATCGCCGGTTCGTTTGTCGCATATCTTCTCCTCGACCGAAACGCCCAGAAAAAAGCCATCCGCTTTCAAACTGAATTGACCACTCAGCAGGTCAGCATACATCTTCACGACTATTTCGTCGCGGTGGTACAGAGCACAAGAAGCCTGCGACGCGATATCAAACACAGATACCTTAATACGCCCGAAGAATTCAACCGTCGAGCAAGGTACGCTTATGAGTCCTTTGAAAGTACACTCGCAATCGCATGGGTCGATACCAACGGCATCATTCTCGCATTAGCTCCACCCGATGGTTTCGAGAAAGTACCCGGTCGACACATAGGCCAGTACCCTCACGTCATAGAACCATTCAACGCCGCCGTCAATACGGGAAAACCTCAGACTACGCGGCCGTTCAATCTCTTTCCCGGCAAGCCGGGTTTTGTCATGATCAAACCGATGCGTTCAAGAGGCAACACGCGCGATGGATACCTCGGCATCGTCTGCGAAATTGATTCAACCATCAAGAGATATTTCCAGACCGACATCACCAGGAACTTCAACTATCTGATTACCGACAACCGGGACAATACCGTCATCCATGAGCACAACGGAGATACCATCGATCCGTCAAGTTCATACCTTGCCAAAACCCAACTTGAGGTTTGCGGTGATTCCTGGAACGTCACCCTACACCCCAATGACAAGTTCATCAAAGCCAATATCAGCAACCTGGGAACATGGCTCATGATTCCAGGTCTTCTCCTTGCAGCCTTTGCCTCTCTTCTAACTTTCAAACTGCAAACCAGAAGACAACAACTCACACACTCCGAACGCAAATTCAGATCTACATTCGATGCCGCTCCCACCGGCATCGGATTGGTCTCACTTGACGGCGCCCTCATCGAAGTCAATGAATCGTTTGCTGGAACATTGGGTTATGCGCGCAAGGAACTCGGCGGCGTCAAACTTTCCGCGATACTCGATTCTAAGGATCGACTCGTTATTCATGACAGGATGCAGGGCATGATCCGCAAACCGCATTCCTCTCAAAATTTTGAAGCCGCATTTGTCCATAAAAGCGGACGAATTATTCACGCCGACGTCGCCCTCACACTCCTTTGCGAAACCACGGAACAACCCATTCACTTCATCATCCAGACCAACGACGTCACCGAATCCAAAGCAGCAGTCAACGCCCTTCAGACCATCGCCGATGGTGTCTCGGCCAATGTCGGCAAATCCTTCTTCCAAACCCTCACCAGACACCTCGCCACCTCTCTCAACCTGGACTACGCTTCCATCGGCGAACTCGATCCCGACAATCAAAGTCAGGTTCGAACCATTGCCGTATACGCCAAAGGCGCATTCGCCGACAATTTCGAGTACTCATTGGTCGATACACCCTGTGAAAACGTCGTACATAATTCCATTTGCTCCTACCCGACGGGCGTCTGTGAAAAATTCCCCAAAGACCAACTTCTCATCGACATGGGCATCGACGGATACGTTGGAGCATGCATACATGACTCCAAAGGCAATCCCAGCGGTATCATCGCCGTACTTCACGGCTCGCGCATCCACAACGCCTCTCGTGCCGAACATATGCTCAAGATCGTCGCCGCACGGGCCGGAGCCGAATTGGAAAGAATGCAAAACGAAGCCCAGCTCAAATACCAACTCCAGCTCGAGGATCTCGTATCAACCATTTCCACCCGTTTCGTCAACGTCAACGAAGAAGAAATTGACACAGCCATCGGAAACGCCCTCAAAAAGATCGCCAATTTTCTCGATGTCGACAGAACCTGTATTTTTCTTTTCGCTCCAGACAACATCACCGCTACCCGTACACACGAATGGTGCTCCGAACATGTCAAATCACAGAAACATCAACAATACAACCTCACGATCGCCAAATTCCCCCTGGGACTCGCCGATATCCTCGAAGGCAAGGTCCTGAACATCCCGCGCGTAGATGACATCCCCGATGAATTCATCAACGAACGAGAGGAGATTCAGGCAACAGGGATCCAATCGCTGCTCGGTGTGCCCATGACACTTCAAAACCGCGTCATCGGGTTCCTCGGCCTGGACGCGATACGATTCGAAAAACACTTCTCGGAACACACCATCTCCGTACTCCAACTCATCGCTGAAATCTTCGCCAACGCCATAGACAGACAACGGGCGGATAACCGACAGAAACTCATGATGAGCGAACTTGATCACCGCGTCAAAAACAACCTCGCCGCCGTCGCATCACTCGCCGAACGCACACTCATGGATAAGCCCCACATCGACCAGTTTGCCGATCGATTCCTCGGAAGATTGCGCGCCATGGCATGGGCACACGAAGCCCTCGCCAAAACGCGATGGGATGGCGTCAGTTTCGAGCAAATCGTCAAACGCGTCGTCCGACCCCACTCCATGGGCGAGTCCACAACCGTCCTCACCGACGGCCCGTCCATAACACTCCCCGCATCCTCCGCGTTACCCGTCGCACTCACACTGCATGAACTTGGGACCAACGCCCTCAAGTACGGAGCACTCGCATGTGAACACGGAGCCATCCAAATCAGTTGGCTACCTTGCGCTGAAAATAAGCTCCAAATCGACTGGGTCGAAACAGGCGCCGATCCCGCCGCAAAACCCATTAGAGAAGGCGCCGGCATGGGACTCATCCGAGGATTAATCGGCTTCGAGCTCAAAGGAAACGTCGAATTCGACTTCACCGATGATGGACTCCACTGCATCATACAAATCCCCCTGTCCGCCCACCTTAAACCCATAATCAACAATGCACTGCCGGCCCAGATAAGAGTACAATAAAAACGCTTCAAACAACCCCATCTCAATCACTCCCCTATCACATCAACACGCTAATATGGGCCATGCTCCAACCCAATCCAAATCCTCGATTTCTCCCGCGCGCACTTTTCGCAACAACGCTCATCGTCCCCATCGTCATCACCAATTGGCACCAGACTTTCGCCATACTTCTCTTCCTCGCCGCAGCCGCAGCCCGCGCTGCATTCACCGGCGCTATCACCACCCCCAAAAAAGCAATCACCAGTCTCTCCACCACCATAATTCTCGGACTCCTCATCGCATTTGCCCTTCACTATTCCGCCGCAAAAGCCCTCGATGACTCCATCCGAATCCCCCAACTCCTCTTCTCCGCCCTGTTCTTTGCCGGCGCCGTCGCTCTGCTCGAAGCCGCTGAACTCCTCCTCACTTCCCTCACCAGGGACCATCCACCCATTCGCCGCGCGATCATACGCCTCATCCTGGTCCTCATCATCCTGCCTCCCACACTCATCGCCGTACTCCAAACCACACGCGTCAAGTCCGCCTACCAACTACCCAAATGGATCCGCAACGAAGATACCACGACCTTTCACGCCAAAACCTCAGACCACCAGACAATACGCGGCTACTTCATCAACCGAAACAAAAACGCCACCATCATCATCGCGCACGGCCTCGGCGCACATAGCCGAAACTTCGCACCAAGACTCGCAGACCTCATCAACCAGACCCCCACCAACGGTCTCCTCTTCGATTTCCGCGCACACGGCTACTCCACAGGCCACACCTCCTCGTTCGGTATTCACGAACAAAAGGACGCCGGCGCAGTAATCGACTGGCTCATCGACAACCACCCTGACGCCGCAAAGAACATCATCCTCGTCGGGTTCTCGATGGGCGCCGCCGCCATCACCCCCATCGCCTATCAATACCCCCAGGTTAAAGCAATCTTCCTCATCTCAACCTACAACAACATCACCAACGATGTCGCCAAACCGCTCATCAGCCACCTCCCCAACGGACTCAACCAATACGTTCTCCACACCGCGCTCCCGCTCGCTTCGGCTTTCGCCCAGGCCGATCTTGCAAACTTCAATCCAGGCTATCACCACGACAAACTCGCCGACCAAATCATCATCGAACGATACCACGGCTCAAACGACAAACTCATCCCACTCCTTGGAGTTCAGCAATCCCAAACCTCCCAAAAAGTCCCCATCAACATCATCCAAAACGCCGGCCACGTCGACCTGTTCGACAAGGATGCCACCCTCGCATCCAAAATCGCACGCTCCATTCGCCTCGCCATCACACCCGACAAAAACACAAAACCCACCCAACCCCAAATCTCCGCACCCGACTGATCCCCAATCCATTCCAATACTCCCCCTACACTCCCTGTCAATAATTCCCCTAAACTTGCCCCATGCCTTCAACCTTCACATTCCTCGGCACAGGCACCAGTGCCGGCATACCCATCATCGCCTGCGATTGCCCCGTCTGCCAGTCCGATGACCCGCGCGACCAACGCACACGCGCCAGCGCACTCATCACCTACACTGACACCTCCAACACCACCAGAAACATCTTCATCGATACCTCTCCCGATCTTCGACAACAAGTTCTACGCCACGATCTCCAAACGCTCGACGCCATCGTCTATACCCACTACCACGCCGACCACGTATTCGGCCTCGACGATGTCCGTCGCTTCAACGCCGTCATGGATCGCCCCATCGACATCTACGCCGAACGATCCATGCTCGACTGGCTACACCAAACCTTCAACTACATCTTCGATCCACACAAAAACACCAACCGTTCCTTCATCGCACAACTCACGCCCAACGAAGTACACGAATTCCAGCCATTCGAACTTTTCGGCAAACCTTGGCTACCAGTCCGACTCATGCACGGCCGACTCCCCATCCTCGGCTTCCGAATCGACAACCTCGCTTACTGCACCGATTGCTCCTCGCTGGACCCCCAAACCTACACCGCCCTGGAAAACCTTGACACACTCATCATCGATGCCCTCCGATACCGTCACCACCCCACGCACCTCACCGTAGACCAGGCGCTCAACATCATCGACCACCTACAACCCAAAAAAGCCTACCTCACCCACATCGCACACGACATCTCACACGCCGACCTCGAAGCTAAACTACCCACCACCGTCCACATCGCTTACGACGGCCTCCAGATCCCACTCACCTGACTCACAGAAAAGCCCGTCTGACACGCTCGTTCAGACGGGCCTCGAGGGCAACTCCTTGCGTTCCGTTCATCCCAAAATCCTCAATCCCGCAAATATGAGCCAAACAAATACAACGAATGCTGAATATCATCCGCCACCGCATCCAGCAAATTGACGGTCGTACGATCACCCAACTCTTCAGCCAAGTCAATCGCCCGCCCGAAACCGCCGGCCAGCAACTTCAAATCATCGATGACCACACCAACCATCTGATCCGCGCCAATCTCACGCGAAGTCTCCACGACTTCCGATCGCTCCATCACCTCCACAAGCGTCCCTGCAGGCCGCCCACCCAGACGCACCAGCCGCTCCGCCAATCCATCCGCATGCGCATCCCATTGCTTATACAGAGTCTCAAACTGCTCATGAAGCGAAAAGAAATCCCGCCCCCTCACGGTCCAGTGAAAAAACCGAACCTTCTGAATAAACGCCAGGCTGCTCGCCAGAACACGACCCAACTGCTCATTCACTTCGCCCTTTGCTTCCCGTGCGTCAACCAATGTCATTTCCTGGGTAGTCATAATTCCATCCTCTGCAAATAGGTGCTCATATTCCTTTTTCTTCCGTACTGAGAAATATACACCTCAAATTATCATAGGAAAAATAGATTCATTCTATATAAACCATAGTATTTACCTATGAATATCAACCAACTCAATTACTTCCTCGCCGTAGCAGAATCAGGCTCATTCACACAAGCCGCCCAAATCTGCGCCATCGCCCAACCCTCCATCAGTCAGCAAATCAAAGCCCTCGAGAGACACGTCAACACCACACTCTTCGACAGGCTTCCCAGAAGAGCCGTCCTCACAGATGCCGGCCAACGATTTCTCCCCTACGCAAGAAAACTCATTACCGATGCCAACGATGCCCGCCGCGCCGCACAGGACTCAACAAAACAAATCACCGGCAACCTGCACATCGGCGTCATCCCCACCATCGCGCCCTACCTCCTCCCAAACGTCACCGCCGAATTCATCAAACAGAATCCTCATGTCAACCTGAATTTCGACGAAGACACCACCACCGCCCTCCTGCAAAAACTTCACGCCGGCTCCCTCGATCTCGTCATCGCCTCCACACCCATTCCCCCCGAACAACTCCATGTCGAAACCCTCCGCGATGAACCGCTCGTCACCGCCATTCCCCGCCAACACAAACTCGCGGAAAGAAAGTCCATCACATGGAAACACCTCGCCGATGAACCCTTCATGCTCCTTCACGATATGCATTGCCTCTCCCGACAAATCGTCGACTTCTCCACCAGGCAAAACCTCCACGCCAACATCATCTTCCGTGGCGCAAGCCTCGCCACCATCGCCCAACTCGTCAACAAGAGCATCGGAATCTCTCTCATACCCCAAATGGCTGTCGAACACCTCCGCCAACGAAACATCACCTTCAAACCCTTTTCAAAATCCCCTCCTTCAAGAACCATCACCGCAGTCTGGCATCTATACCGCTACCGAACCAACGCCTCACGAGAATTCCTCAAACACCTCAAAAACGAAATGAACACGTCAACATAACCTCACCACCTCCCACGCCGCCCTTCCGATCCCGTCAACACCCCGCCCCCTTACACCGCTACACCCTCTACCAACGCCTCCGCAATCTGAATCGCATTCAACGCAGCCCCCTTACGAATCTGGTCGCCCGCAATAAACATCTCCAGACCATAACCGTCGGCCTGCGAAGCATCTCCGCGAATTCGACCCACAAACACATCATCCTCATGCGATGCATCCAAAGGCTCAGGGTGCCGATTCGAATCCCGGTCATCCATCACCGTCACGCCCGGAGCCGCCTTCAATATCTCCCTCGCCTCATCCTCACTCAATGGCTTCTCAAACGTCAGATTCACTGACTCACAATGCGCCCGCAACACCGGCACACGAACACAAGTCGCCGCCACCTGAATCGAATCATCATGGAAAATCTTCCGAGTTTCCTTGATCATCTTTTCCTCTTCCTCGTTATAACCCGTCTCCGGATTGATATTCGAGTTATGGCTGAACAGATTCCAAATGTACTGCCTCCCGAATATATCCTGCGTCAGTTCATCCCCCGCCACCCAGTCCTTCGCCTGCTGCTCCAATTCCGCCATCGCCGCAGCCCCCGCCCCCGATGCCGCCTGATACGTACTCACGACTATCCGCTTCACCCCCACCGCCTGATGCAACGGCCAAACCGGAACATTCATGATAATCGTCGAACAATTCGGATTCGCAATAATCCCCTGGTGACCTGAAATATCGCCACTGTTCACCTCAGGAACGACCAAAGGCGTATTCTGGTCCATGCGAAAAGCTGAGGAGTTATCCACCACCACACAACCCGCCTCCGCCGCAGCCGGCCCAAACTTTCGACTGATCGAACCACCCGCCGAGAACAACGCAATATCCACATCCCCAAACGAATCCCCCGTCAACTCCTCAATCGGATAAGCCTCCCCCTTAAACGCCTGCTGCTTGCCCGCCGACCGCGCGCTCGCCAGCATCTTCAGGCTCGAAAACGGAAAGTCCCTCTGCTCAATGATCTCAAGGAACTCTTGCCCCACCGCCCCCGTCACACCCGCAATCGCTATTCGTGGAGGATTATTCATCGTCTTACCTTCATTTCCTGTAAGGACTCACCTGCTATCAAAAACGGCGACCGGCAAAATCCAATCAATCCAATTCAACTCAGTTTAGATTTTCAAAACGCCTCGACGCACCCAACACGTCAACCAAAATTTTATTTGCGTTTTGTCTTCATATCACTGGCCGAATCAGTCAATTGAAATTTGCCCATCGCCGCCAAATATACCGGACGCCACATAACGCCCAATTCAATCAGTCTTTGTCATCATCATCGTCGATCAAGGCCGCAAACGGATCCGCCTCATCGTCCTCATCATCCCCAGTATCCATCGCCGCCAAAGCCTCCAACGCCGATATCGGATCTTCATCCACACCCACATCCATCACCACACCCGAACTCTCACCCGCCTTCGTTCGCTCATCCCCATCATCTTCGTCATCGTCGTCCGCCAGAATCGAAAACGCGGCATCCTCATCTTCATCATCCACCGCAATCGGCGACGGAAGATCAGAATCGTCATTCGTCGACACCACAACCGTCTCCTCTATCTCCTCATCCGCAAGATCGTGCGGCGAATCGGCCCGATTTCCCCCAATCTCAATATCCGAATCACTCGCCGCCCGAACATCCTCGGCCCCCGCCGGCAGGATCGTCTTCACAGGTTCAATATGGCCCGGTTCACCATCAACCACCACCGTAAAATGCACCGGCCCCAGCACCAGCGTATCCCCACCAGCCAATTCCGCTTCCTGAACACGTTTCCCGTTATAAAATGTACCATTACTCGAACCCAGATCCCGCACATAAACACTATCCCCCCTCACCTCGATCTGGCAATGCTCACGCGATACGCTTCCAAGTGGAACACGCAACTGACACGACGGCTTTCGACCAACCACCGTCACCGGACGGTTAATCCGAAACTCACGCCGATTGCCGTCGGCGTCAAACATGACCAACATCGCCTCCATCAGACTATACCTCGCTCTCTACAAAGGATTTCTGAGTGTCTTCCCGAAGTAGCCATTTTACCGACACCCATTCCACGCTTCAACAATTTAATAACACCGAAACCAACGCCAAACTCATACAGAATCTACTCCCCTCACACCCCACAAATACACCCAAATCCCTACTTCCGGGGGCGGCTTTGTACATCCATATTCCCTTCTGTTTCCACAAGTGCCACTACTGCGACTTCTACTCCATCGTCGATCAAAAGGATCGCCAGGCCCAATTCACCACCCGACTCATCAACGAAATCACCGCCGTCGCCGCCGCATACCCCCATCCCATCTCCACCATCTTCATCGGCGGCGGAACCCCCACACTCCTCGCCCCTGACCTCTTCAAATCCCTCCTACAAGCCCTCCACACCCATTTCAACCTCGCCAATCTCACCGAATTCACCGTAGAAGCCAACCCCGAAACCGTCACCCAACCTCTCCTCGAAACCCTCGCCACACATGGCGTCAACCGAATCTCCATAGGCGCCCAAACCTTCAACACCGACCACCTCCAAACACTCGAACGCTGGCACGACCCCCAAAACGTCAACCGCGCCATTGAACTCGCCCGCGCCGCCGGCATCGCTAACATCAACATCGATCTCATCTACGCCATCCCCAACCAAAACCTCGACGACTGGCACACCGACCTCGACCAGGCCCTCGACCTACAAACCACCCACCTCTCCTGCTATTCCCTCATGTTCGAACCTCAAACCCCACTCACCAAGAAACTCGACCTCGGCAAAATCGAACGCTGCGACAACGCCCTCGAAGCCGACATGTTCCTCGCCACCATCGATCGCCTCAACACCGCAGGCTTCCAACATTACGAAATCTCCAACTTCGCCAAACCCTCCCGCCAGTGCCGACACAACCTCATCTACTGGCTCAACCAGAACTACCTCCCCCTCGGTCCGTCCGCCGCCGGGCACCTCCACCACACACGCTTCAAAAACATCCCCCACCTCGGCAAATACCTCGATTCAACCCACGGCTCCCCCCTCCTCGAAACAGAAACCCTCACACGCGAACAACAAATCGGCGAACAACTCATGCTCGGCCTCCGACTCATCGATGGCATCGACCTCACCCCCATCCTCCACGAACTCTCACCCCAGAGACAAGCTACCATCCAATCGCACATCAACGAAGGCAACCTCAACCAATCCAATAACACACTCAAACTCACACCCCAGGGCCTCCTCCTCGCCGATACCGTCATCTCCGACCTCCTCTAACACCCCTCGCCAAAAACATTCCCTCTTGACATCCAACCCATTCCAAATTACACCCATTTCGCAAAACTATCGCCCGCAAACCCAACCCCATACGAGCCTACCCATGAAAACAACACTCCAAACCACCCTCACCCTCCTCCTCGCCCTCTCATCATTCGCCTGTACGACGACCCCACAAAAACCCACCTACGCCATCGTCATCCACGGCGGCGCAGGCTCCTTCTCCTCTGCAAACTCCCCCGAAAAAGCCGCCATCATCAAGAGCGACCTCGCCCACGCCCTACAGATCGGCCAAGCCATCCTCGCCAAAGGTGGCTCAAGCCTCGATGCCGTCGAGCAAGTCATCCGCTACCTCGAAGACAACCCCCGCTTCAACGCCGGCAAGGGAGCCGTCCTCACCGCCGCCGGGACCTGCGAGCTCGATGCCTCCATCATGGATGGCAAAACCCTCGCATGCGGCGCATCAGGCGGCACAAAAACCACCCAAAACCCCATCTCCCTCGCCAGGCGCGTCATGACCCAAACCCGCCACGTCCTCCTCATGGGCGATGGCGCCGATGCCTTCGCCAAAACACAATCCCTCACCCAGGTCCCCAACAGCTATTTCATCACACCCTCCAAAAAACAATCCTGGGAACGCATCCACAAACGCAAACGCGCCAAACAGAACTCAGATGCCGAACCAATTGCAACCGCTGCAACCTATTCCCCCACCCACAACATCTTCGGAACCGTAGGCTGCGCCGCCCTCGACCAAAACGGCAACCTCGCCGCAGGAACCTCCACCGGCGGACTCATGTACAAAATGGCCGGCCGCATCGGCGACTCACCCATCATCGCCGCCGGAACCTACGCCGACAACAAAACCTGCGCCGTCTCATGCACCGGCGTCGGCGAGGAATTCATCCGAAACGCCATCGCCTTCCGACTCTCCGCACTCATGCAATACAAAAAACTCTCCCTCCAACAAGCCGCCGACCACATCTTCAAACACAATCTAAAACCCAACCACGGCGGAATCATCGCCGTCTCACACACCGGACAAATCGTCACCAAATTCAACACCCGCGCCATGGCCCGCGCCGCCGCCAACTCAAACGGATTCAAAGAAATCCACATCTTCCCAAATCCACCCGCCGATTAACAAATTCACCCCTCCCCCTCATCCAAATGAAACAACTGCCTCAACGCATCCGCCAACACCGCCGCCTGCTCACTCCTCCCCGATCCATGCGTCAACTCCGACAAGGGCCTATGCAGGATCTTGTTCAACAACCGATGCGTATGCTGATCCAATATCTTCTCCAACTCCTCCTCACTCGCCGTCTGCAACTTATTCAACGTCCGCTTGTTCTCATCCAACCCGATCGCCTGCAACTGATCCCGTAATTGCCGGATCACCGATGAAAAGTCGCCCGTCTGCACCGCCGCATAACACGCCCCAACGCCCGGCCCAATGATCGCCTCACACGCCCCAACCTGGCCGTTCCGGGCCGTCTGCTGATCCACCAACACCCCATTCAAATCATCCAGATCATACAAATACACATTCGCCAGACTCCCCACGGCGCCCTCCACATCTCGCGGCAACGCAATGTCAATCAAAAACAATGGCCGAAACCTTCGCCTCTTGATCAAAGGCCCAACACCATTTGTCGTCAAAACCGGATCCTTCGACCCCGTCGACGTAATCACCACATCCGCCTCCACTACATGATCCATCAACCTCCCAAACTCTCCCGCCTCACCTCCATACTTCTCCGCCAACTCACTCGCCTTCTCCACCGACCGATTACACACCACCAAACGCTGCGGTGTAAGTTCCATGAAATGCGTCAGCGTCAGCTCCGCCATCTTCCCCGCCCCAATCACCAACACCGTCTTATCCTCAAGCGTCGTAAACAAATGCTTTGCAAAATCCACCGCCACCGATGACACACTCGTCTTACCCTTCCCGATCCCCGTCTCCGTCCTCACCCGCTTCGCCATCGCCAGCACACTCTGGAACAACTGGTGCAACGCCTTATCCGCCACACCCGCCTCCTGCGCCAACTCATAAGCTCGCCTCACCTGCCCCATAATCTGCCCCTCACCCAACACCATCGACTCCAACCCCGCCGCAACACGCATCAAATGCTCGATCGCACCATGATCCTCCTGGTGATACACCGCACACCCCAATTCATCCATACCCACACCAAACCCTTCCGCCAGATACTCCACCACACCCTCCACACCCACACCCTCATTACGCGGCACAACCACATACACCTCCGTCCGATTGCACGTCGACAGGATCGCTCCCTGCATCTCCCCCCACCGACCACCCATATCCTCCAACCACTCCACCACAGACTCATCATCCAGGACAAGCCTTTCCCGCAACACCACCGACGCCGTCTTATGCGATATCCCCACACACAAAATCTTCATCACATCACCCCCCCATTGTCCTGCACAACCTCCGTTTCGATCCGGAAATGTTCCGAGGCCCCCTCCTCATCTCCCCCACTCCCGCCCATCGCCGCCACAATCCCAAACACCGCCACCAACAACAAGAAACCCACAATCGCCAAAATCGCCGCGCGCCGCCCCCGAAACACCGGCACTAGCCTCACATGCATCACCAACGCAAACGCCAACCACGATAACACCGCCAAAACCACCTTCGGCGAGTAATACCAACCCGCCCCCAAAGCCGTCTCCTCACTCCCCGTCGCCGTCACCACACCCGTCACCCCCGCCACCGTAATCAACACAAAACCAAGCGTCGCCGTCCACGTCAACATGCGCTCAATCGATTCCAAGTCCGAAAAGCGTCTCAACACCCGAAACCGCATCGCCTGATGATCCTTCCGCCGCAACTGGCGATCCACATACAACCACATCGCCCCACTCGCCGCACTTCCCACCACCGCCAGCAACCCCCCATAAACACTCAACACATGCACACCATCCCACGTCCCCTCCGCACTGAAAGGCCCTCGCCACGTCCACCAACTCGAACACACACCCCACAACAACAACAACGTCAACACGGGCGTCACAAACAACCCCACACCCGGCAACCGCTTCGTCCATTGAAAATACGCCACCACCATCGCCAGCAACGCCCCCAGCAAACTCAATCCATCCACATGGCTCTGCAACGGCTCCCAACTCTCATGCACCGTCGCCGCCCGATACGAAAACACACCCGCACTCAACAACATCGTCACCAGAATACACGCCCGCGACACCCCGTCCTCCCATCCCTTGCCACAACAGATCGCCTTCACCGAAAACGCAAACGCGCACCCCGACCCCAACGTCCCGCCAATCATCCCGATCGTCGTTATCCAATCCTCCGGCAATGCCATACGCGTCCGTCTGTCCTCTCAACAAGCCCAACGTCCCTCACACCCCTACCTCACCCCCATTTCTGCGATATACCGCTCGCCAATTTTACCCTCATCGACCGAACGCTTACCATATCAACCGCGAATCCGCCTATTTAACCCAATATCGGGCCTTAATCGCCCAAAATAAACACAAAGAACCCCATTCACCCCCAGTTTTTCTCCACCACGGCAACGCAATCGCCGCACCCATGAAAAGAACCCCACCATGATTGACCTCAAAGACCTCAGAGAAAACCCCCAGAAATACCGCGACGGAGCAGCCGCCAAAAACTACGACCCCAACCTCGTCGACCAACTCCTGGAAATCGACACCCAACTCCGCGCCGCCATCGCAGACCGAGAAAGCCTCACCGCCGAACAAAACAAGGTCGGCAAGGAAATCGGCCAGCTCGCCCCAAAACTCAAATCCGCCTCCAATGACGAAAAGACCCAAATCCAGGCCCAGATCGCTGAACTCAAACAAAAACCCGAAAAACTCAAACCACAAATCAAAGAGCTCGAAACCCAAACCCAGTCCCTCACCGCCCAGCGAAACGACATCCACCTCCTCATCCCCCAACCCCCCGACACCGATGTCCCCCACGGCCAATCCGCCGATGACAACGTCCAGATCTCCACCTGGAACCCCGACTGGTTCGACCCCGCCAAATCCTTCGAGGAAAACAAAGGCTTCAAACCCAAATCACACATCGACCTCCTCAAAAACCTCAACCTCGTCGACTTCGAACGCGGCGTCAAACTCGCCGGCTCCCGCTCCTACGTCCTCCTCGGACAAGCCATGCAACTCCACCAGGCCATCCTCCGATACGCCTTCGACTTTATGGTCAACGAAAACAACTTCACACCCGTCACCGCCCCACCCCTTGTCCGCGAACACATCCTCACAGGAACCGGCTTCTTCCCACACGGCAAGGACGATGTATACCATATCGCCAACCCCACCTCCGAAGACCAACTCTACCTCACCGGCACCGGCGAAGCAGGCCTCATGGGCCTCCACATGGATGAAATCATCGACGAAGAACAACTCCCCCTCACCTACACCACCGTCTCCACATGCTTCCGACGCGAATCCGGCTCCGCCGGCAAAGACACCGCAGGCCTCTTCCGCATCCACCAGTTCGACAAAGTCGAACAAGTCGTCATCTGCAAAGCCGATGAGGAAGAATCCCGCCAATGGCACCAGAAAATGCTCGGCTTCGTCCAGCACCTCATCCAATCCCTCCAACTCCCCTACCGCCTCCTCCAATGCTGCACCGCCGACCTCGGCCCCAAAAACGCCGACATGATCGACCTCGAATGCTGGATGCCTTCACGCGGCCCAACCGATGAAAACGACCAACCCACCGGCGCCTACGCGGAAACCCACTCCGCCTCAAGACTCTACGACTACCAGACCCGACGCCTCAACCTTCGCTACAAACCCGCCGGCCAAAAGAAAACCATCCACTGCCACTCACTCAACAACACCGTCGCCGCCTCACCAAGAATCCTCATCCCCATCATCGAACTCTACCAGAACGAAGACGGAACCATCAACATCCCCACCCCCCTCCAACCCCACATGGGCGGCGCAACCATCATCAAATAACACCCCCTACCTCTCTCATAACTTCTCCCACGCACCCCCTTCACTTCACCCCCAACTCCTTCCCCATCGCATTAAACGTCGCCAACTGACCAGGCGTCAACACAAACTTATTCGTCCCCATTCTCCCCCTCACCTCCTTCGCCCCAGCCAGCGTCTTCAACTGATCCAACGTAAATCGCCCCGTCACAAACTCATCATCACGCCTCACCCGCTTCCGCGCCGACCCCACCACACGCACCTTCGCATCATAACCCGTCACCTCACACATCAACTTCACACCATCCGCCACAAATTCAATATGCTTCATCTTCGCATACGACTTCCCCGTGAAGTAACTCTGCAACTTCAACTCCACGCCCCCCACCTTTCCGCCCGAAACACCAGGCCCGCTCTTCCCCGCATGCCGCCCCACAAGCGTCATCCAGTGATACCGCTTCTTCCCATGCGTAATATTCACCTTCATCAACCGACTCGTAATCGTCGTCTCGTCCTTCCCCGCATCATAAGCCTTGTCAACAAAATACGCCCGCGCATCCGCATCTGCCTTCAACTGCTTATCCACCAACGCCTTCTTCTCACCCGCCAGCTTCGTCTTTTCATCCTCCAGCTTCTTCACCTCCGCCCCCCGCTCCGCCAACTGATCCTCCAACGCCTTCACCTTCGCCCGCAACTTCAACACCTCCGCCTTCAATTCTGAATTTTCCTTCTGTAATGCAGCCTCATCCCCATACACCTCCCCACCACCAACTATCCCCGTCCCGAAAACCAACATCAAAACGGCCAATCCAACAACCACGCTTCGCGACATAACAAGTCTCCTGATTTCCAAATCCCCGCCCGACCCCACAACCATAACCCTACAAATCCCACCAAACAACCCCAATACTCGCTTCACCCACTCCCATCAACAATTCCCATACCGTCGCACATTAGCCCCTAGCCCCCGTGCTAGGGGCCCGCCGCAGATACCAAAAGAACCCGCGCCAACCCCCAAATCCAACATACTACCTCACTCCAACAAAGATAAACCCCACCACCACAAGCGAACCCAATCCAATCAAAGTCTTTCGTCCAACCGCCAGGGCATCCGTTCACAGTAAGGGAAACACGCCTATTCCGTTGGACAAAAAACGCCCAATCCCCCACAATTTCCTCCACCCAATTTACACTTTCCCCCATTACATCCCCCCCCACA
>JANQQT010000262.1 GCA_028284925.1 Phycisphaeraceae bacterium | reverse complement strand
GACCCCTCCACGTTTACCCTTATTTTTTGCCGCCTTTAATCTCACGGTCCTGTTTTTGCCGAATCAGTTCATCCATAATCTTGGGATCGGGGTTGAAGATCAACTGAAACCGCTTCCCCGGATCACGCGGCAGGTAGAACACCATCACATCACCGCCCAGCACTGCCGCCCGATGCTTCGCCAGCAGGCGAGACATAAAGATCTCCGGCGTCTTCTTGTAATTCTCCAACGCAATCTCAAACGACTTCGCCTCGGAACGCAGATCCTGCACCACCGTATCCCGATGCGATGTCGCCTCCAGGACGATCCGCGCCACCTCACCGCCCGCATTCTCATCTTCTATGGCCTTGTTCAACACATCCTCCGCCTCTTTGACTTTCGTCGCGTTTCGATCACCGCCCGCCGCTTCCAGAGCACGCTCATACGTCCCAATCGCCGCGTAGATTTCCTTGTACGTTTTTGCAGCACTCCCCAGCAACTGCTCAGCCTCCTGCTTCGCCGCGTTAATCGCCTGGTCCCGTTCCTGTTGTGCGCTCGCCACCGCCTTGAACGCTTCCCGTGCCGCGATCGGCTCCGTATAACGATTCATGTTGATCGTCGAAATCGAAATCCCCGTCTTCTCCTCGCGCATGAGTCGCTGCGCATAGCGTTCCGCCAAACGCACATTCGCGTTCCGAATGAATTCATCGTAATTCGTCACCGAGGCCATATGCACCAGCGCCCGTTCCACCGCCGTTCGTACCACGACCTTCGCCTTCTCTACATCGCCCACCGTCTCGGCAAACTCAAATGCCGACTCACGCGGGATATTGAACGTCACGCTCCAGTAAGCATGGACGATATTCCGATCCCCCAGGATCAACGAACCATCCCGGCCGGGCGTCAGCCCGCGATCCGCCTGCAACTTCTCCAGATCCTCCAGCTCTTCCCCTTCCTTGACATCAAACCAGAACGTCCGGTCCAGTGCCAGCGTCAACGGCTTGGTCGGTACACGAATCACCTCATCAATCGGCTCCGGCCACGCGAAGTGAATTCCCGGTGTCAGCACGCGGTCACTGCCCTCACCCACCACCGACCCAAAGTGCAGGCGGATGGCCACCTCGTTTTCCTTGACCTCAAAAAAACCGCTGAACAAAAACGCCACCAGCATCACCACCATCACCACCGTCAACACACCAAAGCTCACACGCAACGCATCGGCAAGTGATCGACTCGCCGGGTCCAACTCCTCCACGTTCAATTCCGCCCCGCTCTGGATATGCAACGGATCATCACAGTCATGATCCAGGCCGTGACTGTGATCGTGCGAATGCGCATGATCATGTGCCTGACCAAGATCCTCATTACCACCCCCACCCTCACTCGGCGTCAAATTGTTCTGTTCGTCCGTCATAGCTATCTGTCACCTGCGATTAAACTTGTCAAAACGTCACACCCTCACCCCCGGAATACCCCTTCCGCCTAGTCCGTCCCTTTTAACGGGCCGACCCCTTTGCCCAGGTTTCCAGCGCCATCTCTCAGGCTCTGGAACCACCCTTCCTTCTGGTCCAGCAGAATCGTCGCCTTCCCACCCTTCATGATCTCCCGTTCCGCATCCAGTTGTCGCAGAAACCGGTACAGTCCCGGCGCCTTGGCAAATGTCGCATAATACTTTGCCGCCTCACGCTCACCCTCCGATCGAATCGCTTTCTCACGCGCATTCACATACGCCAATATCGTCCTTCGCTGGCTTCTCGCACTTTCCACAATCCTTCTGGCGTCCGCCTTACCCCGCGTCCGCGCATTCTCCGCCAGACGCTGACGATTCTCCTTCATCGTCTCAATCGCCTGGTTCGCCACCGCCTCATGGAACGTCAACATCCGAATCCCCACCGATTCGAATTGCAAGCCCGGCTTCTCGCTCGTCTTCTTCGCAATTTCCCGCAACTTACCCAGAATCGCCTCTTCCGCATCTTCCATCGGTGACCCATCCTCGGCGCCCGCCTTACCCCCACTCTTAAGAAAGTCATCAAACTTGAACTTTCGAGCCTCCGCCTGGGCATCCCTCAACCAGTCCCGAATACGGCTCGTCGCCGTCGCCTCCGTCCCGAATACCCTGAAGAAAGACAGCGGGTCGTCCACACGCCAGTTCGTATACAGGCCAATCACTATCGTCTGGCCGTCCGCCGTCTGAATCTCCTCCTGTTTCAGCTCCAGCGTTCGCACGCGCGTGTCATACGTCCGCACTTTCTGAATCGGCCACGGCCACTTCATGTAAAGATTCCCAAACACACCCCCTTCCGTCTTGCTGCCCACCACGACATCACCCTCATCCGCCTTGCCAAACGTCGTCACCACCGCCGCCTCGGTGAACCGAACCTGGTACGTCACCGCGTAACCAAACAGCCCGATCACGATTAGCAGGCCCAATACAAACGTTGACTTTTTCCTCATAGCCAGACACTCCAACTTCTCATCGCTTCTTCGCGATGTCGATGATCAATTAATCCAAACATCAGTTGTCCCCTTCATTCATGAACGCCGATTCGATTGTCCCGAAACGCGTCGTCGTAAAATCGCCCCGCAAAAGCAAACCATCATGTTTGAACGCAATGATGTACTTCCTTTGTGTCAATAAAATATCCGATAGTTCCTTGATCGCCTGCCATTCCGCCCGCGCCTGATAAACCCCTTTGCCGCCCTCGTATCCCGCCTGCTGCGCGCCGAAAATCAATGCATCCGCCCGCGCCTTGTTCGCTCCCTCGCTCCGCTCAGCCTGCGCCTGATGAATCATCGCAATCGCCTCACCGCCCGCCCGGCTCAACATCCCCTCCACCTTCGCACGTTGCGCCAACACTTCCGCGATCTCCGCATTGGCGCCCAGAAGTTTGTTGTATGCCCGAATCTCTTTTTCGATTCCTGCCGCGTCCCGTCTTGAACCCGCCACCTCACCGATAATCTGAATCGCCTCCCGTTCCGCCCTTTCCCTTTCGGTATTACGCGACTGTTCTGCGTTGATCTTCTCATGAAACGCCTCCGCCGCCTGCGTCGGGGGGTGCAACGCCACAAAACTCACCGTCAACACCTTTAACCCCAGTTTTTCCTCATCCGCCCGCTTCTGAATCCGATCGCGCAACATCAACGCCGCCTTCGCCTGTACGCTTAACCCGTCATCACCCGCCTCCGTTCCGCCCAGCCACTGGTCAATCGTCCGCGTCGGCAATACGCGCAAAACCTCCCGCTCACCAATGACCCGCAACCGCTCCTTCGGCTCCGCATGACTCTGCACATAATCCAGCAACTTCTCCGCATCCACCCGATACTGCAAATCAATCTCCGCATTCACCAATGCAATCCCGCGAAGCCCGCCCCTCTCATCCGCCCCATCCTTATCCTCCCGCTTCACGCCATCGGCATCCTCCACCGGGTCCAGCCTCACCAGCAACTGAACCGGCTTCACCTCGGCATGTTCATTCGTCCACAAAATCGCCTTCACATCCTCCTTCACTCGAGCCTTCGAACCAATATCCACGCTACCCACACGCGTCACGTCATACCTCTTCACCCCACTGATCGGCCACGGCAACTTCACATGCAAACCAGGCTTCAACACCTCGTCACCCAGCCGACCAAACGTTTCCACCACCGCCCTTTGATGAGGCTCGACAACCACCAGACTCGAAATCACCACCAGCGATGCAATCCCAAAGATCACCAGCCAACCGAATGCCCTGGCCAGCAATTGCCAGAACCAGTTCTTGGTAATCTCAAAACCAAACTGGAAGTTAATCGCCTCACTGATCGTCCTGGCAATGGATTCCGGAGAGGTAAACAACCCCAGCAACCGGGAATCAAACGCCGCCCGACCCCGCTCGCCTTTCTTCCGGGGGCGATAAAACCCGAAAAGCAGATTCAGCAAAATCTCAATCCCCACCACCGTCATGAACAACGGAATCAACACCGCCATGAACCGCAGCAAGCCGCCATATTCAAACCGTGCCAATACCAGGCCCAGCAGCAAACCCAGGATGGCCCCCACATTCCCCATCAGATAACCCGCCCCACCGCGCAACAATTGCCACGCGTCCACCTTCGCCATCCCCGCCAGGTAGCGACTCACCAGGAACGTCACAATCCCCAACCCCGCACAAATCGCCATCGCCGCCAACACATTCCCCGGCGCCGCCTGACCTTCCGCCCCCAGTCGTCCCACACCGTCGCCCGCCAGCCAGAATCCAATCGCAATCAAATACAAACCGGTCACCACACTCACACCGGTGACCACCCACTTATAAAGCCAGTCCAACCGCTTTCGCGCCACCGCCAGGTCGTCTTCCGTCACCTCAAAGATCGAACTTCCACCGCTTTCTCCCGCCAGTTGCTCCGCCTCCAGTGTTTCGATCCGCTCCAGCTTATGTTGCTGAAACACCAGCCATTGCACAACCCACAACCCCAATCCACCCGCCGCATACCACGCCGCCGCCTTTACGCCCAGCGTCCCGGACCACAACCCCAGGACAAACAACACCACGGCCAGGATCAGTTGCAGCGCCAACCCGAGGACCGATGCCCCCACCGCCCGCTGATAAGTTTGTTGATCTTCGTACATATTCAAAATGCTCTTCTATAACTCAATTAGCCTTGACCCTTTCCGGGCCGATCCACATCATCTCCAACCGCCATCCCGGACTCCCCTCCGCCAAATTCGCTTGCCACACCCGATCTCCCGCAATAACCTTCTTCCCCGCCCGCACGATCCATCAACCTCGAAGCGGCGTATAATCCTTCGATAACCCAAACGGAATCCTGAGCTTCATACCCATGTTCAACCAGACTTTCGCCATCGCCGTCAACACGCTTATCGAGTCCATCAGACAACCCATTTACGCCATCATCCTCATGGTCGGCGGCGCGCTCATCACCCTCAGCCTCTACATCGCCGGCTTCACGCTCGATAACGATAACGCACTCATGATCGAGCAAAGCCTCTCCACCATCCTGCTCGGCGTAACCTTCCTCGCCGTCTTCATCGCCACCAACGTGCTCCAGAAGGAAATTGAAAACAAAACCGTTCTCTCCATCATCTCCAAACCCATTCCCAAACCCGCCTTCGTCATCGGCAAATACCTCGGCGTCACCACCGCGATTACCCTGGCGCTCTGGGTCTGGACCATGACCTTTCTTCTCACCGTGCGACACAAGGTTATGGCCACCGCCGCGGACACGCCGGACTACCCCGTCGTCATTTTCACCCTTCTCGCCGTCGTGATAGCGTTCGCATTCGCCGTATGGGGTAACTTTTTCTACCGCTGGGTCTTCGCCTCGCGATTCGCCGTTGCACTGGCCATTTCCCTTACCCTCGCATATATCCTCGCACTCTT
This sequence comes from Phycisphaeraceae bacterium, assembly GCA_028284925.1. Classification (GTDB taxonomy): domain Bacteria; phylum Planctomycetota; class Phycisphaerae; order Phycisphaerales; family Zrk34; genus JANQQT01. The sequence goes on along the minus strand of JANQQT010000262.1, from coordinate 13,709 downwards.
CATTAACAAGGAATGGGCGTTCCAGTCCCCCGCCGTCGAATTCGAACACAACGAACGACAACTCCCCCAACTCCTCATCGCACTCTTCATGATCTTTCAGTTCATGGCCGTCATCACCGCCATCGCCATCGCCTGCTCCACTCGACTCCGACAATTCTGGACGCTCACCATCTGCCTCGCCATTTACTTCCTCGGCCTCACCAGTGACTACTTCTTTGGAACACACACCGAAACCAGCGCCTGGGCATGGATTCCCTACGCCGCCATCCCCAATCTCCAATACCACTGGCTCGCCGATGCCCTTCTTCGAAAACACCCCATCTCCCCCAACTATATTTTCCTGGTGACTTCCTATACCTGCCTCTACATCGCCGCCGTCATGTGTCTTTCCATCGCGCTTTTCCAGACTCGCGAGACCGGCTAAACCCATACTACCCTCTTCCCATCGCCCGTCACGCGCGACCCCCATTCCCTCCCATAACCCCAGCTCATGCTGTCGAATCTCATTCCACATCAGCCTGTACTCATGCTCACCTGATACGCTTGTTATTGACTCGTCTTGCTTCAATACCCTTCGCCCCACTCAGGCCGGCGCCGCCACCGCCACCGGCTGCACACGCTCACCACTGGGCTTCTCGCCGCCCACCTCAACATGACCCAAGTCCTCGCCCTCCCTCACCAGTCGCGCCGAATTGAAGATCACCACAAAGCTGCTTACAAGATGCAACATCACCGCCACGATCGGCTTGATGTACCCCAACGCCGCCAAACTCTCAAACACCACAATATAAGCCAGCGAAAACGCCAGGTTCTGTCGCACCACTCCAAACGTCGTTCGGCTCAACTTCACCAGGAACGGGATTCGGTTCAATTGATTGTTCATCAACGCGACCCGTGCCGAGTGAATCGCCACATCACTCCCCGCCGCACCCATCGCCACCGAAATATCACCCGCCGCCAGGGCCGGCGCGTCATTCACACCATCACCCACCACCGCCACCTTGTGGCCCTGCTCCTTCAATCCCTCCACCAATTCCAGCTTCTGCGATGGCAAAACCTCCGCCTGAACATCCGTGCAATGCATCTCACCCGCCACGCGCTTGGCAACGCTCCACCGATCACCCGTCACCATCACCAGCTTCTTGATGTTCAATTCCCGTAGCTCATCCATCGCCGCCGCCGCATCCTCCCGCGTCTTATCCTCCAGCCCGACCCAACCCATCGCCTTCCCATCATGAGCGACGAACAACAGACTTAAACCCTCCGACCCGCCCACATCCACACCGCTCAAATCCACCCCCTGCTCCCGCACCCACGCTTCACGACCCACCATCACCATCTTCCCATCCACCTTGCCCATCACCCCCTTACCCGCCACCTCTTCAAACCCATCCACATGCGTCAGGTTCAACTTCGCTTTCTTCGCCACATCCACCACCGCCTTGGCTACCGGATGTTTCGAGTTTGCTTCCAGCACGGCCGCCGTCCTTAACAGGTCCGCCCCCGAAACACCCTCAACAGGCGTCAGCTTTGTCACCGACAATTCGCCCGTTGTCAACGTTCCCGTCTTATCAAACACAATTGAGCTGAGATTCCGTGCCGTCTCCAGGTCCGTCACGTTCTTCACCAAAACCCCCAGCCGCGCCGCCGCGGACAAACTCGCCACCATCGCCGTCGGCGTCGCCAGAATAATCGCACAAGGGCACGCAATCACCAGCATCGCGATCGCCGCGCTCGGGTTCTTCGTAAAGAAAAACACAATCCCCACCACCATCAAAATCGTCGGCGTATACCACGCCGCATAACGATCCATGATCCGCATCGCCGGAATTCGCGTCCGCTCCGCCTGCAGGATCAAATCCTTCACCCGGCCCAGCGTCGTATCCTGGCCCGCCTTGGTGATCCGTATCTCCATCACACCCGTCTGGTTGATCGTCCCGCCAAAAACATCATCCCCCACACCCTTCTCAACCGGCAAACTCTCACCCGTAATGCTCGCCTGGTTTACCGTGCTCTCACCCTTGGTCACCTCACCATCACCCGGAATATTGTCACCCGGCCGCACGATCACCACATCCCCCTCCTTCAAATCCTTCGCCTCAACCTCCCGCTCCTCACCATCCACCAGCACATGCGCCTTCGTCGGCGTAAGCCTCACCAGGCTCTCAATACTCTTTCGCGCCCCCAACGCCGTCCGATGCTCAATCGCCGTAGAGATAAACATAAAAAACGCAATCGCCCCCGCCTCAATAAACCCCGTACTCTGCGCCGTATCGCCCGAAATATACCCCTTCGCCCCCATCGCAAATGCCGCAAGCACCGCCAGCGCAGCCAGCTCATCCATGTGCATATGCCCCGACCATAAATCCTTAAACGCCTGCACCACCAGAGGTGTCCCCAACAACAAGGCCGCCGCAAAACCCAGCACATCCGCATAAAACCGTTGCTCAAAGATGAACTGCGCAATCGCCGCGTTAATCAGCAACACACCGCCCACAAACGTCATCACAATAATGGCGCTCGCCTTACCTTCCTGAGCGTCAATCATGTTCTTCGCTACATCATGTGCCATAACCACCACAACTCATTCTGCAAAATTGCCGTTCGTCCTCAGTGCCGCAACTCCCCAACCACAATACCCGCTTCCCCGCGGTTACACCCTCCATTACCCCCGGCTCGTCGCAAATCGTAGCCCCCACACCCCCTATTGCCCAACCCCTTCACCACATTCCAGCCCCCCCTCTCACCACCCCGGATATCCATTGCGCACCCACACCGCCCCAACCCAAAACCGCCTCCTACATACCCAAAAACATCCAATATTCCCATTTTCCTCATTCGCGCAATCACACCAGTCCTCTGTCAACATGTCCATACGACCACCCCCCACAACCGGTTCACCCATTTCCCAAAAAATACCGACAACCTATAGACAGAACGCATGCGTTGACACACGGTCTCCTTACAGGGAGAGCAATAGTCGAATATCGATAGAATTCAAATACACCAATGCGCTCCTATCTTGTATCATCCATGCTTCTCCCTTTCCACGAGGCCACTCCATGCGAACTTTAAGCCCACTCCCTCCCATTCTATTTCTTGCCATCTATTCTCTATCTCCAGTCGCAATTGCCCGATCGGCCAACACCGTCACAATCAAAGCCAACTTCCCAGGCGCCAATATCAGGGTCGTAGGAAAAAAAGCCAATATGGTGCACCTCGCTCCTGATTGGAGAGGAGATAACCCGTGGTTCTACTGGTATTTCGAAGCAATTGCAAAAAAACCCGGACCGGTACACTTCTCCTTTCCCGAAAAAGTTATTGGCTTTAAAAATGGCGCCATCGGACCACAAGGCCCCGCCGTGAGCACGGACCTTGGGAATACCTGGAAATGGATGGGGACAAAAAATGTCAAAGGCAGCATATTCAGATTCAATTTCACCAGGTCAAACCAACGTGTTCGTTTTGCGGTCACCATCCCCTATCTGCAATCCGATCTGGATCAATTTCTTAAAAAAAACGCATCAAATCCGTACCTTCAAAAACGCACATTGACCAAGAGCAGAAAGGGAAGGATCGTTGAGCTCCTGCAAATCGGAAAGCTCCGAACCAGCGTCAAGCCGGTCATCGTGACCGGTCGCCATCATGCCTCCGAAACCATCGCCAGTTTTGTCCTCGAAGGATTTCTTCAGGAAGCAATATCCGACAGCCCTGCAGCCAGGGAGTTTAGAAAAAAATATGCCCTCTATGCAATTCCATTTGTTGATAAAGACGGTGTGGAGGAAGGTGATCAGGGTAAAAACAGAAAGCCCTATGATCACAATCGGGACTATCGTTCAAAAAGTATCTATCCCGAAATAAGGGCAATCAAAGAACTCGATCGCACGATGAACTTCCGCTTCTCTCTTGATTTTCACTGCCCCACACTTGTCATGCCCGATCATCAGGTCATGTACTTCGTTGGCCCTAAAAATCATCCCCCTAATAATTATAAGAATGTCTCCGCATTCGCCGGACAAATAAAGAAAAACCTACCCAGGAACGCTCCCGTTGGCCCCCTCGTCTGGCTGAAAAACGCATCCGAACCCGCCCCCATGAATTCACATTACTTCGGTTTCAAAAAAGATGCCATCATGGCTGCGACGATCGAGATTCCATTTGCTCCCAAAGGAAAAAACACCGAACCGGATAGTTGCAGAGCTTACGGCAAAGCATTCCTTCATGCCTGGGTCAAGACCCGCTTTCACCCACCAACCAAAACCAACTAACAAGTCGGCCAACACTACAACTCGGTCGCACATGCCTCCCAAACGCCCGGCGTAACCGCCATGAGCCGAGACCGCAAACCTGCGGCCCGCCGCAGATCCTGGAGAATACGCGTTGCCCCTCAAGTCCTGCCAACCTGTCACCTCCCACAAAAACAACCTTCCTTCACGCCCCGTCCTGTATCATTCACCCACCAACACCTATTGGAGGCTCATCCATGCGACCCTATCTTCTTACAATGACCTTCCTCCTTCTCGCCACTCACTCTTATGCCGATCCGCCACGCAAACCCTCCCTCCCCAAAATCACCCAACCCATCATGTTCGATACCCCTCAGGCTGACCGCATCCTCCGGGCCATGCAGATCTTCCCGAAAGACAACCCCTGGAATACCGACATCTCCAAATGGCCCCTCCATCCAAACTCCAAAAAGATCGTCCAGTCCATCGGCCCCAACAAACCCCTGCGCTACAACCGGGATATGTCCTTCATCATTGTCCCGCCGAACCAGAAAAAAGTCCCCGTCAAAATTACCCACTACCCCGGCGAATCCGACAAAGGCCCGTACCCCGTCCCGAATAACGTCCCCATCGAAGGCTGGCCCGTTCACTACAAACGCGATGCGTCCGGCAGGAAATTCACACTCGATCAGGTCCAACGCGACAAAGCGCCCGGTGACAGACACGCCATCGTTGTCGATCCCACCGCAGGACGTCTCTACGAATTTTACATCATGCGAAAATCCGATCGTGGCTGGCAGGCCGCCCAGGCTTCCATCTTCAACCTTAACGCCAACAAGCTTCGACCCCAAGGCTGGACCTCCGCCGATGCCGCCGGCCTGCCAATCTTCCCCGCCATCGTACGCTACGATGAAATCAAACGCCGCCTCATCACGCACGCCATGCGATTCACCGTTCGAAAATCACGCCGCGCATACATCTACCCCGCCCGTCACTACGCCAGCCGCAACACCGATCCCAACCTCCCGCGCATGGGAGAGCGCTTCAGGCTCAGGCCCGACTTTGATACCTCCACCTTCTCACCACCCGTCAAGACCATACTCGAAGCCCTGAAAAAATATGGCATGTTCGTCGCCGACAACGGCATCGAGTGGGCCATCTCCGTGGCGCCCGATGCGCGCATCCCCATCCTGCATAAGGAACTTCGCCGCATCCGTGGTCGCGACTTTCAGGTCGTCATCGCACCCAAAAAATAAACCCCCGTTCGTCTTACATCCCCACAGGTACACCGACATGAAACTCCTTCCGCTCTGCATACTCTGCCTTGTCCTGCATCCCTCTCACGCAAACGCCCAAAAATCAAACTCCATCGACACCGCCTGGCCTTGGCCCAAAACCATGCGCCAAACCACCCAAAAATTCACCGGTAAGCCCGGCAAAGTCATCCTCATGGGCGATTCCCTCACCTACGCCAACCAGGCCGGTCGTTGGGCACGCTACGGCAAAAAACGAACCCCCGCCGAAATCAAAATCTGCCGCTGGATGAAATCACACCTCAACAACCCCTCCAACGGCTGGTGGCTCGCCGCAAACGACCAGCCGCGCGGCCGCTCCTGGACCGCCGCCTCCGGTTGCACCTCCGCCCAATACCTCAAAGGCGGCAAAGGTGGCCTTCCCTCACTCGACAAAATCCTCAAACAACACAACCCCCAAATCGCCTCCATCCTCCTCGGCGCCAACGACCTCTCCCAGAAAGTCCCCACCAAAAATTATCTCAAGAACATGCAAGCCATCTACCTCAAATGCCTCGCCAACGGAACCATACCCATCGTCCAGACCGTTCCGCCCACCACATGGGACAGGGCCAACCGCATCAAAGAATACAACAAAGGCCTCATCGCCCTCGCCAAAAAACACAACCTCCCCCTCATCGACGTTCACCGCGAATTCCTCACTCGTCGCCCCGGCGACACCTGGAAAGGCACACTCGTCTCCAAAGACGGCGCCCACTTCACCCACGCCCTCTCCGCCGGCCCCGCCAACACCCAAAACCTCAGAAACGACGGCTACCTCCTCCGCTGCTGGCTACAGGTCCACAAAATCATCCAGATCAAATCCAAAGTCCTCGACGACTAAGCCCCACCCCATACTTGTCCATAAAAAAACTCCGAAACCAGGCATACGCCCGATCTCGGAGTCATCAGATCAATCAAGTTGAACAACCCAACCGCCTTCACCTCCGTGATCGTCAAGTCGTAAACCTGCCGATCACATTCCTCAGTTCCTCGGCCTTAACCGATAACTGGTCCGCCGCACGCGCCGATTCCTGCGACGCCGATGCCGATTCCGAATTCACCGCCTGGATCTGATTCACATTCGTCGCCGTCGTCGCCGTCGTCTTATTCTGTTCCTCCGAGGCGGAGGCAATCGTCTGAATCATGCTCTGCACTTCAGATGAACTCGTCACAATCGAGCTTAGCGCCTCGCCGGCCTGCTTCGCCAGCTCAACACCATACTCCACGCGCTTCGCACCCTCCGCCATCTCATCCACAGCCTTCGCCGTATCCGACTGAATCGCCTGGATCGAGTCGCTCACCTCCGTTGTCGCACTCGTCGTCCGCTCGGCAAGCTTGCGAACCTCATCCGCAACCACCGCAAAGCCGCGACCATGCTCACCCGCTCGTGCCGCCTCAATCGCAGCGTTCAACGCAAGCAGGTTCGTCTGGTCGGCAATATCATTGATCACCTCAATGATCTGCCCGATCTCCTCACTCCGCGCGCCCAACGCCTCAATCGAATGCGACGTCTTCGTCACACGGTCACAGATCTCTCCGATACTTTCCACGGTCTGCCCTACGACTTCGCCGCCGTCCTTGGCCAGCGTTCCCGCACGTTCTGCGGTCGACGCCAGATCTGAACTCTGACGCGCAATCTCATCTGACGTCGCCGCCATTTCCTCCACAGCTGCCGCTGTCAACTGCGTCTGCTCCGTCTGGGACTGCATCCCCTGAGACATCTCATTGGCCGACGCCGCAATCTCCGTCGAAGCCGCCGCAACCTCGTCCGCCGATCTCGACACGTTCGTCACCACCTCACGCAGCGAGCTTGACATGTCGTTCATCGCATCCCTCAGGACGGCAAACTCGCCCTTTGCCTTGCAAGTCAAAGGCTCTCCCGTCAGGTTGCCTTCGGCAATCTCCTCCGCTCGACCCACCACTTCGTTCAATGGCCGAATAATCCCGCGGGCGATCAACACCACCATGACCAACGCGCCAAGAATGACCACGCCCGCAATCACACATACCAGGATCAGCGTCCAGCGAGCCGACGCACGCAACTCAGACACCTCGCCCAGCATATCCGCCGTCAACATGTCCTCAATCTCTTTCATCAGGTTGATCTTCGTCGTGATCGTGTCGAACCAGTGCTTCGAGTCGACGCCGAACTGATCCAGGTCAACCGAACCCCTCTTGAACGCCACATCACGCATCCGCTGGACGTTATCAATCACCGGCCCCCGCATCTTCTCGTCAAAATACTTGACTTGCGCGGGGTTCGCCAACGACCGGAAATTATTGAAATACACTTGTTGGGCATTCATCAGCATACCGAACTTTTGCAACGCGCCCGGCGCAAACCGTTCGGCGGAAAAGGTATTGCTCAATACCGCACGTTCAATCCCCGCACGCTCCTTACCCTGCAGGAAATTCACATACGCGATCACACCCGAGCGAACCGCGCCATCCTCCGTCGTCTCCGCAACCGCGTTGATCGTATTCAGCATCAGCGCGTTGTGATCGGTATAAAACTTGATCGCCGCGCCGCTTTCAATGGAGCCGGCGCTCACCTTCTTACGATGGTCGCCGAACTGACTCAGATGCGCGACCGCCTTGTCCAGAAATGCGTCAAACTTCTCGGCCGACCTTTCCCGCTTCAAGGTTTCCGCCTGCTGCATGAATATCGCCGCAGCCTGGTCCGTCGATGCTCGCTGTTTCGCCAGTTCCTCGATAAATTTCGTCCGACCGCTTCCGTAGTAGGCCGCCGTCAAGCCACGCTCTTTCTGAGCTTCATGCACCAGCCTGCTGATTTCTCCCGACAACTTCAATAGCTCAAGAAGATCCTCAGATTTCCCTTTCGCGATCTTTTGCAAATCAGCCGCCAGGCGATCATCCACTTCCTTCATCAGGTTGATCTTCTTCGTGATCTCCGCAAACCAGTGTTTCGCATCGATCCCGAACCCGTCCGTATTGGTCAATATGATATCCCGCATCCGTTGGACCTCTTTGACCGACGCATCACTCAACTTCTTCTCGATGAATTCAAGCTGCTTCTCCGTCGCCAGCTCTCGGAAACTCCGCACATACGTATCCTGAGTGGTAATCAACGCCCCGAATTTCCACAACGTCGCCAACTCAATCCGGTCCGTCGCAAACACATTGCTCATGACCGCGCGCTCAATGCCCGCCTGGTCCTTCCCCTGCAGGAAGTTGTCAAAAGCCGCCGCCGATTTTGCAATACCCGCATGATCGCTCAGCTTCGATACACTCGTCACAAGATGCATCATCGCTCTGTTGTGGTCTGTATAGAACTTCACCGCCCTCTTCGCCGTGATCTCCAGCTTGTCCGTCTTCTTGCGATAAGTCTCGATCGAATCCAACAATTCCTTCGCATGATCCAGGTCTTTTACGAACGTCTTACCGTAGGGTGCTGGATCAAATTCGGACAGGTACGTGCGCATCGCGGAAATCTTCTCATCCGTCAGTTCCCGCTGTGCAGCCAGTTCTTGCTCAAGCTTCTTCCCGTTGCTGCCCAGGTATACACCCGTCGTGCCGCGTTCTTTCTGTGTCTCATGGAGCAGTGAACTCACATAACTCGTAAGCTCCACCAGACCCTCTAATTCATTCATCGACGTTAAGTGGTCATTGGACGTCTTCACCAACTGAAAGGTCAATACCAACGCAAACACCAGCGGCACGGCCGCAATGATACCCAGACGAAAGCGTGTACTGTTCCCCATAGGATTTTCTCCAATCTTTTTGGAAGTGGTAAGATGTGGCAGAAAACCCCAGCTGTTTTCTGCTTTATGTTACTTATCGAATGAAGATGATATTAACATTAGGTTAAGGGCACACTTTCCCCCGGCACGATTTCTATGACGCTGCACCGATCACTGTCGTCTCGCCCTTATTCTGATAATATTCCCACAACGCCAATCCAAACGCCTCTGATGCACACCTCTGGCAAGGTGGTTCGGGATAACTTGGTTCACTTTTTCCCTTGAATTCGCTTTTGACACGCCAGGACACCCTTACCCCATCATCTCCTCCATCAGCCTGCGAACCGCCGCCAGCCCCAGCTTTGCCGCATCGTCCCGCCCATGCACCTGCCGCATCACCAGCGCTCCCTCCATCAATAATGCATACTGGTCCGCAAACCCCTCCGCATCCTCCACGCCCGCCTCCCTCCCGAGGTCACGAAACACATCCCGCGTCCTTCGCTTATGTTCCGCCGCCGCCCGATGCACCGGGTCATTCGGATTCGGAAACTCCGATGCCACATTAATAAACATACACCCTCCGAAATCAGGCGTCATAAACCACTCATCCAACACCTCAAAATAACCCAGCAGCTGCGCCTTCGCATCATCCCTTGCCCGTGCACGCACCGCCCGATCCCACGCCTCCGTCTCCCAGGCATCCCTCTGCCGCACCGCCTCCACCATCAACTCATCCTTGCTCTCAAAACACTTGTAAAAAGTCGTTTTGCTCACACCCACCGTCTCATAAACCCGATCCACACCTACCGCGTTAAACCCGTGTCGATAAAACAAATCAATCGCAGTATTCAATAGCCGTTCCTTCGCCCGTTCACCCCTGGCCGGAACCCCAAACAGTTCCGCCACCGTCTTGCGCTTACCCGTCTCGTCCATACCAATATTCTCGCCGATCCACCCCACCACTTCAACAATTCCCAGCATCCAATATTCCCTTGCCATCTCATCTCGGAATAGATTACACTATCTTCCGCCCACCCCGGTCCCGTACCTCCCAACCACGATTGGAACATCAAGATGATCACCCACACACCCAACCCCACGCGCGCGTCCTCCGCCATCCTTTTCCTGTCCACGTTCATCCTTTTCTTCACCACCACCTTACCCTCACACGCCACCATCCTTACCAATACCTCCTCCTTCGGCCCAACCACCATCATCGAGTCCTTCGAAAACATCGCCAATCCCGCCGCAAACCTCCCCATGACCTCCCCCCTCACCCTCCCCTCCGGCGCAATCATCTCCCAGACCACCACCCCCAATTCCGTTTCCCTCTTCCCCCACGTCGTCGACGGCGGGTTCTTCGGCCTCATCTCACCCTCACCCCTCATCCCCGATGGAACCTCATACCTCGGCCAGGGCAATCCCTCTCTCTTCGATGATGGCATCACCATTCAGCTACCCGCCCTCTCCTTCCGCGCCGGCGCCTTCATCGCCACCCAAAGCTCCGACAACGGCGTCATCCGGATCTCCGCCCTCAACGAGTCAGGCGGCATCATCGAATCCACCACCACCACCGGCATCCCCGCCGAAAACTGGGCCTCCAACTTCGTCGGCTTCCAAACCTCACCCTCAACCCCCATCCACGCCCTCCACTTCGAAGGCAACGGCGCCGGCGTCCTCCGAATCGACCGCCTCCACACCCAACCCATCCCCGAACCCACCACCACAACCCTCACCCTCCTCACACTCACCACCCTCCTCTTCCCCGGACGCCAACTCACCTGACGCTTCCACCGGATACTCCACCGCTGGTACTCCTACCCCGTCATTGCGCGATGCCTCCCAATCAAATTCCAGAGTCCCACAACTTCTTCTCCCTCAACGACAATCCAACGCAAGGAAATTCTCCCCACAACTCGCTAGTCTCACATTCCTTTTCTCCTTGACACTGTTCCCGGACGGCTCCGGCCTGATAACCGGGCCTCGGCAACCTGATGTTTGACATGCTATCTACAAAACATTGACATGGCGTGTGTTGTCCCGCATCTCATCATCCGTATCTGCAATGGTTCCTTATTTCCGCCTGGCACGATTTTGCGTTCCCTTGACTTTCTCTCCAGAACCTTTCCTTGTTCTTCCCCGTCCATGAATATCCTCACTTTTGGGTGAAAGGAAATTCGTGGGCGGAAAAAAACACCTCCCTCGTAACTCGCTTATCGCGTGTAAAAGTTGTTCGCGACCCGCGCAGTTCTCTGCGCTTTCCATCCCGTCTTTCCAAAGAACCCAAAAAACGAATCTCTTGTGCGCACCACGCGTTCGTCAAAATCAAGCGGGCTCCCTAAGCCCTTATATGTCAACAGCTTAAGTAGTTCTCCCAAGACACCCTTATTCGTCCGCGCCAAATTCCGGGGGCGCACAGATGGGTCGTTATTCGTGCTAAAAACACGCTAAAAAATACCATTTCGCTACTTTTCGCACCCAAAACCACCCCATTTTTCCCGTTTCGCACCGTTTCGACACCCCTTTTTCACCCATTTTCATCCCCTCACTTCGTCTCCGTCGGCCACTCACCCTCCGGATATTTCGCCCTCAACGCCTCCTCCATATCCACACCATTGATATTCGCCAGCGTCATCAACCACGCCGCCACATCCGCAAACTCCTCCTTCAAATTATCATAATCCCCTGTCCCTAAAGCACTTGCAAGCTCACCCACCTCCTCCATAAACCATAGGAAGGTCCCCCCATTCCCCCTCGCCGCATCCGTCTCATAGTACCGCTCCCGAATATACTCCTGAAACCCCGCAACCGTCATACGCTCTTCACTCATATCAGTCTCATTTTCATAAACTAAGTAATATCAATGTCTTACATCACCTCGCCAGCCGCTGCGGTCCCCTCTCCTCCACCCTTCTGATCTCCCCCCGCACCTCCATCTCCAGCTTCACCGTCGTCGTATACCAACCCAGCGACCCCAGATCCTCCAGGTCCTCCTCCTTCATCACCCCTCGAACTTCGTCGCACAAGTCCTTGAAAAATATAGACTTAGCACCACTCTTACTCCTCGGGACCACCTTCAATATCGCCTTCCGCACCGCCTCAAACTTCCACTTCAAAATCCGGACCGGCTTCTTCCCCTTCGCAGGTGTCCCGCACGCCACACGCTCGCTATCATCTCGTAACATATTGCCATACCTCGACTTACGTTACTCATTGCTCCTCTCAGTCACCCCGGATTACACCCCAATCACCACCAATTCCATACTCCTCACCGCCGCTCCCACCATTTTACCTCCCTCCACTCAGCGCACAACCCAACACCCGCCCTTCTCGGGGCAGGTATGGGTTAAGTCTGTAAATATTTAACATCAAAAGACTTACGCCAGAACTAATGCGTCAGCCCGCACCCCAAAACCCCCGAAAAACCACCTTCTTACCCCAGCTCCTTCACCGCCGCGAGCGCCGCCTCATAGTTCGGCTCCTCGGCCACCTCACCCACAATCTCCTGGTACCTCAATACCCCCTCACCATCCACCACCAGTACAGATCGGGCCAAAAACCCCGTTTCCAGTATCCTAACCCCATAATTCACCCCAAATGAGTGATCAAAATAGTCCGACCCCGTCCCCACATTCTCAACACCCGCCGCCCCACACCACCGCTTCGCCGCAAACGGCATGTCCATGCTCACCACCAATATATTCACGTTGTCCCCCAACCCCGCCGCCTCCTCATTAAACCTTCTGATCTCCACATCGCAGACTGCTGTGTCCACCGACGGAACCGTCAGTAAAACCAGTGTTTTTCCCGCAAAATCGGACAATTTCACCTCACCCAACCCCTGGTCCCGCAACGAAAAATCGGGTGCTTTCTCACCCACGGTCAACCCTTCGCCCGCCAACGTCACCGCTCCACCCTTTAACGTCGTCACACCAGTTCGATCTGCCATCACTGTACCTTTCATTTATGCCGATAATACCCGAATTCAGGCCATAATCAGCGTTTTTGTTTAATCCGCACCAAAATGGTCCACATTATACCTCCCTCCCAATTCCATTCAACACCGTTCTCGTTCCTCTCCCCCCGTAACTCTCCCTTTCCTAGCCCCAGCCCGCCTCTCATTCGATCGCTATCATCGAAAACCACCCGAGACGGCTGGATTTTTCCCGATTTCCGTGCCATACTGACCCATCATGGACCCCGATGACCACGTCTGCCTCTGTTTCCGCGTTTCCATGCGCAAAATCGTCAATTTCTATAAACGTGAGAAACCCCCGTTCGCCTCCGTCGCCAGCGATTGCCTCGGCGCCGGCACCGGTTGCCAGTGGTGCGTCCCCTTCCTCCAGAAACTCTACCAACAGGTCATGGATGGCCACCCCAACCCCGATTTACCCGTCTCACCTGGCGATTACGCCGCCCGACGCTCCAAATACCGCAAAACCGGCCACCGCCCCCCTGAAACTCCCCCGCCCCCGGAAACTCCCCCG
>JANQQT010000257.1 GCA_028284925.1 Phycisphaeraceae bacterium | reverse complement strand
ATTAAAACTATCCCCATCCCCCGCAGGCCCCTCAACACCCGTATAAAAATCAAAGCCTTCCTTACCCGCATGATAAATATTGTCACCATTCACCACCGGCTTACTAAGCCACCCCACACTCATATCCGACATCAAGGCATTCTGCCCACGACCGCCATGATTCCTTGAATTCGCTAACTTGTCCAACCCGCCCATCATCCCGTTGTAACGCAACTCGCCATCCACATAATCAAACTGCGGATTCCGATCCACCAGGATCACAAACTTCGGTCCGCCGTCATCCAACCCGCGCGGCTCCGTCGTAAACTGATTCTGATAGCTGTAACTGTTCGGCGCCTCCATCGTCCAGTCCCGCATCGTCCGGGCACTCAACTTTAACGCCGCCGGCGTCGGAGCCTCACTGCAATCCAGATTCTTCAGCGAGATATACCCCTCACGAACACCCACCGCAAGATGCGCCGAGTTCGATCGCACATACTCCTTCCCATTCTCACGATGCGCCTTGTTCAACTTGTACCACTCATCGCCCGGCCGAAAATGCGCCGCAGGCAACATCCCGCCGTAATCCGAACCATACTTCACAATCCCCCGGCCCACCGCGCCCAAATTCGCTTGACACGCCATCTCACGCGATGCCTGTCTCCCCACCGACAACACCGGCCAAAGCAAACTCACCGCAACCAGGAACATCGCCGCCACCGACACCAGTTCCCGCAATCCAATGCCCGCCCCCGTCTTCTCTTCGCCGGCCGCCGCCATCGCATCGATATGCCTCGCAAATCTCGTCGTCCGCTCCTCATCCCGAATCTGTCGCATCGTCCGCTCTGCCAATAGGTCACCCGTCCGCTCATCTTCCAACACATCCAGAAGCCCAACGACCTCCTTTAACCGAGCTGCACGATCAGCATCCGCCGACCCAACCCGCTCCGAATCTCGGCCGGATTCAAAAAACGCATCAACCGTGCGCCCATCCGCTTCACTCAGATGGCAAATCTCAGCGCTAATCGACTCCGCGCCTTCTTCCAAACCCTCCTCATGGGCTTCAATCGCCGCCAAGGTACGCTCAACCAGCAAATCACCCATCTTTTCATCAGGCAGTTGCCCCAGCAGCTCAACCACATTCATCAACTGCTCTGTGCGCACATTCGAGTCGCTATTTTGACCGTTTTCACCCCAAAAACCCTCCAAAACAACACTTTTCAGCGCATTTTGCCCCTCATTTTCGTCGTTTCCCTCTGTCTCCAGATAGGTGTTTTTGCCTAATCCCCTCGCATTTTCTCCACCCGCTTGTGAAATTTTACCCAACACTTCCCCACGCTCATAGGCCGCAATCATCCCCATCACACCCTCCACAAGCCCCTGCGATTCACCCGATTCTGCATCACTACCCCCATGAACCAAATCAACCTCAGCCCCTTCATCCCCCAAAATATCCAGATTTCTCAGCAACCCCGCAATAATTTCCGTACGTGTGCGTAATACATCAGGCGTCGATTCCACCTCAAATCCCGCCTCAACCAGCGCATCTATAGCCCGCTGATCATCCTCGCTTAGCGTATATCTCCAACGCTCTGACATCCCAAAATAACTCCTAAGTCTTTGTCTTCGCTTGGTTTAGCCCGACAAACCCAACGCGGGCCAACTCGACTTGATCTGGATCATTCCTCAATTCTGCCGTCTTGCACATTCCTCACAATTCAGCGTCCAAACCTTGTTACGTGTCGGTTTCTTTAGGGTTCATCTTTTTCCATAATTTAGCAAATGTACCTACCGCCGTATGCAACCGACTCTTCACCGTACCCAACGGAATCTCCAATACATCCGCAATATCCGCGTACGCAAACTTCTGAAAATAAGCAAGTAATAAAATTTCACGCAGGTGGTCCGGCAGCTCCTCCACCGCCCCCTTCACCCGATCTTCCAACTCCGATTTTTCCATATTTTCATCCGGCAACGCCAGGTCATCTTTCAGCAAATCCACAAAACTTTGCCCACGATCCCCATCGGCGCCCACCGGTGCGTCCAGCGGAACCGCAGGCCGCCTCGCACGCTTTCTCATGAAATCCCGCCCCTTATTCGCCGCAATCGTGAATAACCACGGCTTAAACCGCTTTTCCACATCAAACGTATCCGCCGATATATGCACCTGCAGAAACGTCTCCTGAAAAATATCCTCCGCCGCCGCCCGATTACCCAGAAAACGCACCAGAAAGTTGAACAGCTCCTGACGATACCGCTCAATCAGCGTACGAAATACATCCGTATGCCCTTCGCGATACGCGCTGAGCAACTCCTCATCCTTCATATCCGCCAATTCCGGTTTGCCAGAAGGTACCGTCGACATGCACTCAATATCTCATATCCGTTACGCCAATTTCACCCTGCCTCATTCCGCCTCACCCCCGATTCGCGCCCAAAAACCCGCATTGCCCTCACCCATACGCAACTCAAACTCATCGCGTTCCGAAAGTATATCGACTTACCTCCTTCATGTCCCCCAATCCATGACTCCCTGTCACCCTCCGCCTGCCGGATTTGCCAGCGATGGGGTGTGAATTGCCGATAACTGCAGAGTTGAGGCGATCGTACCTCATAATATTAGATAGGACGATAGCTCCATAAAATTTGCAAACGTCGAACAAAACGTCTGTGCGCACTCTTGCATCGCTAAGCCCGTTCTTGATGCCCTGAACGAATCCAAGCGATCATACACCCGGCACGAACACCAAACCCTGACTATACTTCACGCCTTATGAGTACCTACCAATCCACCGACATCGAAGACAAATGGCAGAACCTATGGTCGCAGCACGGCACGTTCCGCGCACCATCGCCTGGCGATGGGAATTTCGACGCGTCCAGACCCAAATATTACGTTTTGTCCATGTTCCCCTACCCCAGCGGCGCAGGGATGCACATGGGCCATGCCTTGAATTACACCTCCACCGACATCGTCGCCCGTTTCAAGAAATTACGCGGCTATAACGTGTTGCATCCCATTGGCTACGATGCATTCGGTCTTCCTGCCGAGCAATACGCCGTCGAACACGGTGTTCATCCCGAAATTACCACCAATCAGAACATTGACGCCATCAGCCGCCAGCTCAAGCGACTGGGACTTTCCTTTGACTGGGGACGCGTCCTTTCCACCACGGATGTCGATTACTACAAATGGACCCAGTGGATCTTCCTGCAGCTCTACAACAGTTATTTCGATGAGGACCAGGAAAAGGCCGTCCCGATTAGTGAATTGGTGTCGCGCCTCGACTCCGGCGAATTATTGGTGGACGAGGAAGGAAAATTGGTTTCCGCGTCCGCCGCATCGGCGCAAACCCGGTCGTGGTCCGAACTTAACGAAATTGGGCGCGAGAACATCTTGGCCGAGTATCGTCTGGCATTCCTGGGCGAAGTCCCCGTGAATTGGTGTCCGGCCCTCGGAACCGTTCTGGCCAACGAGGAAGTTACCAACGAAGGCCGTAGCGAACGCGGCAATCATCCCGTATTCAAACGCCCGCTCAAGCAATGGATGTTGCGCATCACGAAGTACTGTGAGCGTTTGCTGGCGGATCTGGACCTGGTGAACTGGCCCGAGCCGACCAAGATGATGCAGCGCAACTGGATTGGCCGCTCTGAGGGCGCCAACGTCGATTTTGCACTCGAAGGGCGGGACGATGTCATTCGCGTGTTCACCACCCGCCCTGACACCCTGTTCGGCGCCACATACATGGTCCTCGCGCCGGAACACCCTCTCGTACAAGAACTTACAGTCGATGAGCAACAGGCCGATGTCGATGCCTACGTCAAATCGGCATCGGAGAAAACCGATTTGGATCGCCAGATCGATTCCAAAGAAAAAACCGGCGTGTTCACGGGGGCATACGCTATCAACCCCGTTAACGGCGAGAAAATCCCCGTCTGGATCGCAGATTACGTCATGATGGGCTATGGCACCGGTGCGATTATGGCCGTTCCGGGGCACGATGAGCGCGACCATGCATTCGCAACGGCGTTCAAATTGCCGATCATCCGCGTCGTCGACGGCGGGGATGTTGATATCGCCGACGCGGCATTTACAGGTGTGGGTAACAGTTGCAATAGCGCCAATGATGAAGTGTCCCTGAACGGGCTTGCAACGCCCGAGGCGAAGCGGACGATCACTAAGTGGCTTGAGTGTAAGGGTTTAGGCGAGGGGACGGTTCAGTACAAGTTGCGGGATTGGCTCTTCAGCAGGCAGCGGTATTGGGGTGAGCCGTTTCCTATTCTTCACGGCCCGGATGGTCAGGTTGTTGCCGTGGATGAAGCTGATCTGCCCGTGGCGTTGCCGGAAATGGAGGATTTCAAGCCCTCAGCGTCGGATGACCCGGACGCACCCCCTCGACCGCCTCTGGGCCGCGCCCCGGAAAGCTGGCGTATCGTCGAAAAAGACGGTGTGAAATACGAGCGTGAATTGAACACCATGCCGCAATGGGCTGGTTCCTGCTGGTATTACCTGCGTTTTTGCGATGCGAAAAATGACGAGCGGTTTGCCAGTGAGGACGCCGAGCGGTACTGGATGGACGGGCTGGGCGTTGATTTATACATCGGAGGCGTCGAACACGCGGTCTTGCATCTGCTTTACGCACGGTTCTGGCACAAGGTCTTGTATGACCTCGGGCATGTTTCGACGCCGGAACCGTTCGGGTGGTTGTTTAATCAGGGTTACATCCAGGCTGCGGCATATCGTGATGAACGCGGCGTTTGCGTCGAGGCGAGCGAGGTAGAGGAGAAGGAAGGTGAATACTCCCACAACGGCGCGCCTGTAACGCGTGAATTTGGGAAAATGGGTAAATCGCTCAAAAACTCAGTCGATCCGACCGTGGTTTGCGAGGAGTACGGAGCGGATACGTTGCGGTTGTATCTGATGTATATGGGCCCGCTGGATCAGAGTAAGCCGTGGGAGATGCGGGATATCGTCGGCCCGCATCGGTTTATTCAGCGTGTGTGGCGCAATCTGTCACCCGCGGCCGGATCGGATGACGAAGGCGGCGGCGTGAAGGGCGAGCGCGTGGTGGATCGCGATCCGACGAATGACGAGCTGAAATCTCTTCACAAGACTATTGCCCGTGTGACGGATGACATGGAGCGGCTCGGTTTTAACACCGCGATTGCGGCCCTCATTGAGTTGAACAACGATCTGACGAAGTGGGACGATATACCGCGAGCGGTGGCGGAGCCATTTCTGGTGATGTTGACACCGCTTGCGCCGCATGTGGCTGAGGAAATCTGGTCGCAGCTTGGGCATGAGGAACTGGTATCAGAGCAGACATGGCCGGAGGCGGATAAGGACTTCCTGGTTGAGGATGAGTGTGAGATTGCCGTGCAGATATTGGGTAAGGTGCGATCGCGTATTACCGTACCCGCGGATGCGGATAATCAGGCGTTGGAATCGGCTGCCTTGAGCGATGAGAAGATCGCATCGCTGATTGAGGGCAAGACGGTGCGCAAGGTGATCGTTGTTCCCGGCAAACTGGTGAATATTGTGGCCAACTGACTGGGGGTGGTAGGGGGGCGGGACAATCAATCGGATGAATGATAAAGGCCGGACGAATTCGTCCGGCCCTTGCTTATGTGTATGGATGCATTATTCCCGGGTTGAGGCTTCCGGGGGCGGGGCGTTATTCGTTGATTTTTCTGGCGGGGACGATTTTCCAGACGTTCCCGGTGGGTTTGCCGACGGGTGAGTTTCTGCCGTTGGAGAGGGCGTAGAGTTCTCCCGCGTCGTCCTGGCCGAACCCGAAAAGGAACTGTTTATAGCGTTTGGATTCATTAACGAGGTTGAGTTCCTCGATGGCGCCGGTTTTGAGGTTGCCTGCGAAGAGGCGGAATTCGAATCCGGCTTTGGGATTGCTCGGGGAAGTGGATTTCCATTCGCCGAAGATGTATTTGCCTTTGAGTTCGGGAATGGCCTGGCCGTGGTAGACGAATCCGCCAATGACGCTCAGGCCGTCTGAGTGGTCGTATGCGATGGCTGGTCCGATGAGGTCGGCCGGTATTCTTTTGCCATTGGGTGGGTTCCTAGTGATGCCGGCGGTGGCTTGGTTGAAGTAGAAATTTCCTTCCTTGATGGGCCAGCCGTAGTTGCCGCCTTTCTTGATGATGTTGACTTCCTCGATTTGCATCTGGCCAATGTCACCGACGATGAGGTCACCGGTCTTGCGGTCGAAGCTCATGCGCCAGGGGTTGCGCTGACCCCATGCATAGATTTCATCGATGCCTTTTCTGCCGACGCGGGGGTTGTCCGCGGGGATGGAGTATTGGC
Source organism: Phycisphaeraceae bacterium (assembly GCA_028284925.1). Lineage (GTDB taxonomy): Bacteria > Planctomycetota > Phycisphaerae > Phycisphaerales > Zrk34 > JANQQT01. The sequence goes on along the minus strand of JANQQT010000257.1, from coordinate 36,635 downwards.
CATTGGCGGATTTCTTGCCTTTTTTGGATAGGGGGTCGATACGGAGGATCGTGCCCAGGACGTTGGTGAGATCCTGGCCGTTGCCGCCTTTGGAGTGGCCCGCGCCTTTGTCATTGCTATGGCCACCGTCGCCGAGGGCGATGTAAAGCATGCCATCGGGTCCAAAGGCCAAGGCGCCGCCGTTGTGGTTCCAGGTAGGCTGGCCGATGGTCATGACGACGCGACGGGAGGATGGGTCGATAATATGGGGGTTGGCGGAGCTGACTTTCCATTCGGCGATTACGGATTTGTGGTCGAGTTTCTTTCCTTTGGGCATTTTGACGGTGAAGTCTACCTTTTCGCCGGGCGCGAGTTTTTCACTGGAGTAAGTGTAGAGTTTTTGATGGCCGAGGCTTTTGCCGTAGACGAAACCCGGGTGGAATGCGAGGCCGAGGAGGCCGCGTTCATCAAATCCTTTTTTGATTTTGACGAGGCGGTTGGAGATGTCGAGTGCCGGGGTCTTGAGAAGTTTGCCGTCTTTGATGACGTGGATCTTGCCACCCTGATCCACGACGAAGAGGACGTTTTTTTTATGTCGCGGGGCGGTGGCGTAAACGGGGCCGGTGAGCTTGGTGGCAACGTTTCTGAGACTGATCTTGATCTTGCCGCGTTTGATTTTCTCAGGGAAGGGGTCGGTAACGATATCCTGGGCGTATGCTCCGGTGGATACGATCAGGAGGATGGTGCATGCGAAGGCAGTCGCAAGTGATTGGTGCATTTTGAAATTCATGGCATGATCCAAATCGGGGTAATGGGGTTGTTTTATCAGGTTACGAAAGTCGGGAATGGGTTCGAATCAACCACGGGATGGGGTGTGCGATCCGATTGACGACTATGGCCGATATCATAGCGGAAAGGGAGAGTTTGGGCGTGGTGTTCTTGGTGATTTTTTCTGCTACAATCTGCGGCTTCGTCAGCGGTCGGTCGGTGTTGGCGGTGGGATAAACCTGAAAATCTTTGCGAAATTGAGGTACGCATGGCATTTGAAAAGTCGAAACGATTGCAGGCATTGCCCCCTTACCTGTTTATCGAGATTGATAAGAAGAAGCGGGCGAAGATTGCTAGCGGTGCGGATGTGATTAACCTTGGGGTCGGCGATCCGGATCGCCCGACGCCGAAATTCATTATTGATCGGATGTCAGAGGTGATTTACGAGCCGGAAAATCACTGTTATCCGTTTGATGAGGGTGTTCCGGCGTTCAAGGACTCGGCCGCAGCGTTCATGAAGAATCGATTTGGGGTGGAGTTGGATTCAGGATCGCAGATCTTGTCGTTGATTGGATCGAAGGACGGGATAGCGCACCTTCCGTTGGCTGTGGTGAATCCGGATGACGTGGTTCTGGTGCCTTCGCCCGGATATCCGGTGTATAACAGCGGGGCGATCTTTGCGGGTGGTCGGCCATTTTCAATGGATTTGACTGAGGAGAACGGGTATTTGCCCGATCTGGATGCGATTCCGACGGATGTGGCCGAGCAGGCGAAGTTGATCTGGGTGAATTATCCGAATAACCCGACCTCAGCAGTGGCTCCACTGAGTTTCTATGAGAAACTGGTGGCATTTGCGGCGAAGCATGATTTGATCATTGCTTCGGATGTGGCGTATAGCGAGACCTATTTTGAGGAGCCGCCTTATAGTGTTCTGGAAGTGGACGGGGCAGCGGAACGGACGATTGAGTTTCATTCGCTGTCAAAGACGTTCAATATGACCGGGTGGCGACTGGCGTTTGCGGCGGGCAATGCGGATGTGATAGGGGCTCTGGGTCAGGTAAAGGGGAATTGCGATTCGGGGCAATTCAATGCGATCCAATGGGCCGGTAAGGAGGCTCTGGACAACATTGGCCATTCTGATGTGAAGGAGATGACCGAGACGTATCGGAAACGGAGGGATGTGCTGTGTGACGGATTGACGAAGATCGGTATTGATACACCGCGTAGCAAGGCGAGTTTTTTCGTATGGGGTAAGTGCCCGGAAGGGTATTCCTCGATGGATTTTGCAGGTCGTGTGTTGGAGGAAGCGGATGTGGTGCTGATTCCAGGAGCGGGTTTTGCGCCCCATTGTGATAAGTATTTCAGGGCGGCGCTGACGGTGGAGGCCCCTCGGCTGGAGGAGGCGGTGGAGCGCATTGGGAAGATCTCGTGGTAGATATAGCGGCGAAGTTTTGAGATTGAGGCAAGGAGCCTGATATGGCGGCGAAGAAGATCCTGTTGCTGGCGGGGGACTATGTGGAAGATTATGAGGTGATGGTCCCATTTCAGGCACTTTTGATGTTGGGACATCAGGTGGATGCGGTTTGCCCGGATAAGAAGGCGGGGGAGCAGGTGCGGACGGCCGTGCATGATTTTGATGGCGCCCAGACGTATAGCGAAAAGCCGGGGCATAACTTTACGTTGAATGCTGATTTTGAGGGTGTGACGGCTGAGGGGTATGACGCGTTGGTGATTCCGGGGGGCAGGTCGCCGGAGTATTTGAGGCTGGATGAGCGTGTAATCGGGTTGGTGAAGGGGTTTGCAGAGGCAGGGAAGCCGATTGCGGCGATTTGTCATGGATTGCAGCTGTTGGCAGCCGCAGGCGTTTTGGAAGGGCGGACGTGTACCTCGTATCCGGCGTGCGGACCCGAGGTTGAGGCGGCGGGTGGAACGTATGAAGGGATTGCGATTGATGGAGCGCATACGGATGGGAATCTGGTGACGGCTCCGGCGTGGCCTGCGCATCCGGCATGGCTGGCGGCGTTTTTGACGTTGTTGGGGACGGAGATCACGCTCTGATGTGGGGGTAAGAAGCATGAGGTAAGGGTGTATTGGATTGTCGAGGAACTATGTCATTTGCGCATTTGACGATTGCGACGCGGGATGTGGAAGGAACGGCGGGATTCTTTGAGAAAACGATGGGATGGAAGAGGATTCATCGTCCGGAGAATACGCCGATTGAGGCGGCATGGTTGGAAATCGGGGAGGGACAGCAGTTACACATATTGGGCGTAGAGGGATTTGAAGTTTCGCGGTTTGAGGAGGAATTTGGTCGTCATTTTGCAGTTTTTTCCCCCGGAAGTGGGTTTGATGGGCTAAAAAAGAGATTGGCGGACGAAGGTGGAGAGTTGATTGATGCGATACGACCGACGCCGTTTGATCGGTTTTTCTTTCGTGATCCGAATGGGTATGTGTTCGAGGTGATCGCGGAGGAGCAGTATGTGATGGAATCGTGAATTGGGCGGTGGGAAGATATCAGGAGCTTACTATGAAATGGCAATTTGGTTGGATGTTGGTTGGGGCTTTTGTGGTAAGTTTTGGATTGGGGGGCGCGGAGGGAGCTGAGGTTGTGACGCTCTGGCCCGAGGGGGCGACGCCCGGTGCAAAGGGGAAGACGAAGAAGGATATTCCGACGTTGCACGCTTATGCGGTGGCGAAGGAAAAGGCGACAGGGGCGGCAGTTCTGGTTTGTCCGGGAGGTGGATATGGACACTTGGCGGTGGGGCACGAGGGGCGGGAGGTTGCGGCTTATTACAACAAGATGGGAGTAAGCGCATTTGTGCTCCATTATCGTCATGCTCCCGGGTATAAGCATCCCGTTCCGTTGATGGATGCGACGCGGGGGATGCGGTGGGTGCGGGCTCATGCGGCGAAGTATCACGTGGACCCGAATCGAATTGGGGTGATGGGGTTTTCGGCAGGGGGGCATCTGGCGTCGACGCTGGGGACGCATTTTGATAAAGGGAATGTGGATTCGAAGGATGTGGTCGAGCGTGTTTCATCGCGACCGAACTTTCTGGTGTTGGGGTATCCGGTAATTTCGATGGGGAAGCACACGCACGGCGGTTCGAAGCGGAATCTGATAGGTAAGACGCCGGATGCGAAGCTGGTGGAGTACTTGTCGAATGAGAAGCAGGTGACGAAGGAAACGCCGCCTACGTTTATTTTTCATACAACGGATGATCGGGTTGTGAAGGTTGAGAACGCGATTCTGTTTTATATGGCTTGCCGGAAAGCGGGTGTACCGGTGGAGTTGCATGTTTATCGAACGGGGCGGCACGGTGTTGGGCTGGCGTCGAGGAATGAGTTGTTGAAGAGTTGGCCCGGACTATTGGCGGGATGGATGAAGGGAGTCGGATGGATGAATGCCAAAAAGAAGTAGGTGGACCGGTGGGATGACGATGATAGTGTTTATTCGACGATTGATTTTGGACTGATATGAGCGAAGGAACGGTGACAATCGCCAATCGGTTGCAGTATCTGGGCTTGCGTCTGGGTGATTTGCTGATGCAGGCTTTAAATGTGGGTTGTAGTATGCGATTGGCGCGGCGCGTGGGGTCGATTTTTTATCGTTTGCACGGGAGGCATCGGGATCGGGCGATTGCGAATATTATGCGATCGTTTCCCGAGATGGAGCGCGGGGAAGCGGAACGGATGGCCAAGGCGTCGATCAAGCATTTCATGCAGTTTGGCGCGGAGGTGTTTTTTACCACACGGAAGATTCAGCCTGATACGTGGGCGAAGTATTTAAGTGTGGACGGGATGGAGGAGTCGCTTGATTTGTTGTTGTCGGACCGCCCGGCGATACTCGCTACGGGGCATTACGGAAATTGGGAGGTCTTGGGATACTTACTGGCGATGTTGGGATTGGATTTGTCGGCGATTGCGCGGCCGATTGATAATCCGTTGATCAATGAATGGTTGCTGGGTGTGCGCCAGAAACGGGGGATGAAGATTATTACCAAGTTTGGGGCTACGGATCCGATGACGGAGGTGATGGAGCATGGGGGTACTCTGGGATTTATTGCAGACCAGGATGCGGGGGACAAGGGGGTTTTTGTGCCCTTTTTCGGGAGATTGGCGTCGAGTTACAAGTCGATCGGATTGCTGGCAATTCGGTACGATGCGCCAGTGATATGTGGGTATGCGCGGCGTCGGGGGCGTCCTATGGCGTTTGAAATCGGGGTTTCGGATATTATTTATCCGGAAGACTGGAAGAGTCAGGCGGACCCGCTTTATTACCTGACGGCGAGATATACGAGGGCGATTGAGAAGATGGTTCTGGAAGAGCCGGATCAGTATTTGTGGAATCATCGTCGCTGGAGGAGTCGTCCGCGGCATGAGCAAAAGGGAAAGCAGATGGCTTCAGGCTTGGAGCGGCAACTGGAATCGTTGCCTTGGATGACCGATGAACTGATGGCCTCTTGCCGGTTAGGTGTGTGATAAGGCGGATGACGGGGAGGGCAATGAATATGGCATGGCTCAGGGCCATCAGGTGAGATAGAATGGGGTCAGTGCATTGGCTTTTCAAGCTATTCCTAAGAAGATAATCCGGAAGGATATGATGGACGAAGAACATACATTGAAACGATTGTCGGGCGTTAAAACGCTGATTGTGGACGACGACGCAGATGTGCTTGCGATTTTGAAGCAGGCCATGCAGGCGGAAGGCGCCTTGACGCAGTGTTGCTCGGATGGAAATACGGCGGTGCATGTGTGCGAGGAAGATCCGCCGGATCTGGTGCTTCTGGACATGATGTTGCCGCGGCGGTCGGGTTTCCTGGTTCTTGAGCGTGTGAAGCAGTCGGATAATCCGCCGGTGGTGATTATGGTGACGGCGAATGAGGGTAAACGACATCAGGCGTATGCCGAGACACTGGGTGTGGACGCGTATATGCACAAGCCTTTGCGCCTGGAGAATTTGATCGTGACGGCGAAGGATTTACTGGAAGAACGGCAGCAGGAAGCCACATCGGAGTGATCCGCCGATTGAGATTTGAATGATTGAAACCTCGCCAAAGGGCGAGGTTTTTCTATTGGTGCTTCCGTGAATGCAGAGGAAGGTGGATCGTAAGGCATATAATCCAGGCGTCTTTTAAAGGAGATATGACATGTCGATCGCGACTTTTGGAGCAGGGTGTTTCTGGGGTGTGGAACAGACCTTCAGGACGACGCCTGGGGTGAAGGATACGGCAGTAGGGTATATGGGTGGGCATGCGGAGAATCCGACTTACAAGGAAGTGTGTACCGGTTCCACGGGGCATGCCGAGGTGGTGCGTGTGGAATTTGATGAGGCGGCGATTACGTATGAGCGGTTGGTGGTGTTGTTTTTTGAGTTGCATGATCCAACGACATTGAATCGGCAGGGTCCGGATGTGGGGACGCAATATCGTTCAGCGATTTTTTATGAGGATGTTGAGCAGAAAGCGGTAGCTGAAAGCGTGATTGAAAGATTGGAGGATGCGCAGCGGTTTTCGAAGCCAATCGTGACAGAGGTGGTTTCGGCGGGGCAATTTAATCGGGCGGAGGAATATCACCAGCAGTATTTGGCGAAGCGCGGGCAGACGAGTTGTTCGATGCCGCCAAGCGATTAGGGATTATTGAGGGAACATCTTGGCTCAGGCTGCTTGGTTTTTATCGAGGGCCGTTCGGTTGGATTTAATCCAGCGGAGAATGAACACGCCATACATGAACAACGCGAGGGCAATGAGCAGTTCTTTGTGCTCATTGGTCTGTTCAATAAAATCGCGGTAGAAGGCATGTGTTCGACCTGCCTCTTTGCCTTCCATCTTGAGATAGATGGTCTTGATGAGCTTCCAGGCGAAGGCGAGGAGCATGCAGAAGACGACGGGGCCGGGGGGAATCGCCGGACGCCATGAGGATTTGACGACAGGCCACTTGTTCCTGATTAGCCAAAGGCCCGGCAGGATGAAGAACATGATAACCAGGTAAAGGTTGCCGAGGGTTTTAACAGGAAGGTGTGAATTGTGAAGGTTAGTTTCGACGCTGACCTTGCGGTACTCATCGGGTGTCTCCCAGCCAAAGTAACTTTGGCCCCAACTGATTTCCTCGCCGGCGAAAAAGAGGGCGGACAGCGCAACGATACCGATGGCAATGAGACTGTCCCATCGTGTGTAGCCTGAGTGCAATTCGGGATTATTTGATTTGGAGAGTCGGACCAGAGAGAAGGTGAGAATCAGGGCGGCGAAAAAGGCGAGAAGAAAGGTTGCAATCTCGACGATTTGATATTCCCGGTTAATGTTCTCTCCTTTGCGGTGCTCTTCGAGTACGAAACTCAGATAAAAGTCAGGCGCTACCCAATAGGTTATCAACAGCGATGTCAGGAGGATAACCGGCAGGGCGTACCAGACGATCTCGTTAGAGGGTATACCACAGCACGTTTTGGAGGGAAACTTGGCGGGCGGATCCGACATGTGACAAACCTTAACAGATTGAAAGGAAAAACTCTATCCAACTAGGTTTCGTTGAGCGATGGCGCTCAGGACATCATCGTGAAGGTGGCCGTTGGTGACGATGACACCTCGGTTGGTCTCCAGGCCTTTGCCGTGGGTGAAATCGAGAGGTGCACCGGTGATGTCTGTTGCCTTGCCGCCGGCCTCCTCGACAACGAGAACTCCAGCAGCGTGGTCCCAGATGCGTTCAACGTAGCCCTTGCGCGTGGGAAGGCGCATGTAGATGTCGGCCATGCCGGATGCGACGACGCCATATTTGGCCTGACTGTCGATTCGGACGGATTCGTTGGTGATGCCGATGGCATTTGCGATGGCGATAGCGTCATCGTGGGATGAGTGGCCGCTTTCAACGGACTCACAGAATCTTGCATCTGCGCCGGTTTGAGTTCTGGTGACGTGAATCGGCACGCCCGCATCATTGGATGTTAGAGATGCAAGAAAAGTTCCCTGTCCCTTGATGGCACTGAAAACCGCCCCTTTCTCACCCGTTGGTGTAATAAGATTGGGGCAGGCGAGTGCGGCGACGGTGACTTGGCCCTCGACGATCAGGGCCAACGCGATGGCGTATTGCTCAGTACGGAGGAACCCCTTCGTGCCGTCTATAGGATCAAGTGTCCAGAATCGATCGGTGTATCGATCGGCTCCGCCAAAGTCGATCCATCGGCATGCCAGATCCGAGGTTGTTTCACTTCGCGTGGCAGAGATTTCGTTGGTGATGCGTACGAGTAGCGGTGTGTTTTCGGGTATTTGAAGGTCTGCGGAGTCTTCTTCAGCAATTATGGGGTCATCGGGAAAGGCCTCGTTGATCGTGCTGCATACGAGGGCCTGGCTCGCGAAGTCTGCGATTGTGACGGGGCTTTTATCGTTCTTTTCGAGGACGGCGTCGTCGATCTGAGATTGAACGCGGGCGCAAAGGGTTGCGGCTTCTCTGACGGCTTTTATCGCTGTATTGAGTTCGCGGTCGTACATGTCTGGTCCTTGTTTGGTTTCAACACAAAATGAGTCGCAGACCTTAGCCCGGTGGATGGATGGGGAAAAGGGTTGCCTTTGCAGATCGCGGGGCGTGTAGGCCGATAATTTGGAGCAGGAGATCATTCATGAAGAGTCCGCGGACGCTGGTGATAAGCGGTGGTGGGATGCGAAGTCTTGTGGCATTGGGGATAGCTGCGGAACATGAATATACGGCCGGGTTATATATACATGACGGGCGTCCGAGCAACGTTTTTGCGTTTGAGGCATTTGAGCGTCAAATTGAGTACTTCAAAATAGGTCAGAAGCTGGAGGCTACGGCTCCGAATCTTTGGGTGGATCCCAAGACTGCCCACGAGCCTGCGGCAGCGCCGCGTGTTCCACTGGGTCATCTTCAAATTCTTTCTATTGCATCTGGTATGGCGATTGAGCGTCGGGCGCATCGTGTGATCTGGCCGATTCAGGCGGGTGATGACTTTGAGACGATTGGTCGGGTGACTGAGCTGGTCCTGATGGTGAGGCATGCGATGGCGTTAGAGTTTCAGGATGAGATCGTGATCGAGACACCGTTTCTGGATTTGTCGGACAAGCAGTTGATTGAGTTGGGGCAGCAGATGCGTGTGCCGTGGGAATTGGCAAGATCGTGTTATCTGGATGGGCTGGAGCCGTGTGGTGATTGTATTGCATGTCATCGCCGACGACAGGCGTTTGGCCAGGCGATGGTGGAAGATCCGATTTACCTCGCAACAGGTGGGGTCTGAGAGGCGGGGGTGGACGGGTAGGCGTCCGTTCATTTATACTGATGATATGGCTGGTCCTCGGAATTCCAATTTGGAGTATCGGGTCTTGCACTACTCGCGATTGTGCGCCGGTTCTTTTAATGTAGGGATTGCTTTGTTGATGACGTATACGTTATTTGCGGTATGGCAATATCCTCATGTTGAAAGATCGTTTTTAGTCATGGGGCGTTATGCGCCCGTGCTTGCAACGGGGGCGGTGATTACGATCCTGGCATTGGTGTATCCTTCGAATTGGCGCCGTCGATATGCGCAGGTATTCAATGCCGGGCTTGCACTGGTGGCGATTTTGTTGTGGCCGATGTTTCCGAATGAGCCGCTTAATGAGCAAGAGATGTGGGAGTTGAGATTTTTGCTGATGTGTGGGAGTTTGAGTTTTGGAGCGTTGGCGTTAGAGGGATATCTGAATGGGGAGGCCAGCACTGAAGATGCCAGATCGTAGACGGTTCGCATTTAGTCGGAATGAAAAAACGACGATTGAACGAGCCAGCCGTCGTTTTGTGTTTCTGCGATTGAATTAAAGGTCACCCCGCAGCTTTCAATTCATTGACCATGGTACGGATACGTTTGACGGCGTCCTGAATGTCGCGGTAGTTAAAGTCGGCCTGGGCAATCTGGCTGGCGATGTCGGCGGCTTCCTGGGCGGATTCGACATCGGTGTCACGTGCAGCTTTCTGCTCAAGGGAATTCATGAGTTCGTAACGCATTTCCAGAGCGATACGGTCATCGGAATAAGGGTGAACCTCAATGCCGCGATGGAAAGTGTCGATGGCCTCGTCGAACCACTCCTTGCGAGCGAATGCCTCACCGAGGTAACGCAGGGCACGGGAGCGGTTTTTCGGGTCGCCCTGTGCTTCCTGGAAGCTGCCGATGGCGGCATCGTGATCGCCTGAGAGCAATTGGCGAATGCCCAACTCGTATTTAAGTTCGAGATTGGTGGGGTAGTTCTTGACGCGATCGGTGTATTCCTCAAGTTCAAATGCGAGTTGTTCGGATCGTAATTGTTTGATGCGTTCCTGAGCTTCGTCCTTTGCAGGGCCTTCCGCGGCCTGCTTGGCGGCGATGGAAGCCTCGCGAATGCCCCGGCGCATCTGTTTCATCTTGAGATCGCCAATGCTGACCTTGAAGCGGTATTGGCCGGTACGTTCGAACATGTCTTCCAAGGTAGAGACGGCGGTGTTTTCATAATCGATGTTTTCGGTCTGGACGAGTGCTTTGACGTATTTGATGGAGAGATCGATGTCGTCGAGGTTGTCTTCGGCATCTTGCCTGAGACGGGCAATAAGTTCTTCCTGCTGGTCGGCGGTACCGGCGATGCGGTCTTCGGCTTCCAACTCCTTTTGCTTATCCAGATCCTTGGTGACTGTGGCTACACCGCCATCGGTCTGGCCGAACTTTCCGGCCTGTACGGTGAATTCCGCTTCGAGGTCATGAAGCTCCTTGGCGAGCTTCATGTTGGTGGGTTCCTGTTGAAGGGCAAGTCGACATGCCGCGACGGCCTGCTCAAAGGACTCGAGTTCGACGAATAGATCACGTGCTTTGAGGTAGACGTCTTTCTTTGTTTTTCCGCCGGTCTTTTCGGGATTGAGGATTAGGCAACCGATCCAGAATGCGACTTCTCCAAGCTCGGCCTTGACCGCATTCTCCATGACTTTAATCATGAGGGTGGCATTGAGGGGATCTTTTGCCCAGAGCGTTTCGGCGTTGAGCATTTTGTCGAGTGGGGTTTTTCCCCCACTGAGTTTCATCTGCTCGATCATGCCGGCCGGCTTGCCATGGCCAACGACCTTGCGTCGCAGGGCGACGTCGGCAAGAGATTCGTGCTTTTCGACGGAATCGGCATCGAACCGGAGGCCACTGATGTAGCATTCGATGGCGTAATCGTAATTGCCTGTGTCGGCGACGGTCTTGGCGCGTTCAAACCAGGGGCGGGCCTTACGGGGATCGCTGACAATGCCCTTGTCCTTGGTCTTTTTCTGCTTTTTTTCCGCGGTTTTTTCCGAAGCACCACCAGAGCCTTCGTCACTTTGTTTTGTCTTGCTGAAAAATCCCACTCTCTAACCTCATTTTGTAAAGGCTTATGCAGCCGACGACATATACCGCGCTCCAGCATCGTGTCGTGAACGCCACGACATCGAACAAGGTATTCTACACAGGAAGCGGCATTTGCAAAATTGGATTTTTGCAACCGCCGTCACCCGATCTATTATACCGCCATGATTGCCGACCCGCAAAAGTTGAAGATTGTTTACTATCCGGACCCGGTATTGCGAAAAGTCGCTGCTCCGATTGAAGAGATAGACGATTCCTGGGCGAAGATCGCTGAAAAAATGTGTGAATTGATGCGCGAGGCAGAGGGTGTGGGGTTGGCGGCACCTCAGGTTGGGTTATCTAAGAGGATGTTTGTGGCAAACTGGACTGGGGATTCAGCGGATGATCTTGTGTTTATTAATCCTGAATTGAAGGATGCCGCGGATGAGGTGGGGCCTTATGAAGAGGGTTGTCTGTCCATTCCAGAGGTTCGTGGCGAGGTTCGCAGGCCGTTGGGAATTACAATTGAAGCGCAAAACCTTATGGGAGAGAGGTTTACGATGACGAGTGACGAATTGCCTGCACGAATTTGGCAGCATGAGTATGATCATTTGGAGGGGGTTTTGATTCTGGATCGAATGGGGCCGATGGAAAAGCTGGCGAATCGACGGCTGATCAAGGATTTGGAAAAGCGGTTTAGGGACAGGAAGGGATATCGGTAGGGGATCAGGTTTGCTTGAGATACGCGTTTGCTGTGGGGTGGTATCCGTTGGCGAACTCTGACCATTTCATTGCGTTCTTGCCGGCGGGTTGTATTTCCAGGATTTGGAGGGCACCCTTGCCGCAGGCCATGATGCCTACCGTGGGATCTATGATTTGGCCAGGTGAGTGTGAAGATTGGGGAGTTGTGTCTACATTGGAGACGCGGAGGATTTTGACTGGGATGGAGTCCTGAGTGGTATGCGGGTTTGGATGGAATTGCATTGTGACACCCGGCCAGGGAGTTAGGCCGTGGATGCGTTGGCGGATTTGAAGGGCAGGTTGGGTAAAGTCGATCATTCCATCGGCTTTGGAGAGTTTGGGGGCGATGGTGGCGAGAGAATGGTCTTGAGGCTGGCCTTTCAATTGCCCCTGTTCGAGATCATCGAGTGTTTCGAGGATGATTTGCGGGCCGAGTATGGAGAGTCGATCATGCAGCTCGCCAGCCGTTTCGTTAGGATCAATTGGTGTTTCCTGGGTGGCGAGGATGTCACCGGCGTCCATTCGATCGACAAGAGAAAAGACCGTATTGCCCGTAGTTGTTTCTCCGTGAATCATTGCCCAGTTAATGGGGGCGGCACCTCGATACTTAGGCAAAAGTGAAGCATGGAGATTCATGGTTGCGATGTGCCCATGGGATGGCGCGGCGATAATCTCGTCGCCGATTTTTTGGCCGAAGGCGACGACGATGTGCGCATCGGCGCGGGCGTCTCGAATCTTTTCCAGTATGGATCCCTCGTTCACTTTTTGGGGTTTGATGATGGGCAGGTTTTCGGAGGCGGCCCACACGCCGATGGGGGTAGGGGTCGGGATGCGCTTTCGTCCGGCGGGTCGATCAGGTTGGGTGATGACAAGTTGGACATGATGATCACGGCATAACGCCTTGAGTGTGGGTAATCCGAATTCACCTGAACCGAAGAAAACGATTCTCATGGAAGCTTCTCAAAATGAATGTGGTTACGGGGCGTCTTGTTGTTTATCAATCTGACGTTTCAATTGAACAACCGCTTGTGTAAGGGGGACAGCGCCATCGCGAAATACATCACACACCGGTAGTTTCAGTTTTTCCTGTAGACGGTGTTTCTCGGCGTCGGCGGCTTCAGGTGTCAGGTTTCGGCCATTCATGGAAATGCCAATGACGTGACACGGACCGTGGGCATTTGCGGATGATTCATAGAGGGGAATCATGTCTTCAACGGGTGGGACTGGCAGGTGGGGCATGCCATGGACGTGGCGGCGTCCTGCTTCGTAGCAGAGTATTAGTCCGTGCGGGGTGCATCCATGCAAAAGGCCCGCGGTGACGGCGGAGTAACGTGGGTGGGCGAGGCTTCCCTGGCCTTCAATGAGGAGGATATCGTGGTGTTGGTTGGCTTTGACTAATTTCTCTGCGGCGCCATTGATGAAATCTCCGACAACGCAATCGATGGGACAGCCGGAGCCTGCGATCATGATTCCGGTCTGACCGGTGGCGACGAAGCAGGCATCGTGTTGTTCTTGTTGAAGTCGTCCGGCTACTTCGATGGCGGTGACCATTTTTCCAACTGAGCAATCATTGCCAACTGTGTGGATGCGGAGGCATCCGGGACGGAAACCATTGCGGGTTGAGACATCGGACTCATCGTTTTTTCTGACGTCGATAAGCTGGGCGCCGCTTGCTCGGGCAGCGGATTTGAATGTGGGGTCATCGCAAAGGAAATCGTGAAGACCCGATTCGATACGCCAGCCTCGATTGATCGCTTCCTCGATGTGGCGCCGCATTACATCTGGGAGTTTACCACCCGACGGTGCGATGCCGATGACGAGCGTGTTGGCATCCGGCGCCTGAGCGATCTCTCGGATGACGGGCGTTTCACCGCCTACGCCGAGCAACTGCTCGGCGGTTTTTCCTGCGTGATTGGAATCAAGAACAGCGATGATCTCTTCAGGACAATAACGAATAATACTTATCCCGGTTTTGGCGGCGAGGTGATTCTCGAATCCCTCAATCAGTATGATCATGCGTCGTGAATTCATGAAGTCGTATCAATGCCCGACCAAGCCGAGATATCAAGTCAGATCGATTGGGGCATTTAATCAGGCATTTTTCCCTGCGCGGTAACCTTGCTTATAACCCTTTTTGTATGCCGCGTTCATGAGGGCAGCGTATTGTTCGGCGGCGGGGAGACCACCACAGGCACAAATCTCCCGATCGTTTTCGTCGACGACAATGGATCGACCATCACGGTCCTCGCAGCGGTAGGGGGGGTGTTCGTGGTTGAACATGATTAAACCTTTCAGGCGTTTGAAATCTCATCGGTCCCGGGGCGCACCGACTGCTTATTTGTCGCATATACTTGCGTTCCATTCAACTCGCGTTGAGATGTAACGTCATGAATGATTCTCAGTCTGGTTCGGCCAACGATATTCTGAAATTGCCTCCTGTGAAAGCGACATGGTGGCGGCAGTTGATTGTGATTACGTGTCTTGGATTGATGATCGTGCCCTCCATACGGGGGTATTTGATCGAGGATTCGCGTTTTGCCTGGGGTATGTTTGCTGAGAATGTGGAGAATCTGGTTGAGTTTTATTGGGTGAAGGAAGACGGGACGCGTGTGAGGTATATTCCGCCGGATAATGAATTGGTGAGCAAGGCGAGGCAATTGGTACCGGCTGAGGGTAGGCAAAAACCGACGCGGCACACACGATATGGACTGGGGACGATACGAAAGAACATACGCGGTTACCAAAAATATCTGATGTCCGATACCAAGAAGATTTATAGAGAGAAGCATGGATTTATTGCCATTGAGGCCAAGTTTTATTACGGCGTTAATCGGTGGTTGAGTCGTGATCACCTTCCGAAGTACGGCCCGGAATTGGATGATGTCAAGGTAGGTGAAGGAAGATTAGAGCGAAATCATACATTGCGTTCGGTCGAGAAGGTTGGTGAGAAGCCGGTCATTGAATATTTGCTTTATCCTCCGGATGCAGAGGTTAAGCCGGATCCGAATCTGGGGGACCGAAAGTTCCGATGACGTTAGCGAAACCAAAACAGACCGTGATTGGGCGTTGGAATCGGTTTTGGTTTGAAACCGGGTTGATTCAGAACCTTGCGCTGGTTCGTATTTTTTTTGCGATCGCGTTGTTGACCAGAGTGACGGGGGCGACGGGGATCTGGCGTTGGGATGAATTGACGGCGGAGTTGCCTAAGAAAGGGCTTTGGCCGTCCACGCAAATGATTGAATTTGGGGGATGGGTATTTCGCTACGACTGGTTTGCGTGGCTGCCGCTACCTTCGATCGAATGGTGTCATCGATTTGAGTGGATACTGATGATTCTGACGGTTTTGATCATCGTCGGGGCGTTTACGCGTATTGTATTGCCGTTGGCGGCGTTGATCCTGACATATTTCTTCATGATCAGCCCTTGGAATTTTTATCATCACATGCTGGTGTATGTGATCGTGTTGTGGATTCTTACGTTTAGTCCTTGTCATCGCCATTATTCGTTTGATGCGATTCGAATGGACCCGATTAAACGGTTTGAGCCGACCACGGTATTGCCGTTGCGTCTGATTCAGACTCTGATTTGTCTGATCTACCTTTTTACATTTCTGTGGAAGGCTAACCTCGGATGGGTAACCGGTGATATCATGCGTCTGTTCGAGTTGGCGGGTGCGTTTAAGGGCGAAATTGGGAAAGAGTTTTCTACTTATGTTCCGCATCAGACTCAATCGTTGGGGACAATTGTCCTGGAGTTGGCATTGCCGCTGTGTCTGCCGTTTGAGAAAACGAGGCGGATCATTATTTTGTTTGGTATTGGATTGCACCTGATGATCGATGCCACGATGAATGTGAATTCTTACAGCTACCAGATGATGGCGTTATATGTGGTGTTCATTCATCCGAGGTCGGGCGCGACGGTGGTGTTTTACGATGGGCGATGCGGGATGTGTCGTGGAAGCAGACGGTTGGGGATCGGATTGGACTGGTTCAAACGCGTAACGTGGCTGGATTTTCGTCAGGCGGAGGTAAGAGATCGGGTGCCGCATATTTCGGACGATCAATTGCAACAGGAAATGTACCTGATTACCAATCGGGGTGAGGTTTTGCCAGGCTTTCTTGCCTGGCGTCACCTGCTAAACAGCTTTCCACTGACATTTATCCCGTCATTTGTGCTTTATTTGCCGGGCATGGAGGCGATAGGTAACCGGGTTTACAAGTATATTGCTGATCGACGAAATTTGTCATGTGAGCTGCCGATGGAGCCGGATGGCAGCGAGGCGTGGAAAACGTCACTTGCATTTGCGGCACGGAACGCTTCAGAGACAATTGAAAAGACAAAGGAATCAAAAAAGTCCATGAAAAAAGATGAAGCCAATAAATCACCTGATACGGAGGTGTGACGATGTTGGAAGAACAGATCAAATCGGGGCGGATTACGAAGAATATGTCGTTCAACGAAAAAGTCTGGGCGCTGACGTCGCGGATTCCTAAGGGGAAGGTTGTAACATATGGTCAGATCGCGGCAAAGCTGAAAACTCGGGCGTATCGCGCTGTGGGAAATGCGCTGAATAAGAATCCGTATGCACCTGAAGTGCCATGCCATCGCGTGGTGGGGGCGGCGGGTGATCTGACTGGGTTTGCAATGGGGGTATCGAAAAAGCAGGAGATGTTGGCCGAAGAAGGAGTTCCGTTTCGGGGAAAGCGGGTCGATGTGGCTGCCGTGGCACACCAATTATAAAAAGGACAGGTATGAGTTGTAATCGTGTCTTGGGATCGGTAGTTGTGGTGTTGGTTTTCGCGTGGGTTTCGATCGGCGCGCCGATCAAGCCGATTGCGAGACGGATACCGCCCAAAGGGATTCAGCTTAAGGCGAATGCTCTGTCGGATTTGAAACGGAAGCTGGCAGTGACGACAGCGCAGTTCAAACCAATCTCAGGACGAGAGTCGTCGGCAGACATAGAGGTTTATTTGAAGGCTGTAAGACTTGCGATGGACTTCAATGAGTTTTACAAGTCGACGGATTTGGCCAAGGCCCACCGGCTACTGGATACGGCTCGTAAGAGAATGCATCAGTATAATACGGGCAAACCTGAGTGGAAAAAAGCCACTGGGTTGGTGGTGCGAGGGTACCGTTCACAAGTCGATGGTTCGGTCCAGCCGTACGGTCTGGTGATTCCTGAGAGTTACGACGGTTCCAAACCTGCGCCTCTTTACGTCTGGTTGCATGGTCGCGGAGACAAGGTTACCGATCTTCATTTCATTGATCAGCGAGAGAAATCCAGAGGGCAGATCAGTCCAGCCAATGCGATTGTGTTACATCCGTTTGGCAGGCAATGCATCGGGTATAAATCCGCCGGGGAGATTGACGTGCTGGATGCGATTCGGGATGTGCAGAAGAACTATCGGATTGATTCGGATCGAATCGTTCTGGCGGGGTTTTCCATGGGCGGGGCGGGGGCGTGGCATATTGGGGCGCACTACACGGATCGATTTGGGGCGGTTCACGCGGGGGCGGGATTTGCGGAGACAGCCCAATACATCAAGCTAAAAAAGGCCGATTACCCGCCGATCTACGAGCAGAAATTATGGTCGATTTATGATGTCCCAAATTACACGCGGAATTTGTTCAATGTTCCCGTCATCTGCTATTCGGGCGAAAAGGATCGGCAGATTCAGGCGGCTCGTCTGATGGAGGCGGCTTATCAAAAGCATGGGCGCAAGCTCAAGCATGTCATCGGTCGAGGCATGGGGCATAAATATCATCCGGATTCGCTCCGCGAGGTTATGACCTTTCTGGACGCGGCGGTGAAGAAGGGGCGACCGGTTTGGCCTAAGAAGGTTTCGCTTCAGACACGGACGTTGAGATATAACCGCATGTATTGGGTTGAGGCACTTGGGCTTGAGGAGCATTACAAGGATTCACGGATTGATGCGAGTGTTGTTTCGAAGAAAGTGATTGAGGTGAAGACGAAGAATATTACTCAATTTCGAGTGTGGACGGCTGATGGGTCGCTCAAGACGCTTTTGGTGGATGGGCAGAGGGTGGTCTCCGGGAGTGCGACTAAATTGGTATCTCGCAAAGTCAAGGGTAAAGTGCAACACGGGTATACATTAAGGAACCACAACGGTAAGTGGAATCTTACACGTCCGCTGTCGGCAATGGACGCTGTGCTCGCCAAGGTTCCCGGTATGCAGGGGCCGATTGACGATGCGTTTCTGTCACCGTTTTTAGTAGTGACACCAAGCCAGAAGTCAATCTATCCGCGTGTCGAGCGTTGGGTGCAATTTGAATTGGCTCATTTCAGATCACGTTGGAGGGCATTGTTTCGGGGCATGTTGCGAGAGAAACAGGATAAGGATGTGACGGATACGGATTTGGCGCGATACAACGTTGTGGTCTTCGGCGATCATCATTCCAATCTTCTGATTTGCCGTCTGAGGAAGATGGGTGTCTTGCTTGGAGGGATTGGTCTTTCGGAGACAGAAATTAAGTTGGGAAAGAACACTTATGGGGCTGATCGCCATGTGTTCTTGGGAATTTATCCACTGAATATCACAAAGCGTAAGTACGTGGTATTCAATTCCGGGCCGACGTTTCGAGAGGCTCACGATCGAACCAATTCGTTACAGAATCCCAAGCTTGGTGACTGGGCGATTGTGGATGTCACTCGAGATCCGGACGCATCGTCGCCGGGCAAGGTGATTCGGGCAGGTTTTTTTGATGAGCGTTGGCAGTTGCGAAAGGGCAAGTGATGGGTTCAGTTATTTCACTCCAAGGTAAGACGGCAATCGTAACGGGGGCATCCAGCGGAATCGGGCGAGGTGTTGCGATGGAGTTGGTCCGATATGGGGTTAACGTGGTGATGTTGGCGCGACGAGGGGATCGGCTTGAGGAGATTGTGAGGGAATTGGAGAAAGATAGCGAGGCGAGCGGTGTGGCGGTTCCTATGGTGGTTGATGTGACGGATGAAAAGGCGTTAGTTGCAGCGTTTGATCAGACATTGGAGCGATTTTCTTATCTGGACATTCTTATTAATGCTGCCGGTTTGGGACGGGCGGGGTCGTTGATGGAGGGCGTCACGACCGAGTGGATTGAAGTTTTCAATGTGAATATTCTGGCTTTGGCAGTAGCAACGCGAGAGGCGATTAAGCGGTTTGCGTTTGATCGACCAGGGCATATTATCCACTTGTCCAGCATGTCCGGGCATCGCGTGCCGCGTAAAGGTGCATTTTATGCGGCCACCAAATTTGCCGTACGTGCCATGGCGGAGGCTCTGCGTTGTGAGTTGCGAGACGCCGGTGATCCTACTCGCATATCCTGCATTTCACCCGGTTTCGTTTCAACCGAATTTTTCGGAAACTACTTTCGGGGAGATCAGGAAAAGGTGGATCAACTGAAGGAGTCGGCGAGACGTATGCTGGAAGTCGATGATATTGTGGCGGCAGCGATGCATGTTCTGACGGCGCCGGCTCATGTTGAAATTAACGATGTGTTGTTGCGGTCCAACGAGCAGTTGTCTTAATACGCCAAGGTGCGGATATTCTAAATCCTATCGTGGACCCATGTGAACCAGATTACCCAGAACCCGATGTGGGCGAGTACGATTGACCATGTCATGATCTGGAAGGTAACTTTGCGCGTTTTATGTCGAAACTTTCGTTGAGCAAAGATGGTGCCTGGCCAACCTCCAAGCAGCGCCAAACCGTGAAGCGTGGTTTCCTTGACGCGTGAATTCTCTTTTGTTGCCTGCCGTTTATCCCACCAATAGACGATGACGGTTGTCAGGCTAATCGGGATGGCCCAGATCAGATATATAGCGAGAGGCTCGGGGATACCCCAAATTCGTAGCGACAAGAGAATCTCAAAAGGTAATTCTGGCAACTCTACTCCTCGGCATGATTACGGGATGGCAACAAGTGTATACCTGCCAGCTTGCCTCAACCGCATTATCTGAAACAATCCTGCTATGACCATTCACTGGTTTCCCAAGCATATGTTTCGGGCGCTTCAGGATATTGCCAAGGCGATGGTGAAGACGGATGTGGTGATTGAGGTGCTGGATGCACGTTTGCCGCGATCGAGCCGAAGTGCGGAATTTGAATCAATCGTGAATGATAAACCGTGTGTGAAGGTTTTGAACAAGGCGGACCTTGCGGATCCTTCGGTGACGGATCAATGGGTGTCGTATTACTCGAGTCAACCCAATGTGACTGCCGTGCCACTTGTCGCAAAGGATACCCGGCTGGTACGCAAACTGGCCAAGCACTGTCTTTCCCTGATACCGGATCGTGGTACGCCGGCGAAGCCCACGCGCGTGATGGTGGTGGGGATACCGAATTCGGGTAAGTCGACGCTATTAAATACGTGGGTAGGTAAGCGTATTGCTAATGTAGGCGATGAGCCGGCCGTCACCAAGGGCAGGCAACTAATAGACCTGAAGAATGGGTTGGTGCTTTCCGATACACCTGGTGTTCTCCAGCCATCCTTTGACGATCAACGAATTGGATTTCGGCTTGCCGCTTCCGGGGCGATTCACGATAAGGTTATTGACTATGAGCACATTGCGAAATTTGCGGCCGCGTTTCTAATGGAAGCGTATCCGAATTTTCTACTTGCACGATACAAGCTGGCCGAGATGCCGCACGACGCGACTTGTTTGCTTGAGGAGATCGGTAAGAAACGCGGATGCCTGGTTAAGGGTGGGCATGTTGACTTTCAAAAGGTGGGTGAACTATTCCTGCGGGAGTTGCGAAACGGGACGATTGGGTTGATTAGTTATGAAAGACCGGTTGACGAGTGATCTGACGCAAGCTCATTCAGGCAATCCATTATTCAAACCATTTGTTGACTTGGTTTACATCCAGATCTGTGAGGGAATGAATGACACGGTCGGCTATATTCAGATGTTCCGGACCGTAACTGTGGGTTACGCCGATGGTTTTCATTCCGGCTGCGACGGCGGATTGCAGACCGGTTGCCGTATCTTCGATCACTGCGCACTCTTCCGGTTTCACGCCGATTTGTTCTGCTGCTATCAGATAAGTTTGTGGGTCAGGTTTGGATTTCTCGACGTCGTCGGCGGTCACAATGGTCTTAAACAGCGGGGTTAGCGTTCCGTTTTCGATGCCTCTGAGGATGATGTCGATATCGCTTTGGCGTGCCCCGCTGGCGATGGCGATCGGCATGGCTGAGGCGGCCTGACGAATCAACTGGATGGCTCCCGGCATAGCTTCAATACCTTGTTCGACGATACGATCAAATGCTTGCGCCTTTTCGTGCAGCAGCCGAAGAATATCGTCGTCAGCTAATGAAACGTCGAAGTCGTCTGCGATTGCGCGAAAGCCATCTCGATCGTCGAAACCGATGTACTGATTGACATAGGTGTTGTAATCGAACTGGACTTTCTCGGATGAAAATGTTTCGAGAAAAGCACGATAGTGCAGGGGTTCGGAGTCGACAATCACGCCGTCGAAATCAAAGATGATTGCTTTGATCATTTATGCCTTCCTGTTCCACAAAGAGGTTGGCGATACTCGTGAACCCGCACATTGCGTCGGACGGCAAAAAATTCCAAGTCACTTGGCTTCGACATCGCCGAAGCGTCTTTGGCGCCGGCCAAATTCACGGAATGCATCATGAAGCGCACGCACATCAAAATCCGGCCAGTATGTCTGCGTGACGTAAATTTCGGCGTATGAAATCTGCCAAAGCAGGAAGTTTGAGATACGCATTTCACCCGCCGTGCGAATCAGTAAATCAGGGTCCGGTAGTCCGGCGGTGAAGAGATGTTCACCGATTACTTCTTCGGAAATCTGATGGTCCTTCAAATCCCCGGAAGCGACCTTTCTCGCGATGGTCTGGACAGCTTCGGTGATTTCACTTCGCGCCCCATAATTCAGGGCAAGTGCGACGGTCAGACCGGAGTTGTCGGCGGTCAACTCCTCAATCTCATTCAGTTCATTCAGAATTGAATCAGGCAGGCCGTGGTGACTTCCAACGTGCCTGAATCGAATGTTGTACTTGTTAAGCGTTTCGCGATGTTGCTTGAGCTGCATCTGCCCCAACTGCATCAGGAAATCGACTTCTTCCTTGGGACGCTTCCAATTTTCCGTGGAAAAGGAAAACAGGGTCAACGCTTCGATGCCCAGGCGATTGCATTCGAGTGTAATCTTTCGTGCTTTGTCCGCGCCGAACTGATGCCCGAAAATACGGGGTTTTCCCTGTGCTTTGGCCCAGCGTCCGTTGCCGTCCATGATCACGGCGACATGACGCGGCAATTGCTCAAAGTCACTGCGTGTTAAGGACCTTTCTTTTTCATCCACCTGAGCCTGGGAATGGGTGTCTATCGGGTTCATGGATAGTCTCGCCGTATTCATTCGACAAGGAAGGGATGCGTCCGACAAACCATGTCGGATTAACTGCGATGCAATGTCTGAGTTCGCTCAGGGCCGATACTGACAGTCTTTACAGGTACGCCAATGTTCTCTTCAATCAATTCTATATAACGCTGGGCTGCCTTGGGGAGTTCGTCAAAAGTTTTGCACTCGGTGATTTCCCGGTCAAAACCCGTAACAGTCTCATAAATCGGCGTGACCTGATCGAGAACATCAGCATTTGAGGGGAAACTTTCCAGAGGACTGCCTTTTAGTTCATAGTCTGTGCATACCTTTAATTCATCAAAACCGGAGAGAACATCCAGCAACATTACGGATAATTCCGTTACACCGCAGATCTTTGCTGAATATTTCACCACGGTCAGATCAAGCCAGCCACAACGACGCGGACGCCCCGTCGTCGTACCAAATTCCCGGCCACGTTCACGAATACGATTCCCAACTTCATCATCCAACTCCGTCACAAACGGTCCGCCACCCACACGCGTCGTATAGGCTTTCATGATGCCGATTACGCGATTCAGCCGTCCACCCGGTACGCCCGAACCAGGATATATTCCCAACGATGAACAGTTCGAACTGGTCACATACGGAAACGTTCCGTGGTCTATATCGAGCATGCACGCATTGGCGCCTTCAAAGAGAATTCGCTTGTTGAAGCTGACCGCATCGTTCAGCAGGTGGGATGTATCGCAAATATGTGGGCCGAGGATTTCTCCGTACCCCAGAAATTGCTCGGCAAGCTGATCTGCATTCAATGGTTCATATGTCGTATCTGCCAGCTTGGCCAGCGCTTCGAGCATGGCATTCTTGATCGTGACGATGTGTTGTAATTTTTCGGTGAATTTCTCGCGGTCAGCAAAATCTCCCATGCGAATGGCGGTCGATCGTATTGCCTTGTCTGCGTATGCAGGGCCGATTCCGCGTCCAGTCGTACCGATCTTATTTCCGTCGCCACGTGCCTTCGATACGGCGGCCTCCATCAAGGCGTCCTGTTGTTTGTGCCACGGCATTACGACATGAGCCCGATCAGAAATTCGCAGATTGTCACCAACTTCAATCCCGCGCGAAGCCAAGCCGTCAATTTCCTCCAGCAATTTTTGTGGATCGATCACGACTCCATTAGCGATTACGTTGGTCTTACTGGCATCCAGAATTCCGGATGGAATGAGATGTAACGCGTACTTCTGGTCACCGACTACAACAGTATGGCCCGCATTTGCGCCGCCGTTGTATCGCACGACATAGTCGTACTGCTGCGTCAGGAGATCGACGATCTTGCCCTTACCCTCATCGCCCCATTGAAGGCCGACTACGGCAGCATTGTCCGAGAATGGTGTGGATGCGGATATCATGGAACCAGACTCCATCAGTTTGCGTCCAATGGGCATGAAAAAAGCCCTCAGGACGCACAGTGCTGAGAGCGGGGTCTGCCTTTTACCCAAAATCGGGTGATCCGCATCTCGATCCGATCGAGAAAGGCCCGCTGCGGTCAGATTGACCGGAGTGATTATAACCAGACATCCGTTCC
The DNA here is from genome assembly GCA_028284925.1 of Phycisphaeraceae bacterium. Classification (GTDB taxonomy): domain Bacteria; phylum Planctomycetota; class Phycisphaerae; order Phycisphaerales; family Zrk34; genus JANQQT01. Next base: position 12,910 of record JANQQT010000257.1, on the reverse strand, counting down.
GGGCAATGCTAATTTTATCTCAAAACCATGGCGTTCGAGGCTCACGCATGGCGATATTCGCTCATGGTTTCTGTCTAATGATTTTTTGATTTGTTTTCGCGTTCAATGGATGCTTGCTTTTTGTTCCGTCCGGCCATGTTACAGTAATCTCTCCCGATTCACCCTGTTTCAAGCTGAAATAGCGCAAAGCGCTTGAGTGGGACATGTAGCCGGAACTCGAGCAAATGAATCGCGATTGCTTGTGTGATTCTCCCCTATACACCAATTTCGCTCCGAAGCCGGAAGGGTTGCCTTTCTTACCGAGGAGTCGGACGCTTACCAGTCGCCTTGCATGGCCCTTTGGCTTCTGGAAGGTGTATGCCATCATCCTAGTATTATTCTGGGACACCAATACGTCCGGCCAATCATCATCGTTTAAATCCACAATCGTCGCCGCTCGTGCATCCCCTGTAATTGAAATTCCGGATTCTCCAGGATGTACCGCAACAAACTTCCCATTCCCCCTATTCTTCAGAACTATGCCAACTCCTGCCGACATTCGTCCGGTGGATACTTCAGAGTGGAAAAAATTTTGTGCCAGGAGAATATCGACGTATCCATCTCCGTTGAAGTCCGTGATGGCTGCTCCGAATGATGGCGAAACCTGAGCTTCATCGGGTAACGGCTCGAAACGAAAGCGAATGCTGTCTTTAGATTCATTGATAAAAACTCCGCTTCGCAGTTCTGTTGCCTGAACTTTCAATGCGGCCGCGACTTTGTCTTTGCCGAAAACCTGATTAATCGTCGCCTTGCCAAACGTCTGGTGTGACGTAAATCGGGTTGCAATATCTGGAATGACATAGGAGAAATCTGTCAGGGATCTTGTGGGATATAGCTGGCCGTTTTCCCAGCGTGCTTCGATAATGGAGGAAGTCTTGTTATTGCTGAATTTTCCGTAAAAAAGTGTGGCGGGGTTTTTGGGGCTGGCCTTATACTTTGTATTCGTGCCAAAATTGGTCACTACAAAATCCACATCCCCGTCACCGTCCACGTCGGCTGGTGACACGCCGTTCCACCAACCCGTCAGATGGCTTATTTGTGCCTTACTTGTGACGTCAGTAAACTTTCCACGGTGATTCGCAAATACGCGCACCGGCCCCCACTCCGTGGTCGCAATAAGATCGTAATCGCCGTCTCCATCGACATCGGCAAACGTGGCGCCGGTAACCATTCCCATTTGGGAAAAGCCGCTGGCGGACTGATCTGTGTCGTCCCGGAACTTTCCTCCATCATTCAAGATCAGGCGACTTTTGCCTGACGTTGGGTATCGTCCTGGTATAGAACGAACGCCTACAAACAAATCCATATCTCCATCTGCATCTACATCGGCGGTCGCCACCGCATTGGTGGATTCCATGAATGGCGGCAGCGTTCCGTAGGGCGCACGGCTAAACACGCCTTTCCCGTCATTCAAGTAGAGTCGATCCTGAAGCGTTGGTGTCCCCGCTTTCCTTTCTATGCTTCCGGAACAGACATAGAGATCCAGATCACCATCGCTATCGGCATCCAAAAATACCCCACCGGTATCTTCAAAATAGCGATCCGCAATCCACGCCTTTCGGTCGCCCGGCGTAAACTTTCCACCGCCTTGATTGATGAATAACTGGCCCGGCATTTCCGTGCCAGCGCCTACATACAAATCATCATCCCCATCCCCATCTACATCACCCCAAGTTAATGGCGGTCCCTGATGAGACAATCGTCTCGGCAAAAGCGGCTGCGCCAGATAGTCGTTAAAGGGTTTCTCAACATGTTCAAATTGATCGAATGCCGTAAATGATTTGAACCACGTTTTGGCCACGGCGTTCTGGGACTTCTTTTCTGTCGAAACTTGAGACTCCGGTTCACGAATAACGTGCAGGTGATTCGTCTTCAGGCCTACAAGTCTCTGAACCACTCCTGACGGCCAATGTATGACAACCTCATCGAGTGACTTGATCTTGCCTACTGCAAAGTGGGCTACCGGTTCATCCGCTGCCATGTATCCCGATGCGGATTTGATCCAACGCGTCTGTGTTGTGCCGTTCGCCTTCACTTGAATCCTTGCACCGAGGCCAAACCGGTTGGAATTGATTCCCTTCAGTTGAATCAGAACGCGGCGTCCTGTTTGAGAGGTATTGCGGTAAACATGCATTGCATCACCGGTATTATTCACTACGAAATCCAGGTCACCGTCCCGATCCAGATCCGCCTGGGCCGCGCCGAAACTGATACCTTTGAAATCTAATCCCCATTGCGAGGAGACCTTGTCAAAGCGTTTGCCGTCGACATTGCGGTAGGCGATGTTTTCCTCCCTAAGCGGGGGGCGGCTTTGAATCTGGCGCCATATAGCTTTTTCCAATTCCCGTTCCTGTTCCCGTGTCAGGCGTCCCTTGTTCTTTCTCATAAATTCGCGTCGTATCGCATTGAGTTTGCGATCTGCATCCGGGTCCATTAGAAAATGCACTACGCCGTTGGTGAAGTAAATATCTTGGCGACCGTCGTTGTCGAAGTCTCCGAACTTCACGGACCACGTCCAATCTGTGGCGGCGACCCCGGCCTGATAAGCCGTCTCGATGAATCGATTTGCTCCTGTATTTATAAACAGCGTGTTGCGGGAATATTGATGCGGCTTGATGGATGTGTAGAACCAGAATTGAAGGCCTATTGCTCCTGCCATTGTCATACGGCGAACTTGCGTCGTTGCCGCCATATCGCCCACCAAAAGATCGGCTCGCCCATCGTTATTGATATCCGCCACATCGGCTCCCATAGAGAACCATGTGGTGTAGGGCATCATTTCCTTGATTACATTGGTAAATGTTCCGTCCCCGTTGTTGCGGTATAAAAGATCCGGATCCCAGAAGTCATTTGCAACGTAGAGATCTTCATAGCCGTCGTTATTGAAGTCCCACCAAGTAGCTGAGAGTGTGTGGTAGTGTCCGTTGACATCCATGCGCGCTTGGTGGGTGACATCAGTGAATGTGCCGTCCGAGTTATTTCTATACAAGTAGTCGCGTTGCCCGGCGTCGAGTCGCTTGTACTCGCCGTTGGCTTGTTTAATAAAGTAGACATCGTCACGTGACTCCGGCGCCACCACCGGAATTCCCAACCCTCGATAGGGCCGCCCCTGCTCGTCGGTGATCTTTGGCTGTGGTCGAAAACCAGGTATTGGATACTTTCGATTCGTAACCAGGTACATGTCCATGTCCCCGTCACGGTCGTAATCGGAGAAGGTCACCATCACACTCGCCCCTACGAAATCCAGCCCGTGATCCTTTGCCTTTTCCGTGAACCTGCCATTGCCATCGTTGATGTACAGCTCGTTCGGCGTGTCGTAATTGCAGACATAAAGGTCCAGATGGCCGTCGTTGTTGATGTCGGCGAAGGCTGCGCCGGCACCCCATGTGATGCGTGTTGACAATCCCGTCTCTTCGGTGACGTCGTCGAATTTCATATCGCCGGTTTGGCGATACAGGCGATTCGCATCGGTTTGACTCGTCAGAAAGATATCCGGCCGACCGTCAGCATCGAAATCGCCAATTGCCACACCGCAGCCTCCAAATGCAGTGTCATACAAATGGGCCCAGGTATGCTCCATGTCGATCGGGTTTTTGATTCGAATATTGGTTTGATCAGGGCCGAGAAGCTCAAACAGAGTGGTCCCTGGTTCCGAGAATGCATTGAGAGGTGTGGATTTCACAAAAGGATTGGAACTTGTTTCAGACGAATAGGGTCCGGTGTCAGATCTCTCCGATCCAGCAGGCGGAAGGTTGTTCGAATTCTCGCCGCATCCGGTCACGACAATAACGATAGTCGCAACAAGAAATGCATCACTTACTCTGAATGCGGAAGTAAATCCCAATAGAGGCGATGTCATGCTCCATCGCAATGGTGAGCCCTTTCAATACCTAGCACAGAGAATGTTGTGCGAACGAAGTACGTATTGCTCGTACATCATAACATATTTGGATTATCGACCGACTCCTGTGTTGGAATCGGGATTTCAGGCTACGTTAATGGTTTGTTCGGCTATCTGATTAGCATCGTTGGACTATCGCTCATCAATCCATTGTCATTCAAGTGAAAATAGTCAGAACCCATCTCGGCTGAATGAATTGAAATAGTTTTGAATTTCGTCTCTGATCCCGACACCGGGCCGGAGATTGCTCGAATTGAGCACCCTAGGGGATTGGATGTCTGAAGATGAGGGGGTCGGATGTCGGGTAAGAGTTTTTGGAATATATTGAAAAGATGACCTTGAGATAGAGGATGGATAAAGGGACGGAATCGAGTGTTCTTCAATGGATTGCGGTTGTGTGGATATGAAAGTTGGGCAATGGTCGGCTATCAGGTGGTCTGCATCTAGATGTGGTTATGATTGCGAATGAATATAAGCATTTGTATTTAATTTGCTTATAGTTGATCCAATTCATCATTTTTATGTTGACGATCGGGAGGCCCATTTTTTAACATGATCTGTTGTGTTTCCGTTTTTGGTCCCCCTTTTATTTTTGGAGCTGAGAGTTATGATGAATCGAGTTCAAAGGAATCTTCGGAAAATATGGTGCCGTTTCGCATGTCAAGAGAAAAATGTCAGTAAAGGGCGGGGGCGGGAAGAATTTGGGGTTATGCGCATGCCGGAACGTTTGGAGGACCGGATGTTGTTGAGTGCGAGCGTGGTGGAGATTGAGTGGGAGGGCGAAACGTGGCTTGCGCATAGGAATGAGTATGTTGTGGAATTTGATCGATATCTGGCTGGGCAGGTTGAAGATGTGAGGCAGATGGGGTGGTTGAAGGCCATTGAGGAGCGGGGTTTTAAAGTGGAGGTGCTGGAGCATGAGGCGGGAGAGTATCAAGCAATTGTTGAAGCGGAAATTTCAGATCTTGCGTCTTTTACGAAATGGGTGGAACGGACAGACTTTTTGAACAGTGTGACACCCCATCTGACCGAGTTAAAGAATGTGCGCGAACGTGGGGTGGTGGAGTTGGAGTGGGAAGGAGAAACCTGGCTGGCGCATGCGAACGAGTATGTGGTGGAGTTCGATTCTATATTGACACACCGTTTTGAAGACGTTACGAAGACGGAGTGGTTCCAGGCGATTGAAGATTTCGGTGTCGATGTGATCCGGATGGAACATGACCGAGATAAACCGACAGTGACTGTTGAGGCGCCGGCATCTGATTTTGAATCGATGAGGCGGTGGGTGGGCGCGACGGAATATTTGAAGGAGGTTAAGCCGAATCTGATAAGGCTGAAGCATCTGGGCGTTGGTGATGAGCCAAGTGGTGATGATGTGAAAGAGTATCGAGGGAAGCCGATTGTAGACATTGATTGGAACGGGGAGCGGATGCGTGCGATCAAGGATGAGTGGGGAGTAAGACTGTCTCACGAGTTTGCGGATGCGCATCGGGCGACCGGGTTTGAACATACTGAGGTCTTCAAGAGTCTGGCTGAATTTGGGGTTGAGGATTATTCGTTTTCACTTCGTGGAGCGCGGTTTGATTGGGGGCGCAGGTTGAACTTTGTTACTTCATTTGAGAACAAAGCCGAGTTGCTTAGCTGGGGGGCTAGTCATCCGGAGATTGAACTGATTGAACCGAATATGTTTGTTGTTTTCACGCCGGATTCCACGCAGAATACGCCGAATGACACGGATTTCGCGAAGCAATGGCATCTGAAAAACACTGGTCAAACTTACTTTCAGAGTCATATCGGTTCGTTAAGCGGTACTTCTGATGCAGATATGGATGGTCCTGAAGCGTGGGATATTGAGACGGGTTCGTCCAGTGTGTATGTCGCCATTCTTGATACTGGTGTGAAGCTGGATCATGAGGATCTGGATGGTAATCTCGATACGACGCACGATTACGACTTTGTGAACAACGATTCAGTTGCGGACGACGACAGCGGACACGGAACGAAGATGGCCGGGATCATTGGGGCGGAAGGTAATAACGCACAAGGTGTAACGGGAATCAATTGGGATGTGACGATGATTCCGGTGAAGGTACTGGACGCGGCGGCGTCCCTGCCCGGAGGGAGTGTTCAAACGGCGATTGACGGCATTGAACACGTGATCAATCTTGTCAAGGTGGATGGGTTGAATGTTCGTGTCATCAATATGAGTTTTCATACGACGACGTTTAACCAGGATTTTAAGGATGCCGTAAAGGAAGCGGGTGATGCGGGGATTCTGGTTGTTGCGGCAGCCGGAAATAATATTGTTGATATTGATGTTAATCCGGTCTATCCGGCTAGTTTCGATTTGGATAATGTTGTGTCTGTTGGTGTCACTGATGATGACGATAAGTTTTCGACGACGGCGTCAAATTTTGGCGACCAATCGGTTGATCTTGCGGCACCTGCAGGCAACCTGGTGCTTAGCACGGATTTCTCCTCAACGGATGATTATGACTACATTCAACTGACGTCGCCCGGGACAGCGCAGGTGTCGGGCGTCGCGGCACTGTTGGTTGCCCATTTGACTGACCCGACGGTGAGTGAGATGAAGAATCTTCTTTTGAGGACGACCAATCCTCTTGAATCCGTTGACACGAAGACGGTGTCTGATGGGCGACTGAATGCTTTCCAGGCGGTTGGAGCAACGATTGTTGATAATGCCTCGGAGAATGACCTTGTGGTGGCGAGTAATGGGACGATTCACCTGGTTTATTTTGATATGACAGGGAAGGACTTGCGTTATAAGAAGCGTGACACGAATGGGGACTGGAGTACGCCGGTTGTGATTGACGCGACGACGGCAGAGGTCGGGCGCAATCCGAGCATGGCACTGGATAGTAGCGGCAACCCAGGTGTTTCGTACTATGACGCTACGAGCGGTAAGCTGAAGTTTGCGAAGTTTAACGGAACGAGTTGGTCGACGGAGACGATAGCCGCGAGTGGGACTTATGGGTTGTATTCATCGCTTGAATTTGATTCCAGTAATGATCCGGCCATTGCGTATTACAAGAGTTCGGGGGCGGGCCACGTATTCTTTACGCAGAAGCCAATAACGACATGGCAGTTTAAGCTGGTTGACAGTGATACAGGGAGTGACCTCGGTCGTTATGTGTCGATGGCGGAGAACCCGAATGCCGGGAAGAAGTGGTCAATTGCGTATGACGATGGGACAAATGGCGCGTTGAAGTATGCGGAGAGCGGGGCGAATCCGGTGAACAACAATTGGGCCGTGTCGAATGTGCATACGGGACTGAGCGAGGATGCGACGTTCATTTCGCTTGCCTTTGATGACGGGAATGATCCTGCGATCAGCTACGTGGATTCGTTCAATGCCGACTTGTATTATGCATCACGGCCGAGTTCAGTCTGGCAGCATCACGCGATCGTGACATCGGGGAACGTCGGGAAGTATTCGAATCTGTTGTTTGATGGAAATGGTGATGCGAATCTGGTTCACTTTGATGACTCTTCGGACCGGACATATTGGCTGAAGGCGACGGCTCCGGATAGTTGGCATGACTGGAGTAGAGAATGGCTAATCAATGACGGAGGTTGGGAGACTACGGTTGCGTTGTATGAGAATGGATCGGATCTGGATATCATTTACTCCTGGTCGGACGGTTTGGATTTGATGGTGGTGCATAGGGCCAAGCCACATTATTCGTGAGGTTTACGGGGCGAGGTAGAGAGAGTTAGGGTGTAGAATAATCCGACTTGGATTGAGCCATGTGGTTTTGTGACGTACACCGGTAGTTTGAAATAGCGTCTACCTGATTTCAGGGTGCCTGGGAATTTCTGGAAGAGTAGTCGTCCGTTGTGGCAAGCGAATTGAGACGTTGGGCAGAAGATCTTTGGGTGTTGTAATCGAGCGGCGTGTTGAGGCTATCGGTATGATTTCGGGGTGCGGCGTGGAGAATGTTGATGAACAATTGTGTGTCGGAATCGGTTTGAGGTTCTGTGGCCGTTGTATTTTTGGATGGGTATTAATGTGAACCGCGGTTAACGTTTGAGTCATGATTTATCCGGCGGGAAGTAGATGAGAATTGGGGTAAATGCGGAGGTTGGTTTGGTCTGGTCGGTCTGGTTAATTCGGGGTATTTGTTGGCGCGAGGGTTGGGCTGTACATCGAGGTCGGACTTATCAGGTCCATGTGAGTGTGGATGTGCTTTGGGCAAATGAGTTGGCGGGGATTTTCATATGGCGGAGCATGGCGAGAAATAGATTACAGAGGGGTTTGTTTCTGCTTTGGCTGTAGGCGATGTAGTTACCGTGCTTAAACGAGCCACCGGCGAGGATGATGGGTAGGTTTCGGTAGTCGTGGTTGTTGGCATTGCCGAGGTTGCTGCCAAAGAGGAGGGCGGTGTTGTCGAGGAGTGTGGACTGGTCGATGTCATGTTGTTTCAGGTCGGTGAGTAGTCCGGCAAAGCAATTGAGGATGGAGGACTCGACAATCTTGAGTTGCTTGATTTTCTGGGGGTCTTTTCCGTGATGGGAGAGGGCGTGGTGTTCCTGATTAATGCCGGGGATATTGGGCGTGCCGTGGTCGATCTGGATGCCGAGATTGATGACGCGTGTGGTGTCGGTTTGAAGGATGAGTGGGATCATATTCATCATGAGTGTTATTCGACCGATGATGTCCGCTTTTTGGCGGATGTCTTTGGGGCGTTTGGCGTTTACATTGGGGCGGGGTTTGTCGAGCCATTCGCCTTGTTTAACGAAGTTTCGTTCGGTTCTGCGTATAGACTCGAGGTAGGCTTCGAGGCGTTGGCGATCGATTGGGGTAGCGTTCTTCAAGAGCGATTTGGTCTGCGCGACGAGGCCATCGAGGATACTTTTGTTGAAACGGAGTTGCTGTCTTTGTTTTGCGATCTGTTCGGGACGTCCTCGCAGGAAGAGTTTGGAGAAGAGCTGTGAGGGGCTAGATTCTGCAGGTATCATGACGCCGTTTTCGGTGTAGGATTGGCTGGCCTGGCCATTGGTGCTGAGGACGATGGACGGGTAGCGTGTGGTGTATCCGAGTTTGTTGGCGGCGAGTTGGTCGATGGAGATGGTGTTTTTGAAGCCGTCTAGGCCGGGGTCTTGTGCGGCGGTGAGCCATGTCATTTCGCTTGAGTGTGAGAGTCGGCCGGCTTGGTTACTATGACTGAGTCCTGAGAACAGGGTGAGATGGGGGTGATGTTCTCTGAGGATAGAGAGGTATTGGGAAGGAAACTTGGCGAGGGGGCCAGGCTGTTGGGGAAATAGTGAAGGCGGATAGAGGCCCAACTTGGTGCAGATAAAGACCATGCGTTTTAGGGGCTTGGATAATTTATATTTTGCGCCGCAGAGGGATTCGAGGGTTGGAAGGGCGAGTGTAACGCCCGAGGATTTGAGGAACGATCTTCGGTGGATGTGCGTCATGGCAGATCTCTACTTGTTCTTGAAATGTGCGGGTCGAACGATTTCATGGCTCGAGGAGCGGAGTGGGAAGGGTTTGGGGTTATGTTATGGGATGATGGCTACGATTGCAGGGCGGTTGGAGAATTGGACAGGTCAGCTCATATGGTGGCTGGTGACGGTTGCGTTTTGGGGGAGTAAGTTGAAGGTTCGGATGAGGGTGAAGAGGGGTGTTCATGGAGAAATGTGGGCAAAAAATGTCTTTGGGGTGAATGTATTGGGTGTACAGAGGTGTTGTTGTGAGGAGTGGGAAATGTGACAGTGGTGATTGCTGAGAGGACGATTTGAAGGGTAAAGATTCAGTCTATCGTTCTCAAAAACGTACAAACTCAAGGTATTTTGCTATTATTTTGTGAAGTATCAGATTGAAGCCATAGGTGTTTTGAAGTACTGAAGACGGAATGTGATAGGATCTCAATTCAGGCGGGAGACGTTGAGGTGATTATTGGTTGGCCGGAGAATTTTCAGGCGAGTGGATGCTGAGAGACGTTGTGACGAAGCGAATGGTAATGATTTTGGCGTGTGCTGACGAACGGCCGAGGGGCGGATTGTTTTGTTGTTGTGGACGTGTCCTAAGTAATCGCATGGTCGGTCTTTTTTGTCTGGTGTTTTGGTCGGCGGGTTGTACTTCATCGGGTGCGCCGGCCGTATCGGGTTTGCTGGAGATTCATTCGGCGGTGAAGGTGGGCGATCTGGCAAGGGTGAAATCATTGGTTGGTGGTGATCGCAGGGTGCTTGAGGCCAAGGAGTATGGGAGTGGCCGAACGCCGCTATTGACGGCTGTATTGAAAAAGGAAGTGGCGGTGGTTCGTTACCTTCTTTCGGAGGGGGCTAATCCGGATGCGGCAAATGGGCTTGGACAAACGTCGCTGCATCTGTCGATAGCACAGGGGCAGCTTGAGGTTACAAAGCTGCTGCTTGCTCATGGGGCTGATGTGAATTGGAAATCTAAGGCGGGTATGACGCCGCTCGGGACAGCGGTAATCATAGCGCCCCTGGAATTGATTGAGATGTTGCTTGAGAGTGGAGCGAATCCTAGCCAAAGCGAAGAGAGTGGTTTAATTCCCACGCCTATTCATGTTGCGAGTTATCTGGGTCATTTTGATGTGTTTGAGGTGCTTTGTAAGCGATTGGCGAAGGTTGATGTTGCGTGGAAGGGGAAGACGCTTTTGCATGCGGCGATACAGGGGGGCGGTGTTCGTGCGAGGGGAGTGACTGTGCGGGAAATGACGACCAAGGGGTTGCGTTCGTTGGGTGTTACTGAGAAGCGTGCGGATTTGATCGGGCGTTTGCTGGCGGAACGTGGAAGGGGATTCGGGAAGGATCAAACGAAGATTGTGAAATATCTGATTGGGCGGGGTGTGGATGTTGATGGGGCTGATAAGAGGGGTTGGACGGCGCTGAATATGGCAGCGAAGCATGGGAATGCGGGTGTCGTGAAGGTGTTGCTGGAGGCGGGGGCGCGATCGGATATTCGTGATGGTCAGGGTTTTGTGCCGCTTCACAGTGCGGTGGAGAGCGGGCATGAAGCGGTTGTGAGGTTGTTGTTGAAGCATGGGGCGGCGGTGAATGCGACGGTTCCGGATGGTCGTTCGGCGATGCATATGGCGGCGGGGGGCGGGTATGTGGGGATCCTGCGTGCGTTGAGTGCAAACAAGGGGGATGTTGCAACTCGTGAGAAGCAGAATGGGTTTACGCCTTTGCAGGTGTCGTCGATGCGTGGTGATTATTTAGCGGCGAAGGTGTTGGTGGAGGCGGGGGCGGATGTTAGAAGCCAATCGAGGAATCAGGATACGACGTTGATGGTTCTTTCTTCGGGCGCAGGGATGAGTAGGATTACACCCCAATTGTTGAAGAAGTTTCCGAGGCCGCCTTCCGGGGAGTATTTGAAGGTGGGTAAGTTATTATTGAAGCATGGGGCGGATGCGCGAGCGAAGAACAAGGATGGGTTTACGGCGTTGCATTTTTCGGCGATTGCGAATCACGAAGGTCTGGCGAAGTTGGTGATTGGGGCAGGCGCGGCACTGGATGGGAGGGATCACGAGGGGAGAACGGCATTGATGTTTGCAGCGCATTATGGTTTGGAGAGGATGTGTGCGGTGTTGCTTGAGGCGGGGGCGGATGCGGGTATTCGGGACAAGCGTATGAAGATGGCGCGAGATTATGCGGTGGAGAAGAACCGGTTTGGAGTAATTCGGTTGTTGAGGGATCACAGAGTCAAGAAGGAGGGAAGGTGAGGTTTCCTGGTTGATGGTTCGCTCGTTGTAGAGCGTGAGGTCTTAGATGTGACGTCGGGAGCGTTGGTCGGCCAAGGTGGGGTGGCGATGTGTGCGTAACTTAAGAACCCGCCCGTGCGGGATGCATTGGGCGGGTTCGGTGGGGAGTATTCTCTATTTAGAATAGTACGTTTTGTTTATGAGGTTTGTTCGGTTTCTTTTTTTTGATTTTGTTAGGCGGCAGTGAATTTACTTCTGGAGAGGCTGAAGGATTGAAAGCTGTTGCGTTGGTAGGATGCGGCATGGGTTGTGGCGTGCGGGGGTAAATAGAATATCTGTATGTAAGGGCCCATTGATGATGTGTCTCCCTGAGGTCGGACCGGGTTGTTTGACCACGAAAAAGACGCACGATCTGTTGCAGGCGAGTGTGATCTACCGAAGGATGTGTCTGGCGATTTACTGCTCCACTACTTAATTACTTAATATACTGAATATGGTCGATAAATTTCAAGTGAAAAATCGGAGATTGGCGACGGATTGGCGAGGCAACGGAGAAGAAATTACGTTAGAGATAGGAGATGGCGGTTAGTGGTAGGTGATGTTGTAGGTTTTGAGTTTGCCCGATATTTTGCCAGTCCAGACTTTATTTTGTTTGGAGAAGCGGTCGGGAGGGATGTGGAAGATGGGGCGGAGGCTGACGGTTTTGGGTTTGGCCTGCGTGAGTGTTTCGAGGGACCAGAGGCCGGATTCCTGTTTGGGGCGTGCGGGGATTAAGGAGACGGGGATTACGCGGTGTTCACGGGGTTCGAGTGTGAGGTTGTCGGGATAGTTTTTTCTCCAGGGTCGTGGGTGACGTTTAATGATGTGGGTGATGCCATTGTCGTCGATGGCTTCGAAGGAGAGATTGAAGTACCCCCATGAACACCATTCCCGCCAAAGGTTGATTGGTTTTTTGGAGTTATTGGTGAGGACGACATGGAAGATGTGGCCAGGTTGTCCAGCGTTGTTGTTGACGGCGAGGTGTCGTTTTTTGTGGTGAATGGGGATAGCGATGTCGATGGTGAGTGCGGGAGTGGGTTTTATGGGGCGAATTGAGGGAAGGTCGAGGGAGGGGGATTTGGATTTTGCGGCGAAGATGTTCAGCGTGAAGATTGAAGTGGTGATTACGATTGTAACGGCGGCGATGAAGGTGTAGAAGGCGGCGTTTGAGCGCATGGGAAAGCTCCTGCGGGGAGGCGCGGGGCCTGTTTGGTTAGGGCAGCCACAGGGATGACGT
>JANQQT010000254.1 GCA_028284925.1 Phycisphaeraceae bacterium | reverse complement strand
GGACGTTGAGAGGATGGTTCGAGGCCAAGGATGGTGTGGATAAGGGGAGGCGTGGGCGATATTTAAGGATCGAGCTTACTGGGAGGAATCGGATTTTGTCGTTGGCGGAGGTTCAGGTGTTTTCGAGGAGTGGGGTAAATGCGGCGAAGGGTGGCGTTGCGAAGCAGAGTTCGACTGATTTTGGAGGGCCTGCGGGACGGGCGATTGATGGGAATACGAATGGGGACTATCAGAGGAATTCGGTGACGCATACGGCGATATCAACGAATCCGTGGTGGGAGGTGGATATGCGGGGTGTGAAGAGTGTGGATCGGATTGTGGTGTGGAACCGAACGGGTGGGGATATCGGGTCACGACTGGATGGGTATCGGGTGGTGTTGCTGGACGATAAGCGGCGAGAGGTGTGGTCAAAGGTTGTAAAGAAGGCGGCGCGCGTGAGTGGGACGCTGAGTACGAGTGGTCGAGTGGGCTTGAAGTTTGGGAAGGTGCTGTTGAAGCGGGGTGGGAAGGTGGTGGGCGTGAAGAATGCGTTGAAGGGTGATGGGAGGGGAGGGCTGAAGGGCGTGGTGAATGTGGATGGCGGTGGGGTCGTTGTGACGGCAGTATTGGATAAGGTTATTGCGCCGCGAGCGGGGAGCGTAATGGTGTTGGAGATGGGTGGGGTGAAGTTGACGGGGCAGGTGAATGTAAAGGTTGGGGTGAGTGGGGATGGCAGTGTTGGTGTGTGGCGGGGATTGGGGCAGGATGTGTTTGAGGCGTTGATGACGAAGCGAGAGATGCGAGATGGGGTGAAGGCGGGATTGGTGAGTAAGTATTGGCGGGAGAATGTGTCGAAAGAGTTGAAGGTTTATCGGGATGGGATTGTGAAGTTGGAGGGGGAGATCAAGAAGATGAAGGCGACGACGGTTCCGGTGATGCGGGAACGTAAAGGGAAGGCGCGTGTGACGCAGATACAGAGGCGGGGGAACTTTTTGGATAAGGGGGATGTGGTTCAGCCGGGCTTGCCCAGCGCGTTTCCGGCGTTGGCTAAGGGGTTGAAGATGGATCGGTTGGGGATGGCGAGGTGGTTGGTGGATAAGGAAAATCCGTTGACGGCGCGGGTGATGGTGAATCGGTTGTGGGAGCAGTTTTTCGGGATGGGGTTGGTGGCGACAAGTGAGGAATTTGGGTCGCAGGGCGAGTTGCCATCACATCCGGAGTTGCTGGACTGGCTGGCGGTGGAGTTTATGGAGAGCGGGTGGGATATGAAGAAGATGATGAAGCTGATGGTGACATCGGCGACGTATCGTCAGAGATCGGGTGTGAGTTCGCTGGCTTGGAAGCGTGATCCTCAGAATCGGATGTTGGGGCGTGGGCCTAGGTTGAGGTTGACAGCGGAGGAGATTCGTGATCAGGCGTTGGCGGTGAGTGGTTTGTTGAGTGGGAAAATGTATGGAGCGCCTGTACGGCCACCCAAGCCGAAGGTGGGATTGAGTGCGGCGTTTGGTGGCGGGATTGACTGGGCTCCGAGTGGTGGAGAGGATCGGTATCGGCGGGGTTTGTATACCCAGTGGCGGCGGTCCAATCCTTATCCATCGATGATGGCGTTTGACGCTTCTAGTCGCGAGTTTTGCGTGTTGAAGCGATCGAGTACGAATACTCCCTTGCAGGCTTTTGTGACATTGAATGATCCGGTATTTGTGGAGGCGGCGCAGGCGCTGGCACGGCGAGTGTTGAAAGAGGGTGGAGCGGATGATGCGGGGCGCGTGCGGTATATGTTTAAGTTGTGTTTGAGTCGGGAGGGAAGTGCGCGGGAGATGGGGCGGGTGTTGAAGTTGATCGCGGATGCGAAGCAAATATATACGACAAAGCGTAAGGAGGCGGAGGCGTTTGCGACCGTGCCGATTGGTAAGGCTCCTGCGGGGATGGATGTGGTGGAGCTTGCGGGGTGGACGTTGGCGGCGAACGTGATGTTGAACCTGGATGAGTTTTTGATGCCGCGATAAGGGATGAGCGGTGTTTGATATGGAGCGATTTGGCGATGCAGCGTAGAGAAGCCCATTTGAAGGAAATGACGCGACGGTGTTTTTTGGGGAAGGGGTCTGTGGGTGTTGGCGCGATGGCGTTGGGTGCTATGGGTGGGTTGGCGACGGTTGGGGGGAGTGCACGCGGGAGTGAGGGTGGGGTAGTGAATCCTTTGGCGGTGAAGGCTCCTGAATTTCGGTCGCGTGCGAAGAATGTGATTTATGTTCATTTGACGGGTTCGCCGCCGCATCTGGATATGTATGACTATAAGCCTGAGTTGGTGAAGCGTAATGGGGAGGTGGTTCCGGATTCGATTTTGAAGGGTAAGCGATTCGCGTTTACATCGGGTAAGCCGAAGTTGATGGGGACGCCGCGTAGGTTTAAGCGGTACGGGGAAGGTGGGGTTTGGTTGTCGGATGCGTTGCCGAATCTTCAGAAGGTGGCGGATGACTTGTGTGTGATTAAGTCGATGAATACGGATCAATTTAATCATGCTCCGGCGGAGTTGTTTGTTTATACGGGATCGCCGCGGCCAGGGCGTCCGTCGCTGGGGTCCTGGGTGACGTACGGTTTGGGTAGTGAGAATGCGAATTTGCCGGGTTTTGTGGTGTTGATTTCGAGCGGGGTTCAGCCGAATGCCGGGAAGAATTCGTATGGGACGGGGTTTTTGCCATCGGTTTACCAGGGTGTGCAGTGTCGGAGTAAGGGGGATCCGGTTTTGTATGTTTCTAATCCGAAGGGCGTGGATCGAAAGATGCGGCGTTTGAGCCTGGATGCGTTGAAGGATTTGAATGCGGTGCAGGGAGAGGAGTTGGGGCATCCGGAGACCGATACGCGTATTGCGCAGTATGAGCTGGCCTATCGGATGCAGGTATCGGTACCGGAGGTGATGGATATCAGTAAGGAGCCGAAGGAGGTTTTGGAGTCTTATGGGGCGCGGCCCGGAGGGGCGAGCCTGGCGAATAATTGTTTGTTGGCGCGGCGGTTGGTGGAGCAAGGTGTGCGGTTTGTGCAATTGTTTGACTGGGGCTGGGATTTTCACGGGACGAATCCGCGTGAGGATATTCGTGACGGTTTGACGAAGAAGGGGGCGACGATGGATAAACCGCTGGCGGCGTTGATTAAGGATTTGAAGCAGCGTGGAATGCTGGAGGATACGCTGGTGGTATGTGGTGGTGAGTTTGGGCGGACGCCTTTCCGGGAAGGGCGGACATCACGAGGGAAGGTGTTGGGGCGGGATCATTATCCGGATTGTTATTCGATGTGGATGGCGGGCGGTGGTGTGAAGGGTGGGTATAGTCATGGTGCGTCGGATGAGCTGGGTTTTGCGGTGGCGAAGGATAAGGTGCATGTGCATGATTTTCAGGCGACGTTGTTGCATTTGCTGGGGATGGATCATGAGCGACTGACGTATCGATTTCAGGGTCGAGATTTTAGGTTGACGGATGTGCATGGGCATGTGGTGAAGCCGATTTTGGCGTAGGTGTGAATTGGGAGTGGGTGTGTCGCTCGATGGGGGTGATTGTGATATGCTTCGGCTCGAGTCTGGTTCTGTTGATAGGGTTTGGTTGTTTATATGCTGAAGCACCGATTGATATTTGGGCCGCTGCTGATTGTGTTGGCGGTGTTTTTGTTTTGGGCGGATGGAAAGG
>JANQQT010000234.1 GCA_028284925.1 Phycisphaeraceae bacterium | reverse complement strand
ACCGATGCCGAAGGCCGACTCGTTCTCGCCGATGCCCTCGCTTACGGATGCAAAACCTACAAACCCGATGCAGTCGTCGATCTCGCCACTCTCACCGGCGGTGTTGTTGTCGCCCTCGGCTCAGTCTGTGCCGGAGCTTTCTGCAACGACACATCCTTCCGCAAAACCGTCTTCGACGCCGCCGAAGATACAGGCGAACGCGTCTGGCACCTTCCCCTCTGGGAAGAACATCGCGACATGATGCGTGCCGACTACGCAGACATCATGAACTCATCCACCAAAGTCCAGCGCGAGTGCCATCCCATCCAGGGTGCAGCATTCCTGAGCTTTTTCGCTGCCCCCGGAGGCGACCCCGATAAGGCCGGCCAACTCCCCTGGTGCCACATCGACATTGCCGGCGTTGCCGACACCAAACGCCCGTCACCCGCTATCAACGCAGGACCAACAGGCTTCGGCGTACGACTCGTCACACGAATCGCTGAAACATGGGCATAACTCACCTACTCTGTATATGACACACCACCCTTTTGACAGAACGCCTAACTCGCGCGAAGAAACGGTGACCTCGGTCGATCCTCTTCATCTTCATCACCCACCCGCTCGACTTGCGATTCCGTCAACGCATTCGCCTCACACGCAATAGGCGTCGGTGACAGTTCCTCACCCACCAACTCTTCTTCATCAGCCTGATATTCATCCGATGTCAAATCACTCTGATACCGCGCCCACGTGCCGTCATCCGCAATCCCATCAATGTCGATCGCATCCGTAATCAATCGCCGCGTTCGCATCAACAACAATGCCGCGACGCCAAACAAACCTGCCAACACCACTGCGCCAATCACAAAAAACTGAATGCTCATCGCCATCGACGTATCGACGATCGGCATCGTCGACAACGCAG
Organism: Phycisphaeraceae bacterium; assembly: GCA_028284925.1. Classification (GTDB taxonomy): domain Bacteria; phylum Planctomycetota; class Phycisphaerae; order Phycisphaerales; family Zrk34; genus JANQQT01. The sequence continues at coordinate 2,458 of JANQQT010000234.1, read as the reverse complement.
CGGGTACAGCCAATCTTGCCAAACCAGCACGTTCCTTATTCAAATACTTCACATACCCCGCGACCACACCGTGAAGAATCGGCTGCAACGTCTGTGATTCCGACCCCCTCAAACGCACGATCACCCATCCATCTTCCGGCGAATCCACTACCAGATTCGACTCAATCTTCGATTTCAACTCACCCCAGTTACCCAAATCCGTATGCCCCGCCTGTCGCACCATTGGCAACGCCATGGCCAGTGCCTCATGATGCAGAACCACATCCCGCTGATTCGCCAACCACTCCGACTCATCCATGTCTCCAGCAGCCAAATCTAGTTGAACCGACGCTTGTGCCGAATAGATCTTCGTCCCCAGCTTATCCCCCGCAATCATACTGCCCATAAACAGGAACAACACACACGCCGCCACCGCCGCCACACGCCCCACACTGCTTCTCACCGCCCAACGTTTTACCAAGTGCTTCTCTGCCTGAGCAAGCAGTTGCTGGTTTTCGACCACAAACTTGCGCTGTTGCAACACCTCCCGCGCCTGTGATCGGACATTGCCGAATGAATTGATTTCCTCCATCAACTCATCACGCTTCGCCTCCAGCTTCCTCTTGGCCTGTTTCAACCGCCCCAACCGACTCCGCAACTTCGTGTCACGGTTTCGCACGGCTTCCTCTGCCTCTTCCAGATGAGCCGTGCGCCGCCTTACCGCATCCAAAGCGCGCCCTTCGCGCTCCTTCAATTCCTGGTCAATCGCCTCCGATCGCGCATCCTGCTCGCGCTCGCGGGCTTCAATCAACTGTTCACGCTGCTTGATCGTCTCAAATGTTTTTTGAACTTGCGCCTGCTGACGAACCAGATGATGCTGCTCCGACTCAATCTTCCTTCGCAACTCGCGCATCTCTTCCAGTTCCTCGGCGGTCAACCGCGTTGCCGCGGCAGTTGCAGCGTCCTCAAGCTCCTGCTCACGTCGCTTGATCGCTTCCTCGCGACGATCCAACTCCTGCCCCCGCCCGTCAAGGACGACCTGCCTCTCCGCCAGCTTGTCACGATCCTCTGCAAGGAGGCACTCCTGCTCATCCAGTTGACGCACACGCGCCCCCAACTTCCGATGATCGTGATCAATCGCCTCCAGACGTGTCTCAATCTCGACACGCTGACGATTCAGATCCCCACGCTGAGGCTCCAACTGCTCCGCCTGCTCGTCCAGTCGCCTCTGCTGTTCACGCAACTCATCCACGCGTAAATCCAGATTCGCCGCCAACTCATCAAGACCCGACTGCGAGTCGGCAATCTGTCGCTCACGTTCCGAAAGATTCTGCGCGAAAAGATCCAAGTCCGCTCGGCGATCCTGCAAATTTGTATACTCAACCTTCAGTTGATCACGACGCATGTCAAGCGCGGACTCCCGTTCCGTCAGCTGTGCTTCCTTCTCCTTCAATCGACCCGCATTATCGTCAAACTCGGCGCGACGAGCGTCGAATGTCATGTTTAAAACGGCGATCTGCGCATCCCGGGCGTCCAGGTCATTGCGCAAATCGTCGAGTGCTTTATGGCGCTCCGCAAGGGCGGTACGTTCTTCTTCAAATGCCTTTCGAGACTCCTCCAACTCCAACTCCGCACCACGCAACTGGGCGCGTTCGGCATCCAGCGCAGTGGACGCCTCCTCCAACGTCCACCGCTGCTGGGCCACCGCCTCTTCGGCCATCTCAAGAGCCAGCCGACGGCGGTTTATCTCATGCAAATCCGATGCCGCACTCGCCAGCCCACTCTGAAGCTGACTTACTTGGTTAATCAACGCATTGAGATTCGCATCACAATTGCCCTGCATAAGCTCGTCTGCGTCAACTTCCCCTTCCATTCGTTGGGTATGCTCGTCCATCGGGGTTCCACCTGTAACGGTTGTAGGGATTATTCATCGTGTTTCCTGAACCCCGACTTAACCAAACAACACGTCAAATCCGACAAAAAAACACACCTTCTCAATCCTTTGACAAACTGCAATGCCCACAATCCCAACAACAAACTCAAGACACCCGATAAAATCCGCTTGTTGGACACGGATCTACGGGTATCATGCAACAATTCTGCGGAACGGATTCCGCACCTGTCGATATCAAAACATGGATGTTTAATTTCTTTCGCTCAATCTGCAACCTTCCCGACCGCCTCGACCTGGGCGGTTGGCTTCTGGTTATCAGTGGCGTCCTCATCATCGGAGTAACCACACTCACGCCCGCATGGCTGCAGGTACGTGAACTCGAAATCCAACAGCAACAACTTGCCCACACCGCAAGTCAACTCGAACTCTATCACCAAAATTACGAAGCAGTCCTCCGAGCGATCGAACGCTCGGACCCCCTCATCATGCAACGACTCGCATGGCACCACCTCAAGGAATCACCGCGAGGGGAAATACTCGTCAGCACCGAATACATCGATCGATACGCACCCCCCCCCACCATCG
>JANQQT010000224.1 GCA_028284925.1 Phycisphaeraceae bacterium | reverse complement strand
GAGGGACTTGGGGAGCGGAAGTTTGCAGTACGGGAGGCGGCGGCGAAGGCGTTGGTGAAGGAGGGTGTCAAGGGGGTGGGTGCATTGGTGGAAGCACTGGATCATGATCGGGCGGTGGTGAGAAGGCGGGCGTATTCCATATTGACGGAACTTGCGCAATCGAAGGATGAGGCGGTGGTGGCCGCGGTTCGGAAAGCGATGGAGGAGACGTTGAAGTCGGCTGATGCGGGTCGGGCGGCGAAGGTGAAGGAGATTCTTGAGAAGACGAAGGGGTATCTGATCCACCAGGCTGCGGAGGCGTTGAGAGATGTTGGTCTATATGTCATGGAGCGAAACGGGAGGATAGACAAGCTTTTGCTGAAGAATCATAATCGTGGGAACCTGACTGATGGGGATATGGTTCATGTGAAGCGGCTACGAGATGTTCGGGAGATTCAGATTCCCGTGCCGACGCGAATTACGGCGGCGGGGCTGGGGCATTTGAAGGGTCATCCGAGTCTGGAGCAAATCTATCTGCGTGAAACGGAGATTACGGATGCGGGTCTGAAGCAGCTTGGGGGGATCCCGAATTTGAAGTATGTGAGTTTTGCGGGAAATAAGCTTACGGATGCGGGATTGGCGCATTTGAAGGGGATGAAGCAACTTATGAATCTGGGTCTTGGGACTCGGGGGAGCGGTGTGAATAAGAGGATTACGGATGCGGGGCTGGAGCATTTGAGTGGGTTGGTCGAGTTGAGGTATCTGGGGTTAGGCCAGACGGGTGTTAACGATCTGGGGGGGCTTGGGGGTCTTAAGAAGTTAGAAAATCTGAATTTGAAACGAAGCACGGTGACGGATGCGGGGCTTGGTAATTTGAAGGGTCTTGGTAACCTTCGCGTGGTTAACCTTGAGGGGACGAAGGTGGGGGATAAGGGGATATCGAGTTTGACCGGGTTGGGGAGGGTTAAGATATTGAATTTGCGGGGGACACGGGTGAGGGACCTGGCGCCGATGAAGGGGATGTCGGGGTTGCAGGAGTTGGATTTGAGTTCGAGTACGGTTACGGATGTGGGGCTGACGAATTTGAATGGAATGCGGGGTCTTTCCTATCTGGAGTTGTCGGATACGAAGGTTACGGATGCGGGTTTGACGCCATTAAAAGATTTGCCCAATCTTACCGTTCTTTATCTCACGCGTACGAAGGTGACGGGGTCGGGTTTGGCGAATCTGAAGCGTATGAAGCTTCTTTATATGAACAGTACGCCGGCCAATGATGCCGGTATGAAGGGGTTAAGGGGATTGGAGGACCTTCGTTCGTTATCTTTGAATGGCACGAAGGTGACTGATGCGGGTTTGAAGCATCTGGCGGGGCTTGGGAAGCTGATTCATTTGGATTTGAAGAGTACGAGGGTGACGGGGACGGGTGTGGAGAATTTGAAAGGGCTGCAGTTTCTGAATCTTTACGGCGCGGGGGTTACGGATGTTGGGCTGGAGAAGATGAAGGGGTTGACGAAATTGAAGTCGTTATCGCTTGTCTATGGGAAGATTACTGATGCGGGGCTCAAGCACTTGAAGGGGATGGAGCATCTGAGGCAATTGGATCTTCGGCATACCCAGGTGAGCGTCAAAGGAGTGCGTGAACTGGTTGGGTTGCCGAAGTTGAGCAGGTTGAGGCTTAAGGGGACGAAGGTGACGGGGGAAGATGTTGCGGCGTTGAGGAAGGTGTTTCCGGGGGTGAGTGTTCATTAGGGGTGGGTGGGGTGGTGTTTAAGCGGGCGATGAAGGTGGTAATGGGTGGATCGTTTTTGCGGGAGTCTTTTTCATTGCGAACACACTGAAATGCGCGAATGTTGTGTTATCCGCGGCGCGTCCCCGGACGTACGCAAAATGGGCGTCCCGGAACGATGCACGCGTTCTTAAGATGGGAATTGGAGCATGAACCAAGTGGGAGGTATCTGTAAATTGTTGGCTCCTGATTCGCGCGAATCGTCGTCTTCCGCGGCGCGCCCCGGGCGAGGGCGCCCGGGGTTAATCTGCGCATTGTATGGGTAGGAAATTTGAGTTTGTTTGGTGGGGTGTGTGGTGGGGAATAGGATGAGTGGATGGATTTGGGGGGAATTTTTTTTGTGTGAGGGATTGTTGTGCGATTGAGGTTGACGGATCGGGTGTTGAATAATCATGTGGAGGCTGGGGAGTTTGTGCGCAAGGGGAAGCCGCGTTGGTTGCGGATGCAGTTGCCTCAAAGCAAGGAATATTATGAGCTGGTGAAGATGGTTCGGGAGCATGATCTTCATACGGTCTGTCAGGAGGCGGCGTGTCCGAATATGGGGGAGTGCTGGTCGAATGGCGTTGCAACGTTGATGATATTGGGTGATGTATGTACGCGGTCGTGTGGGTTTTGCAATATCAAGACGGGTGCTCCTCCTGCTTTGGATCTTGAAGAGCCTGGTCGGGTGGCGAAAGCTGTTCGGATCATGAATTTGAAGTATGTGGTAATTACTTCGGTGAATCGGGATGAGTTGGCGGACGGGGGGGCGGGGATTTGGGCGGAGACGATAAGGCAGACGAAGGCGATGAACCCGCAGACGAAGGTGGAGGTTTTGATCCCTGATTTTTGTGGGGATGAGGGGGCGTTGGATATGGTGCTTGAGGCGGGGCCTGATGTGGTGAATCATAATCTGGAGACGGTGAAGCGTTTGTATAAGGCGGTGCGACCGCAGGCGAAGTATGGGCAGTCGATGGAAGTGTTGAGGCGGATTAAGGAGAAGGGGTTTGTGTCGAAGACGGGGATTATGGTGGGAATTGGTGAGCGGGATGAGGAGGTGACGGAGTTGATGGAGGATCTGGTGGAGATGACAAAGGTGGGGGATGGGGGGTGGTGTGATATTTTGACGATCGGGCAGTATTTGCAACCGACGGAGAGGCATTTACCGGTGAATCGGTTTGTGCATCCGGATCAGTTTGAAGTCTATAAGAGGTTGGGTGAGGAGATGGGGATTGGTCATGTGGAGTCGGGGCCGATGGTGAGGAGTAGTTATCATGCGGACAAGCAAGCGGCGGGTGTGGGTGGATAGTCGGTTCGTCAGGGGTTAAATTAGGGTATTTTGGCGCGTGTGAGGTTGGATTTGAGGCTGGTGGAAGGTTTTTTTGGGGGCGTAAATCGCTAAAAAAACTTGAATGATAATCAATTATCAGTTATCATGACAGCAATTCATCCGGGATTTACGTCCGATATTCAGCCTGAGAAAAGGAAATTAGAGCGATCCTAATACGCCCTATGAGTATGCAGAGAGAACAAGTTTTTGATGCGGTGATTGCACGCGGGAGACCCGTTTCGGTTGAGACGGCGCGAGATGTGCATTTGCCGTGCGGGAGGGGCGAAGCATGATGTTTGGCCGTATGGTCAAGTTCGCGATTGCTTTGACGTTGCTGATTAATGTCAGTGGTGTTTTGCAGTTTGCGCACCACGCTATTTCGCACGGGAATCACGGTCCGGAATCGCGACATGTCTGCAACCACGACCATAGCCATGCGCATCATGAGCAAGACCAGGCGCCTGCTCCGGAGCCTGGGGAAGACGAAAGCGAATGTCATCTTTGTATTGCTTTGGCGCATTGGACGGGTGTGACGGAGGCGCGGACTGCGCTGGTCCATGTTGGTGATTCGTCGTGGCAATCACGTCAAGAAGTTGTTCTTTCGATTTGGTCGTCCTCATCGCCGAATATTCACGGCGTGCGAGGACCTCCTTCCATTATCTGAAACTGGAATTCTTTTCCAGTCGACGTCGGTGGTGCGCATGTATGCATGAGTACCCCAAGGGCGCGATGAATTTCGATTGATCGCAGCGCAAAATTCTTACGTCGAACGGCCAACCCACTCAAATAGATCCATAAGAGAAAAAACACCCCGTCGCTGATGATCCGATCGGAGATGCATCATGTGTCAATCTTGTAAAAATGTCGGCTTTACGCTCATCGAGCTTTTAATTGTTGTTGGCTTGATTGCGCTGCTATTGGCGATTCTTCTTCCGTCACTTGGCGATGGACAGCGTTCGGCGAAGGCGGCGAGCTGTCTGAACAATATTCGCCAGATTGGTATTGCGCACAGGATGTATATGCTGAATAACGAGGGTCGCATCATTGATGTCGGTCTTGCGCATGGGGGTGTGCATGGGGATGAGGATTCGACGTGGATCAAATCGCTGGGGTCCTATTACCGTTCGTATCAGAACACGGGTCATGGTAAGGAGATCAAGGCGCGATCGCCGCTGGATCGGAGTCCGCATTGGGGACCGAATGGGCAACCGGTGCCAGGAGGCGGGGGGAAGCAATTTCGCCGCACGAGTTACGGATTGAATGATTATCTAACGCGTGTGGCGCCGCTGCCCGAGCAACGTTTTCGTCGTTGGCGTCTTGTACCTAACCCGGCCAATACGGTGCATGTGGTGATCATGGCTTTTGAAGGTGATTTTGCGGGTTCGGACCATGTTCATGCGACGGGATGGTTCCGTTCGAGCGGGCCATCCGCGGCGGCGAGGGCTTCGGCCCAGGTACAGACGAATGCGGTATCGGGCGAGACGGGATCTCCGGACGCGATAAGCAACTGGGGATTTTTGGATGGATCAGTCAAGCAAGCATCTTTTGAGGAATTAGGCACAGGGCCTGATTTCAACTCGTTCAACCCCGCGGTTGCTCAGTGATATGCAACGGCGGTTTAGTAGAAAATAGATATCACAACGGAGACTACAGGATGTTTAGTAATACCAAAACAGGACGATTCGCTGCAATCATGATGGGATTGATGATTGCAGTGGGCGTGACGGAGCGGGCTTCGGCTCAGCACAGTGACATTGAATTCGGTTATGACGGCGGGAAGATTGAGGTGGAGTTTGGCTCGGAGGGGCCGATCTTTGAGTCGGAATTTCCGACCTCGGGGATTTTTGAGCAGAACACGGATGATCCGGGTCTTGCGACGAATGAAGCAGAGGGTCTTGTGGTGGGTGCGGGAGACTCGATAGATTACAACATTCTTGGTCCGTTGATGTATCACAATGGGACGGGGTTTGCGCCTGTGCCAGCCGGTGCGGGGATTATCATTGGGGATAATCCGAGTGGTACGATTCGCATCGATGGTTCGACGGTGGGTCCGGTGAGTGGGCCCGGGTTGATTTCGATCGCCGATGTGGATGGCGATGTTCACTCGCACATTGATTTTACGCTTGACCCGCCATCGCTTGGCGCGGGCGAGTATGGCTCTTATGCGTTGAAGATGGAATTGACGACGGATGGGACGGGTGTCGGTAACTCCGATCCGTTTTTCATTGTCTTCAACTTTGGGCTGGATGAAGGTACGTTTGAGGAGACTGTTGAAGCTTTTGCCGCGGCCATTCCGGAGCCGGGGACGATGGTTCTTTCGGCTTTGGGCGGACTTGTACTGATGGCCCGCCGCAGGAGAGTTGCAGAAGCGGTGTAATTGCGATTTGCGAAACTTCCGCGAGGGGATAAACCGGCTTCCCGCCCTACCGATTCAGGCGTGGGAGCCGGTTTTTTCGTGGGGGGATTGGAGGTGGGTGAAGCCGAGGGGCGAGGGGGGACGGCCAATTTTGGCGGAAGTTATTTTTTGTCTTTTTTTCTGGGGTCGGTGTTGGATTTGGATTTGAGTCTGGCGAGTTTCTGGAGTGTTTGGGGGAGTTTTTTGTCGATGAGGCCGAGGATGGCTCGGCGCATTCGGAGGCGTTCTTTGA
>JANQQT010000217.1 GCA_028284925.1 Phycisphaeraceae bacterium | reverse complement strand
CAGACAAATCGTCTCCGCACTCGTCCGCCCCGCCTTGATCTTCGCCGGCCATCGCGCCATAAACGGCACACGATGCCCCGCCTCATGAATATCCGCCTTCGTCCCGCGCCAATGCGCATTCGCCTTATGATGCTTCGCCAGATACGCCTGCACACGCGGATTCTTCACATGATCCTCCCCCCCCTTCCCCCGATTCCTCGCCGGGGCCTGATCCAGACGATACATATACGACCCGTTATCTGATGACACAATCACCAGCGTATTCTCAACGATCTTCTCGGACTTCAACGCCCCGTCGATCTTCCCAATCACATCATCCACATGCATCACGAAATCACCATAAGGCCCCAACCCCGACTTCCCCTCAAACCGTTTCGCAGGCAACGCCGGCTTATGCGGCCCGGTTAATGGCACATACAAAAAGAAAGGCTCAGCCTTATTCGCATGCCCCTTGATAAACTTCACCGCCTCTTCCCCCAATACATCCAGCGTCTCTACATGCTTAAAATTCTTCGTAATCTCCCCCGCCCGAATAAAATAGGGAAACGGCAATCCCTTAAAACGCTGATCCGCCACTTCTGTAAACTGATCATTCCGAATATACACATAAGGGGGGAAATCCAGCGAAGCCGTAATCCCAAAGAAATAATCAAACCCTTGCGCATTGGGTGAATTTCTAACGCGCTTCGTGTAATCCACACCACCCCGCTTCCCCTTCGCCCCTTTCTTTCGCGGCAAATCCATCCCCAAATGCCACTTCCCCACACATCCCGTCTTATACCCGGCCGATTTCAGAATGGATGCCACGGTAGGCCGACTCGGATCAATCAAATGCCCTGAATAACCATTCAACACCCCCCGTTTCAATCTCGATCGCCAGCAATAACGCCCCGTAATGAATCCATAACGCGTCGGTGTGCATACCGCGGAGCCCGAATGCGCATCGGTAAAACGTATTCCCGCCTTCGCCAGCCCATCCATCGCAGGCGTCGCAATCTTCGACTCCGAATTATTCGCCCGGACATCCCCATACCCCAGGTCATCCGCCAGAATGAATACAATGTTTGGCTTTGCCGCGTTTCCCTTTTCCGCGGCATTCGCCACAAAGGCAAACAGAAACACGCACAAACCTGCCCGCACCAGTTTCCGATTCATCGAGCGCATAACACAAGCCTCCCTTCAATCTCGCCCCTTGCTGTACTCACTCAATCCTGTTCAAAATACTTCTTACGAATCCACTCAGGCTGGTGACGATCCGCACGCCTCTTTCGCCCCGTCAAGTCCAAAGGCGGATACGGCAAGCTCTTCGTCGGTAACACAATCTTATCGCCGACGTCTTTTTGCCATTCCTTCATCTGGGCCAACATCTCACGAATACGGCCTTCATGCTTCTTATCATTCGCCAGATTCTTCATCTCATGCGGATCGTTCTTCAAATCGAACAACTGCAAATGATTGATCTGTGGGTACGCGATTAACTTATAACGCTCATCCCGCAACGACCGCTGAAACTTCAGATAAGGCAGAAATACCGTATCCCGAACCTTGGTCTTCCTACCACTTATCACATCCTGCAATGCAATCCCGTCAATCTCATGTGGCGGCGTCAGATTCGCGAACTTCAACAGCGTCGGAAACAAATCATGGAGATACGTAAACGCCTCCGAACTCTTCCCCTTCGGAACGCCCGGACCGCTAATCACCAACGGACACTTCATTGAATGCTCATACACCGACTGCTTGCCCAGCAGACCGTGCGACCCCATCGCCAAACCATGATCCGCGGCGTAAATCACAATCGTGTTCTTCGCATGGGGCGAATCCCTCAACGCCTTGAGGATCCGACCGATCTGATCATCCATGTGCGTGATCAACCCGTAATACTCCGCCAATTGATCCCGAATCATCTTCTCCGTCCGAGGCCAGCCTCCAAGTATCTCATCACGCCCCGATACGAAACCATTATTAAATGGATGTTGCGGCAAGAAGTTCACCGGCAGCGGCGGACGATTCTTGTAATACATCTGGCGATACTTCACGGGCGGGTTACGAGGGTCATGCGGGGCCGTAAACGGAACATAGCAAAAAAACGGTTTTCCACGCTTGTGATTCTTGATGAAATCCACCGCCGCGTCTGCGAACAACTCCGATGAAAAACTCTTCTCCACAAACCGAGGCTTCTTCGGCAACTTTCCGTTTGACTTCAAATCCTTCAACGGAACCTTCAGGTGATCACTCATTCCCCCAAAGAAAATATTCTTCCCCTTCGTAAACCCGCGCATCCACGCATTCTCACCATTGTGCCACTTCCCCGTGCCAAATGTCTCATACCCCGCATTCCTCAGAATCTCCGGCAAAATCCGCACACCCGTCAACCGACTATTCACCTTAAACCAAACCTTCCCCGAATTGATCATCGCACGCGAAGGCACACACACAGCTCCGGAGTTCGACCCGAAACAATAGTTATTCCGAAAAGAGATCCCCTCCTTCACCAGCGAATCGATTGCAGGCGTCTTGATTAATGCATTCCCATGCGCGCCAATCGTGTCCGCTCGCTGATCATCCGCCAGCAGGAACAGAATATTCGGTCGCTCATCCGCTCCTTCAACCCCGGAAACCAACCCGCCAAACATCATCATCAAACCTGCCAACAACCAAATTTGTTTTCCCGACATAGTCGTTCCTTCTTCTTAAGTGTTCCGCATGAATCCGCAACCCCCACGCGACGCACCCATCTTAGCATCTTTCCCAACCCAGGCTCCCGACAATTACGGAGGAACTTACCCTTGCGAAGTCTTCCCAGATGCCAAACCAACCCCCACTTGCCAACATTCCCGCCATCGACGATCATGCTTCCCCATGCTCCTCCACCCCGTCGATCTCACCATCATCATCCTCTACCTCGCAGCCATGCTCGCACTCGGCTTCTACTTCTCCAAAAAATCAAAATCCACCGAACACTTCATGGCCGCCGGTCGCTCACTTCCCGGCTGGGTCGTCGGCCTGAGCATCTTCGGTACATTCCTCTCTTCCATCAGCTACATCGCCAACCCCGGAAAATCATTCGCCGAAAACTGGGCCCCTTTCGTCTTTGGCCTCTCCCTCCCCATCGCCGCCTTCGTCGCCACCAGATACTTCATACCCTTCTTCCGCGCCCACGGAGAAATTTCCGCCTACCACCACCTCGAAAAACGATTCGGCCCCTGGGCCAGAACATATGCCGTCATCTGTTACCTCCTCACACAACTCGGACGCATCGGCACAATCCTCTACCTCGTCGCCCTCGCCCTCGCCCCCATCGTCTTTGGCCAATCCTCAGACCCCACCGAATCCTTCTACCAATTAACGACTATCATTATCATCGCCGGCGTACTCGTCACCGCATACACCGTCATCGGCGGCATCGAGACCGTCATCTGGACCGATGTCATCCAATCCATCGTCCTCACACTCGGCATGATCCTCGTCCTTTTCACCATCTTCTTCTCCATGCCGCAAGGCCCCTTACAGGTCTTCCAGATCGCCAACGATGCCGACAAATTCAGCCTCGGCGACTTCCACATCTCTTTCCAGGACCTCTCCTTCTTCCAAAACTCAACTTTCTGGCTCATCCTCATCTACGGCCTGTTCATCAACCTCCAGAATTTCGGCATCGACCAGTCCTACGTCCAACGCTACGCCGCCGCCAAATCAGAAGCAGAAGCCAAAAAATCCGTCTGGCTCGGGGCGCTCCTCTACATCCCCCTCTCCGCCTTCCTCTTCCTCATCGGAACCGCCCTCTTCGCCTACTACCACCCCACCGCCGGCCACACCGACCCCGACACCGTCGCCCACGTCGCATCCGCCGCCACACTTGCAAGTGATGAAGTCTTCCCCCACTTCATCGCCTCCCAACTCCCCCTCGGCACAACAGGCCTCCTCCTCGCCGCCATCTTCGCCGCCGCGATGTCCTCCGTCGACACCAGCCTCAACTCCTCCGCCACACTCACACTCAAAGACCTCTACACACGCTACATCAACCCCAACGCTACAGAGAAAACCTCCCTCAAAGTCCTCCACCTCGCCACACTCATCTTCGGCATCCTCGGAACCATCACCGCCATACTCATGATCGGAAACAAAAGCGCACTCGACACCTGGTGGAAAATTGCCGGCATCTTCTCCGGCGGTATCCTCGGCCTCTTCCTCCTCGGCCTCATCATCAAAAAAACCACCAGCCCCGCCGCCGCCATCGCCGTCACCCTTGGCGTCATCGTCATTTCCTACATCACCTACATCAACTTCAACCTCCCCAATGGCGAAAAAGCCCCCATCCACAGCTACTTCGCCACCATCCTCGGTACCCTCACCATCTTTCTCACCGGATTCCTTATCACACTCTTCGTTCCACGTTCCAATACACAGCCCCAATCAGATAAACCCCGCGACTAAACACATTAATCCAGCTTCCCCTTTCGCTTCCCACCTCCAATCCGAATGGCTGTCTCGAAAGTATCCCTCGGGAGCTTGTTGGGTAGACGAGTTTTTGTATGTGTTCTGATCTCGTTCTTCCCAACTATGGTTACTATTTCCGTCGACCACTTTCCATGACCAGGCAAATCCTCTGCATCCCAAACAAACGGCTTGCCCGCTTCGGGAGCTTTCGCATACCAACGATACAGAAGCCCATTGTCAATTAACGCAAACGCTTCATACTTTTTAAGATAAGGGTTGAAGCGTGCTATCCAACGAAGGCGATACTTTGTCTTATCTCTTTTCACGTACGATTCAATCAGAAACGCCTCATCTCCCAACACATACTTCATATGTTGCCTAGCAGAAGCCCGGCCTGTCACCTTCCCATCTAAATCCTTCTCAACTCCCGTTGTCTTCCACTCCCCTTCCCAGTCCTTAAAAATCGCCATCTCCTTTGACATCTTCCCCTTCTTCTCCTTAATCCTCCTTACCACCGACTCCACCCTACCAAGCAAATCCCAATCGTCCCTATCTCTCAGCTCAATAATTGAAGCATATTGATCCTTGTTCCCAAACACAATCTTTTCCCCACTCCAGACCTTTCCTCCACGGACGATCATTCGCCAGTTAATCATCTCATTCTTCTTGGGCATGGCTGCGTACGCCAAAAGTACATCAGCTCCATCCTCTGACAACCAACCCACATACCGCTTTTTCTTCCTATCCCACTTCGCCATAAAACGCGATGAAGACTTTGAACCCTTACTCTCCGACTCTGTTATCGTCTCGATATACTCACCCCCCAAAATATAACGCGTCTCCACAATCGAGTTAATCACATGCGTCACCTTCCCGTCAGGCCCCCGAACTTCCCTCTTCGCCTTCCACCTCCCTATCAACTTCTTAAACACCCCCATCTCCTTAAACTTTGATTCCTTCTTCTTCCTTTCATCCTCATCTTTCTTCTCAGTTTTCCCCTTCTTTCCCTTCTCCCCACCAATCACAACGCCCTCGCCCCCAGCCACTAATACCAAGACACACAAAATTACAATCCACTTCCGCTGCATACCTGACTCCATTCCCAAATACCCGCGTCTCATGACTCAAAATTCTTGTCCAACAACAGCCTCGCCCTCTCAACGACCCAACTCCACGCTTCCTCCTTCCCCACACGCTTTCGAATGATCGTCATGAATACACCATTTTTTACCTTCCCAACCTCTTCCAGAATTACGTCATCCGGATCCGCACCCAGTTGTATGGCCCAACCGATCCCAACTTCCGGATGAGGAATAATTGCCTTCACACTCGCAACATAGACCGAACCATCCTCATGACACACAAATGCACAATAACCACCGTAATTATGGTTATAACGAATCAGCCACCGGATAATCTCTTGCTTCTTCCCCTTAATATTCTTCGCTACAATCTCGAAACCATCCTTCGAAGACACGTATCTCATCTTTTTCTCTCCCCGATACCGGCCGACCACCTTCCGATTTTTATCCCGCATCTCCCCCGTCACTCGCCAAGTCCCTACAAATTCCTTAAACACCAACAATTCATTCGATATCTCTTTCTGCTCCTTCGGGACCATCCGCTTGGCAACCAACTCCGAACGACCATCCTCCTTTCCCTTGTCCGTATGTACCGTCTGCATGTCACAACGAGCAGGCCCTATCAGGTTCATTTTCACAACCGTCTTTACCCCATCACCATCATCAAGATGCCACACCAACACCTGATCCTTCTTGGGAATCGCGGCAAAACCCTTCGCAAAAAAACCAAACCCGCCCTGCATCACCCAACACTCGTATCGCTTCGCCTTCCGGTTAAACGTCATCAACATACGATCAAAGATCCGCCAATGCCTGTCGATCCCCTTACTTTCTATTTCAAAATAACGCCCGCCAAAGACATACCTCATCCTCTTCTCCCTTCCACGAACCTTACGTCTCTTCCCGTCTGTAGCAATATACTCACCCTCCACCCACCAACGCCCCACATACTTCCTGAACAATTCCATTTCCTTTAACTTCCCCGCCTCACCCGTTTTCTTCATCCCGACTACCACGCTCTTCTCGCCACCCTTAATACCCTTTCCGCCCTCCATGCCATACACCAACTCCCCAAACTCAATCGCCAAAATCATACTTACCAAAAACCCAATCCACGTCCGTTCCATACCACGCTCCTGTTCCAATCAAAACCCACACCACCTACTCCGGCGGCTTAATCCCCCTACCCCCCAAAATATAATCCCATATCGCCCCAAACTGCTTCTCCGCACTACCCTCCAGGATCTCACTATAAGGCGTCTCCCCATACTCATCCGCAAACTTAGGCATCTTCGTCTGAGAATAAACACGCTGCGGATTCATCATCCAACGCATGTAATAATCCTCATTCAGCCGCTCCGCAATATACATAAAATTCGTCCCCTCCGCCTCAAACAACGCCGTAGGCTTCTGCTTCCCAATCCCGTGGCAATCCAGACACCCAAACCCACCCTCCTTCAAACTGAACTTCCGTCCAATCGCCGCCAGCTTCGCATCCGCCTTCCGAAGCTTTGCCCCCACCGGCGGCAAACCATGCGAAACCGCCAACCCCTTCGCAATCCCCTCCGCCCTCACCGCAAACGCCGGCATCTGCGCCACCAACCACGGTCGCGTCTTATACCCCAACGTCCCGCTCAATAACTTCGTCACATACTCCGGTCGCAATCGATCCCCCGCCAGCGTCAAATGAGGGCGACTCTGATCCAGACGATGCTCCCCCTTCTTCCCCGCCGACCCCTCATGCTCATCCTTCGCCACCGCCCCACCCCCAACCTGCGACCAGATATCCGTCGTATGATCCCGCTGATGACACGCCGCGCAATTCAACCCCTTAATCTGCCGCTCCGCAAACTCACCGTCATCCCGCCGCATCAGGCTCCCCAATCCCTTGTGCGCAAACGCCAGCAACGCCTCACGATCCTCCTTCGTCCAATAGTAATCCGGCGCCACCCCACGCTTCTCTTCACTTGTCGCAACACACCCCTTGTCAAAGCTCCCCTTAAAGACATCCTCCAGCTTCAACTTACTGATCTTCGGCGCAACGCCCGCCGTCGGATGACAACTCCCGCACGCCACCTTATTCATCAATGCCATCCCTCGCTTGGCATCACCACCCGTCAAATCCTTATGATCCCCCTCAATCCCCTTCGTCTCCAGCATCAAATACGCCGCCAGCCCCGCAGCTTCCTCTTTCTTCAAATCAAATTTCGGCATACGCGACCACCCGTAATACGTATGCGGGTTCATCAAAAACTCCCGAAGCGAACTCAAATAAAACTTATCCTTGACATGCGATAACGACACCCTGGCCGGTGAAACCGTATCCTTCTTCAACTTCTCCGTCGTATGACACGCCACACAACCCAGATTTTTAAACAGCACCTTCCCCCGCTTTCCATCCGCGGCTTTCGGCTTTTCTATAACCTTCGGCTTCGCCCCGATCGTCACCAGGTACGCCGCCACATCCCGCGCCTTCGCAAGAGCATCCTTCCCCTTGAAAAACCGCGGCATATGTGCATTCGCCCTTACACTCTTCGGATCCTCCACCCACTTCGTCAGATAAGCCTCCTTCAAACGCGGCGCCACATTCACCAGCAAAGGCGCCCCCGCAGACAACTCCCTCATATAAGGCCCCGTAAACAACTTCGCCGGCCCAAAGTGACACTTAATACAACGCGCCTGCCCCACCAACTCCCGTCCTCGCCTCACACGCAACGATGCACGCAACTCATCACTCGGCACATGATACAACCGTTTCGCATTGATCGGTTCCGCCACAAATGAACGCGAATTCCAGAACATCCTGAACCATCCCGCCCCATCCTTAGGCGACTCATACTTCGCCACCACCGCATTGTCCCCCTTCTTCAGCCGAATCCGCTTCGATACACAACTCTCCGCATCCTTCCCATCCGCACTCAATACCTCCACACCATTCACCGTCAACACCAGCTTCCCCACACCCTTAAACGTAAACACATAACGGTCCCGCAAATCAATCCGAATAAATCCCGTATACTCCGCCGAAAACGCCCCGGCCCCCCC
>JANQQT010000213.1 GCA_028284925.1 Phycisphaeraceae bacterium | reverse complement strand
TGGTCGGGTCCATAGGATTGTTCGTCGATTTTCAGAGCTCTTTTGAAGAGTGGTTCTGCTTCTTCCAGCCTGTTGGTTTGTCTGAGTAATCCTGCGAGGCTGTTGAGTGTTGTAGCGACGTTGGGATGATTCTCTCCGAACGAATCTTCCTGGATTTTCAGTGCTCTTCTTGCTGCGACCTCCGCGCGCGCCCACTCGGCCAGATCTCTCCATCGCAGACCCACCGCATTCAAGAGCCAGGCCGCACGCGGCCGTTCCTCCTCGGCCCACAAATGCGCAAGGGCCTCCAGCGGCTCAATCTCCCAACGGAACCCTTGCTTCCGCGTCTCATTCCGGAGCGCAGCGTCACGCACCCCAATAAATCCATCAAGCGTCTCCTCACGCTCACCAAGTTTCTCGTCCCCCATTTTTTCCCGGATTACCTCCTGCACCAGGCGATGCATCCGCACAACTTGACCCGTCCCCACATCCTCAGAAATCAGCGTAAGTCGCCGCAGCATCCTGCAGGCGCTTCCCCACGGCTCCGTCAACGTCTCCTCATCCAGAACCTCCGGATATTCCACACCAACCAACGCCCTCAGCCAGACCAACGGTATCTGGTCCGCCCCAAGCAACGCCGCATACTCCGCCGCTCGTAACGGAACCTTCTCTAACAAATCTACCGTTTGCCCCAGCACCGCTCTCAATCGCTTGACATGCCTCTCATAACGCGCCGTCTCCACGTCTTCCGCCTCTGCCAACTCATCCAGTTCATCCAGCCCTAGCCTCTTGGCCGCAGATACGTAGCTCACATTCTCCCTTACCTCCATCGCCGCTCCAACCAACTCAATCGCCAGCGTAAATCCACCCAATCGCTCCACAATCCTCTTTCCGGCCTTCCGCTCTTCTTCATTCTCAAACTTCCGATACCTCTCAAGCAACTTCAACGCTTCCTCTTCCGGCAACTCATCCACACGAATCCACCCGTCGCTCCTCGCCGCTTCGCGTCGTGTCGTCGCAACCACATGCACGCCCTCGCCAATTCCCTCCAGCAATCCCATCGACTGCTTCCCTAGCATCTCCTTCGCCGTCACATTGTCAAGGATCACCAGAATCGGCCCCAATGCATTCAATCGCTCTCTCAAACACACCGCAATCCCCCAGAAATAGCTCTCGGCATCCTTCCGCTGTTCCTCGCCAATCGCGCCCAGGAACATACCGCCAATCACACCACATGCGTCTCGCAAGTTCTTCTGGTCCTCACACGAAATCAAAAAACGCCCCCCGGGATACGCTCCCTCATACTTATGCGCATATGCAATCGCCAGTTCCGTCTTCCCCATCCCCCCAAGCCCGTGAATCCCACAAACCACCCCCGAACCGTTTTCCTCCAGCCGCCTCCGCAACAGCCCCAGCTCCGTCTCCCTCCCCACAAACCGTTTATTCCTCGTCGGAAACACCGGAACCTCCCCCAATACAAACTTCATCCATTCTCCACCAGTCTGTCGCCTCATTTGGTCCGCCAGAGAATCGATTTTCTTGTGTGTCACCTCAATCTGTTTTAAGACCAAATCCGTTTTCCCCGCCAGCTCCCTCAATTCCTGTAGCACCGCATCACCAAGCGAGTTGACATAATCGGTAAGCCCAATCAGCAATGATTGATTCCCCGCAACATAATCCTCAATCTCTTCCAGCCGCTTGTTCGCAATGTCCACGAACACCTTGACACGCCCCATGTCAAGCCCCTCCACCGCCTCAAACCTGTCCACCAACACCCCTTCAAGCCATTCCTTCAACGATACCTTATGAACCTTAAGCTCAGCCTTGATCGCTTCGATCAATGACCGACTCTCGCGGGATCCCGCATAAGACTGAACGCACAAAAAACCAACCGCGCCAAGCCAGAGTCCACCCGTGCCGGTCGTCAGCGCGCCCGTCACCAATCCCCCCGCTGTCAATCCTGCTGCACATTTAACAAAATTCCATATCGACATATTTACGGACCCTTCCGGGGGTTTCGGAGTTCCGGGGGTTCGGGCTTCCGGGGGGGTGAGCCGGTGATCCAGATCATTTCGGTTCACTCGCGCATAATATCCTACTTGACCCGTCACATGCGTCAACCCCAATCACCTGCCGTTGCCCCGCTGGTCCATTATTCGCTTGACATGCACTTCGGCGCGTAAGTTTCATCCTCCTCTTCTTCCTCCTGCTCCTCCTTCAACTTCCCTCAACCGCAGGCAATCATCCGCCCACCCAATTCAACGCCATCACCTTGCCGCCCACGCAACACCTTCTCCACTCATCTCCCAACCTCATCCACACCTTACCCATTTTTGAAATCTTACCCAAATTCGCTATCATGCCTTCAGCGAAACATCAGTGCGCATAAACATTGCGCACCCCGTTTTTAGCCCGCAATCAAAGGTCGTAAAAAAAACACGCGCGCAAAATCGCGTCGCGAAAACAGCATAGAACGGCGCCTTTCGTCACAAAAACACACCCGTTCGCCCTGTTTGAAACACCTTTTCAACGGATTCAACCATGCCAACCATCAAGATCGGCGACAAGGATTGCTCCTTCGAAGGTAAAAAAACCATCCTCGAGGTCGCCCTCGACCACAATATCGACATCCCCCACTACTGCTACCACCCCGGTCTCAGCATCGTCGCCTCCTGCCGCATCTGCCTCGCCGAAGTCGCGCAACCTAACCCCCGCAATGACAACAAGTTAGAACTCATCCCCAAACTCGTCCCCACCTGCCAGCACCTCGCCGTCGACGGCGCCGAAGTCCTCACCGAATCCGAAAAATCCCTCGCCAACCGCAAAGCGGTCATGGAATACCTCCTCATTAACCACCCCCTCGACTGCCCCGTCTGCGACCAGGCCGGCGAGTGCTTCCTCCAGGATTACTCCTACAAACACGGCCGCGGCTACTCCAGATTCGACGAAAACAAGGTTAAGAACCCAAAAAAGGACATTGGCGACCACGTCCTCCTCTATTCCGATCGCTGCATCATGTGCACCCGTTGCGTCCGCTTCACCCGCGAGGTCAGCGGCGATGGCGAACTCGGCGTCAACATGCGTGGAAATCAGGCTGAAATCGACGTTTTCCCCGGACGTCCCCTCAACAACGAACTCAGCGGCAACGTCGTCGACATCTGCCCCGTCGGCGCCCTCCTCGACAAGGATTTCCTCTTCGAGCAACGCGTCTGGTATCTCAATTCCACCCCCGGCATCGACGGCATTACCGCCTCCGGTGACAATATTTGGGTCGAACACAACGAAGGCCGGGTTTATCGCATAAAACCACGCGAAAACGCAGATGTTAACCAATGGTGGATCAGCGATGAAATCCGCTACGGTTGGAATTTCGTACACGATCCCCAGCGCCTAGACACCCCTCTCTGGCTCGAAGGCCACGATCAGGTCGAATGTGACTGGAACCACGCCTACCGCGAGGTAATCGACGGCATCCGCAGCGTCACCTCTGCCGGCAAACGTCTCACAGCCATCATCTCCCCCATGATCAGTTGCGAGGACGCCTACCTCATGGCCAAATTCGCCCGTGCCATTGATCCCGATGCCCTCATCGTCACCGGCCCCACTCCTATCGACGGCGAGGACAAGGAATTTGCCGGCGGATACAAGATTTACGCCGAAAAAGCCCCCAACGCCCGCGGCATCCGGCGTGTCCTCGAACAACTCGTCGGTGCAGACCAGATCCTCGATCACACCCAACTCACCGCGCTCCTCAATGACCGCGAATCCGGCAGCGAGGTCGGCGCCGTCCTCATTACGGGTAATTATCCATCTCCCTGGATTACTGCTGCCCTAGGCGAAGGCGTCGCTGACCGTTTCGTCGCACTCATCGATACCCTCCCCAATCGTCTCACCGGTAAAGCAGACGTCGTCCTACCCGCCGCCACTTGGGTCGAAAAGGCAGGCACGTTTGAAAATGCCAATGGCCGTCTGCAAGCATTTGAGCAGGCTATTCAGCCCATCGAGTTTGTTCGTTCAGAAGGGCAGATCGCCCTTGATCTCATGGCCGCCGCACAAATTGCTGACCCTTCGCGATTCGACGTTAACACCGTCCGCGATGAATTAGGCGGTGTATTCACCGACAATCTGCATCGCGCCACATCCGAAGATGTCCGTGTACCCGATGTGCAATACGTCGAGATCTAAGGACGATCTCGGGATGCAAGGTGAATCATGTCCGATGTGACCATCTATCACAATCCGCGCTGCAGCAAGTCCCGCCAGACGCTCGAACTGATCCGCGGCAGGGGGGTAGAGCCGAACATCATCGAATACCTCAAGACGCCACCCGAAGCGGATATACTTCGTAATCTCCTGACACTGCTGGACATTCCTCCCATTCAGCTAATGCGCACGAAGGAGGCGGCATTTTCCGAATTGGGCCTCAAGGACAAGTCTGACGATCCGGAGGCATTGATTGAAGCGATGGCAAGCAACCCTATCCTTATCGAACGTCCCATTGTTGTCAACAATGGAGCAGCCCGCCTGGGCCGACCGCCGGAATCCGTTCTTGAGATTCTCTGACTCTCTCACCTGCCTTTCTGTCTAATCCGGAACAGGTCTCATAAGGCATCCACTCATGGCCAATGCAGATGTGAAACCTGACTCCAACGCCACGCTCAAACGCGACGTCGGCCTTGGAGGCGCAGTCCTTCTTGGGCTTGGCTCCATCCTCGGTACCGGCGCTTTCGTCACCATCGGCCTTGGCGCGGAACTCGCCGGTGGATACGTCCTCTGGGCCATCGCCGCCGCCGCTGCCGTCGCTTTCTGTAACGCGCTGAGCAGTGCTCAACTCGCCGCCGCCCATCCCGTCGCGGGCGGCACTTACGAATACGGCTACCGCTACATCCATCCCACCGTAGGCTTTTCCGCCGGCTGGCTTTTTCTCACCGCCAAGAGCGCATCCGCCGCGACAGCCGCACTAGGTCTCACGGCCTACGCATTAACCGCGTTCGGCGGTGACGTCGCCCACACTAAACCCATCGCCGCATCCATTTGCATTCTCATGACCGTCATCGTCCTTCTGGGATTACGCCGAAGCAACTGGCTCAATCTGGTTCTAGTCTCCGTGGGCATCGGCACTTTGGCTCTGTTCGTAATCATCGGTCTGATGTCAACCCAGGACGATCCATTCACCGCAACCCCACAGCAATCATTCAAAGCCCTCTCCTTCCTCGAAGCCGTCGGCCTCATGTTCGTCGCCTACACCGGCTATGGACGCATTGCCACGCTCGGCGAGGAAGTCCACGATCCGAAACGTTCTATCCCCATCGCTGTCGTAATCACGCTTATCGCTTCTATGGTGATTTACCTCGCCGTTGCAGCCGTCGCCCTAATGACCGTGGGCGCCAATGCTTTCGCCCAAATCACCAACGAACAGGGCGCTCCCCTCGAAGCCCTCGCAAGGCAGTGGGGATACTCCTGGGTTGCCAATGCCATGCTTATCGGCGCCATCGCTGCAATGGGCGGCGTCCTGTTGAACCTGTTACTCGGCCTGTCACGCGTACTGCTTGCCATGGGGCGTCGTCGCGATATGCCCGCCGCCGTCGCCAAAATCGATAAAACCGGTACCACCCCTTACGTTTCCGTCACTATCATCGGCCTCGTCATTACCGGCCTGGTCCTCTGGGGCGATATCAAATCCACCTGGTCCCTGTCCGCTTTTACAGTTCTAATCTACTACGGCCTCACCAATCTCGCCGCCCTTCGTCTTGAGGCACGAGACAGGCTCTACCCACGCGTCCTCGCCTACCTGGGCATCGCCGCGTGTATCGGCCTCTCCGTTTTCATCGATGCCCAATCCCAACTCATTGGCCTTTCGATCCTCGCCGTCGGCCTCGTCTGGCATGTCATCGCAGTTCGAATACGAAACACCTGAGCACGCCCACACGCCGGCCTACCATAATCCAGATGAGTTACGAAACCGAAAACGAATTCGAATCGTATGAAGATGAGATTGACGAAGGCCCCGGCGATTGCGATGCCGACCTTCTCAACGAAAAAAACACAACTGATTACTGCCGCGCGTGCGGCGCTGACATTTTCCACGATACACCCCAATGCCCCGCCTGCGGCGTCTATATCACCCGACCCGAACAACAAACAAACAACAGAATCACCACATTCATCATCGTTCTCATTATCTTGGCATTCGCGCTCGCCGTATTCATGTGGCCTCGCTAAATCCCAGCCAATCAGTTGTCGGACAAACTCGTCGCCGATGTATCATCCGATGTATCCAGCCACGCTACATCCGATTGATCATCTTCAAATCGTTTGACACCAACACTCTTAATCATCCCATCATCCACCTTATTCAGCGGTGTGTAACGCGGATGATGTGAATCCTTATACGGATCATTCCGGGCTGCGTTGTAACAGCAAATCATCGACCAACGCGGATTGTCCGAACGATTCATATCCGATCGATGCAACAGGTTGCTGTGAAACATCAACACATCGCCCGGTTCTGCCTCGCAGTAGACCAGAGGCAGTCGTTTCACCAATTCATCCACCCGCTCCATATCCGCCCCAGCCTGATCCCCACTCAAGACATGATCAATCCGCCCGCAGTGGTGCGATCCGGTCAAGACCTGCATGCAACCGTTTTCCTTCGTCGCCGCATCCACTGCAATCGAGGCGCTGGCCATGTCCGGATACAGAATTCCATTCTGATACCAATACCCGTAATCCTGATGCCATGTCCACGCTCCGCCCACCTTGGCATCTTTCATGATCATTTTCGAGTGGTAATGATAAACCTCCCCGGCCAGCAACTGTTCCATGGCGGTGACCAGTCGATTGCAGCGCGCAAACATACCATAAATCCCATCACCCGGATGATTCCATAGTGAAAGCCTGACCGTTCCGCCTTCACCGTCATCCTTGCCATACGAATGGGCGTCCAGTTCCCTGTCTTCCTTGGCTGATCGTTTCAACAGGTCGACTTCTTCGGAATCAAAAAGACCGCGTACAAGAATAAACCCATCGCGTTCAAAATCACTCAATTGTTCTGCCGTAAGCGGGCCATCAGACATGACATACCTCCAAAAGCATTCACAGGATTATACAAAAAAACACGCTGGTCATCCCAGCGTGCCTTTTGAAATCCAATTCGGTCTCCAGGAGTAGCTCAGCCCGCAAGCTCCTTGATCTTCGAGAGAATACTCTCCGGATCAATTCCCTGTTCGTATACATGCTGCCACAGTCCACCATTGCCCGGTCGTTTCGATCCGATATGGGCATACTTCGGCGAAAGTCCCCGCTCCAGTAGCCACGTTCCGTACCGAATCCCAAGTCCGGTCTTCTCATTCTGAGATTCAACTACAAGCACGAAACCGGCCCCGCCCGCCTTCCTTACCGCATCATCATCCACCACGTTCAATGTGGCTTTGTTGATTAAGCCTACATCAATCCCCGCTTCGCGCGCCCGGTCCACCGCATCGACCGCCCGATACAGCATGTCACCAAAACTCACCACGTATCCCGCCGTCCCTTCACGAATCACATCATCCTTGCCAGGCTCAAACGTGTACCCATCGCCATAGAACAAATTGCCATCCGCATCCAGAATGTCCGGCACTGCCGATCGCTGCGAATAAACAAATCGGGCGCCCTGCTCAAAGAAGATCCGCTCAATGCAAGCTTTGAATTGATGCTGATCACCCGGATGATAAAGCCGCGTGTTGTCACCCTCCGGCAAGCCCGCATCCGCAAAGAAATTGTTCACACCAAAGTGACATGTATTGTCCGCAATATCATCCACACCGGAATGCGAGAAGTGCGCGATGAAATTCGATTCATTCAACCGCGCCATGTTGATTTCACTGATGCACATCTCCTGAAACGCCGCGAACGTCCCGAAGATGCCCTGTTTATCATGGTCATACCCGAAACCCGCGGCAGCCGAGAGGTTGCCTCGCTCCATGACGCCCGATGAGATATACACCTCAGGGAAATTGGTGCGAATGTGATGCAATCCGCATGAGCCTTCAAGATCCGAATCGATCACGCGGACCCGGCGCACACGCTCTTCGGCATCCATTGTCTCCAGAATCCCGCAGACGACTTTCCCGAAAAGATCGCGATTCTTACCCGCCGCGTCATTCGAGCCTTTGTATTCAAACGACTTGCTTGGCTTCTCTACCGATTTCAACGCTTCAATCGGTTCGGTCAATCCGCGATGCTCAAAGTACGCAATCGCCTTCTCCACGCTGATCACATCATGCGCATGATTCGAACCTTCAAGTCCGGGTATTCCCACCGCCATCTTGCGTTTGTTAATCAATGCGACCGGGCCATCCGTCGTTACCGCCTTCGCCATGCGCTCATAAAGTGAATCCACATCTTCACCATCACCCGTATCCACCTTCAATCCATGCCCCGCAAGGGTTGAACCAACATCATAACCCTTCAGGTATTCACTCGGGAAACCCGCAATCGTGACATCGTTGTCATCGATGACCAGCTTAACATTGATATTCTGTGCCACCGCCAAGCGAGCCGCCTCAGCATCGTTCCCTTCCATCTGCGAACCGTCCGACCCGAACATAAACGCGCACTTGTCGGGCGCGGCCAGCGCAACACCGTTAACATAAGGCCACATATGTCCCAATCGGCCCGATGAAAATTTCACACCCGGTGTGAAATCTCTTTCCGGGTGACCAGGCAGCTTCGAGTCGAATTCCCGGTAGTGCCATAGCTTTTCAATGTCCAGATCGCCGTTCAAGACCGACATCAGGTATTGGATCGCCACGCGGTGTCCCGCCTCATCAAAGTAATAGGGCAATACCCGGTCGCTTCCACGCATGAACGCATCGGCAATCATGACTTCTGGAACGATGTCATAAGGTCCGCCGGTATGTCCACCCAGACCTTTGCCTGCAGCGACTGCAGTAAAGAAAATGATGGCATCACGCGACAACTGAATATTCTCCATCAGTTGCTGCCGCTGCTCGTCCGTCAGCGTGGTATTGGATGGATCAAGTTCCAGCTCGTGAAACTTGGAAAGGTCAATAGGGAATTGAACGGCCGTGAGGGTCATAGCGCACTTCCTGATAAAAAGGTTGATTGGTTTCTACATTTATCGTCCGAAACAGCAGGTCGATCGACCAAACTTGATCGAATTCGGACGGTGAGTCCGATTATATACGCCCTTACGGAAAATGCTATGTCCATCAATCCTGGTTATCTCTTATCGACGGGCCTGTGACACTTGACCTTCGGTTTTCCACCGGATCAAAAGTCCAACGTGCCTACATCAAATAAATGGATACAATCCACCGCCTCTACCACCCCAAAGGCAAAATCATCTGAACAGTGATAGTTGACCATCCCGCGCTGGCTTGCGAAATGCGCCCGTATTCAAGCCGGGACGCTCACGATTCAAACCCAGTCGTTTCGTAAATACCTTAAACGTCTCTGCAATCTGTTCCGCATAAGGCCCCTCGCCTCGCATTCGCGTATGCCAATTCGAATCATAAAGTTGCCCGTTACGCACATCCCGCAACATCGTCATGACATGGCTATGCTTCTCCGGGTAATGCGTCGCAAGCCAGTCCGCAAACAGATCCTTAATCTGATGCGGCAGTCGAACCATGATATAGCCGGCTCTCGTCGCGCCCGCCTCCGTAACCGCCTCAAGGATGTTGGGAATCTCATGATCGTTCAACGCAGGAATCACCGGCGCGACCATCGCCATCACGGGAATTCCCGCCGATGCCAATCGTCGAATCGTCCACAGTCGATCCTTCGGACTCGCCGCACGCGGCTCCAGCTTCGCAGACAACTTCGCATCTAGCGTTGTCACACTCACCGCCACCGAAACAGCCCCATGCCGATTCAAACGAATCAGGTAATCCATATCCCGAAGAATCATCCGACTCTTCGTAATGATCGACACCGCCTGACGCGCATCGGCAAGCACCTGCAACACACGCCTTGTAATCTTCAGCTTCGATTCCACCGGTTGATAAGGATCAGTCACACCCGACATCACGATCGGCTCACCCTCCCACGATGAAGAGGCCAACTCCTGTTTCAACAACTTCGCCGCATGCGTCTTGGCGAAGATCTTCGATTCAAAATCCATCCCCGAGGACAATCCCAAATACTCATGATTGGGCCTTGCATAACAATAAACACAACCATGCTCACAGCCGCGATAAGGGTTAATCGTCCACTTCATATGCAGATCAGCGCTGTCAACACGGTTGATCACCGTTCGGGCGTGATCCTCCAGCACCTCCGTGCGAACCTGCCGACCGTTCGGCAAGTCCTGCGTCTCAATCGCCACCTGGTTCAGATGCTCATCCAGAACATCCAACGACAAGGATTCAAACCTGCTTTTGGGGTTAAGCGTCGCGCCGCGACCCCTAACCGGACCAATGGGAAGGGCGGTAGGGGGCGACGATTGAGCGGAGAGTGAACTGGAGCCTCTTGAATGAGTTGAATTCTCACCGCTGCGGGGTGATGAATTGCTGTCGGCTTGCTTCCTTGCGCTGACCATACCCTAATATATTCCGAACACCTGTCAGGGTCAAGTGTATGATAGGAAAATGTTCGGGTTTCTGTTTGGAATGTTCCTTTTCCGCTCCAAAAAAAAGCGACGCCCGAACAGGCGTCGCTCATGACTCGATAACCTTTCAATAATTTCACTTTTTCGTGCTTTTGCTCTCACCTTCCTTCTTGATTTCCTTGATGTAAATATTCCGCCACTGCACCTTGTAAGGCCCGGTTCCTTTCTTTATCCCATGAACCTGCAACCCGATAAACCCCTTATACATCTTGGACTTTTCATCATTCAAATCCGCGATCTGTATCCCATTCACCCACGTCTTGATGGATTTCCCAACCGCCAGCACACGATATTTATTCCACTTCCCTTTCTTGAACGCCGCATTCTTCTTCTTATCCTTGCGATTCTTGCTAAGCCACCCCGTACCCAGCGCCTCACCATAAATAAAGCCCGCCGTACCATTCGTCGCGATTTCCACCTGCGGTCCATGCACTCGCCCGGTCGGCGTTTTTTTCGTCTTCGATCGAATCTGCACACCCGAATTTAATCGATTATCGACCTTGACCTCGAATACGAGTTCGAAGTCCCCGTAATCCTTCGTGCTGCACAGGAATGAGTTTGGACTCCCTTCATTCGTTACTCCCAGAATCGTCCCATCCTTCACACTGTATTTCGCCGTACCGTTTCGCTGCTTCCAGCCGTTCAGCGTTTTCCCATCAAACAACTTCGTCCGTCCCGCCTCAACCTTCGCTCCCTCCGCGCTCGTGCCTGTCATCAGCATGATCGCAATAGCAAATATCTCAAACCTCGTGGTTTTCATCGTGCACTTCCTTTTCAAAAACGGACTAAATCCATATCTGATGCACACCCGCAACATCGCAGAGGTATGACTTGCCTTCAACCCCTTAGAATAACATCAATTTGGTTCGTTTTGCCGGATAACCTGCAAAAACCAGCCAAAATCGCTTTTGCCATATTCGCTCTTTTTTGTGCAGATCATCATGGTGGTCATGTCGAAGATGATGTAAAATGCTGCGGTTTACAGCTCCTCCATCCACTTGGCGAAACAATATGACCGATCGACTCGCACATCAGCGTGCCAACCCCGTCCGGCGAAAAATTTGCCTTTTCCACCGGTGGGTTGTCAGCACGATTCTTGTATTGATCCCTATTCAGCCCTCCCACGCTGCCTCAAAGTCATCTCCCCCCAAAACAATCATCTTCGAAAGACACATCGAGCCTATCCTAAAAGCTCATTGCTATAAATGTCACGGCCCCAAAACTCAGAAAAACGGCTTTCGCCTCGATTCACACCACGCCATCCTTCGCGGTGGTGATTCTGGTGAACCCGGCGTCGTCCTTGGCAAAGCAAGCAAGAGCCACCTCATTCGCCTGGTTAAGGGACTCGAAAAAGACGCCGTCATGCCGCCCAAAGGCCGACGACTTACCGCCGCCGAAATCGAACTCCTCAGTCGCTGGATCGACCAGGGCATGAAGTGGCGCGGTGGAAAGATCGGCTCCAACGCCCCAATCCGCAAGCTCACCACCGATCACTGGTCCTTCAAACCCGTCCAGCGCCCCACCGTCCCGAAATCACTCGCCACCCCAAACTCGCATCCCATCGACGCCTTCATCCAACACCGACTTAATGAAAAAGGCCTCACCTACAGCAAACGCGCTGATCGACGCACGCTTATCCGTCGCCTTTACCTCGCCATGCACGGACTCCCTCCTACGCCCGCTCAGGTAAAACAGTTCCTTCGCGATCAATCCCCTCAGGCATGGACCCGCCTTATCGAACGTGTCCTTAAATCACCTCGCTACGGTGAACGCTGGGCACGCCATTGGCTTGATGTTGTTCGCTTCGCCGAAACCAATGGTTTTGAAACCAACACCCCGCGCCCCAATGCCTGGCGATATCGCGACTACGTCATCAACTCACTCAATGCAGACAAACCCTACAACCGATTCATCTTCGAACAACTCGCCGGCGACTCCGTCGGCGTCGACGTCGCCACAGGTTTCATCGTCGGCGGCCCGACCGATGTCGTCAAGAGTCCCGATGCCAACCTTACCCTGATGCAGCGACAGGATGAACTCGCCGACATGGTCAACACCACCGGCACTGCCTTCCTCGGTCTCACGATGGGCTGCGCACGTTGTCATAACCATAAATTCGACCCCATCCTCCAACGCGATTACTACACCATGCAGGCCGTCTTTGCAGGCGTCACCCACGGCGATCGTCCCGCGCGCGGCCTCGGCGAAAACAAACGCGCCGCCGAACTCGCCAAACTAAAACGGACCATTGTCGAGAATAGAAAGAAACTCAACGCCATGCTCCCGGATACGCGTCAGGTCGCCGTCGCTAACACCATCCTGATCGACGATGAAGATGTCGCTTCCGGTCGCGTCACCCTTCTCGCTAAAAAA